>NZ_CP024636.1:3313822-3477386 GCF_009728735.1 Pantoea phytobeneficialis
GTGAAAAATATCATCGCCGTGAGTTCAGGCAAGGGCGGCGTCGGTAAATCGAGTACCGCGGTGAATATGGCGCTGGCATTGGCGGCGGAAGGCGCGCGCGTCGGCATCCTTGATGCGGATATTTACGGTCCGTCGATCCCGAATATGCTCGGCACCGAAAACCAACGACCGACCTCGCCAGATGGCACCCATATGGCACCGATTATGGCGCACGGGCTGGCAACTAACTCGATTGGTTATCTGGTGACGGATGACAACGCGATGGTGTGGCGTGGCCCTATGGCCAGCAAGGCACTGATGCAGTTGCTGAATGAAACCTTGTGGCCGGATCTGGATTATCTGGTGCTGGATATGCCGCCCGGCACTGGCGATATCCAGCTGACGCTGGCACAGAATGTGCCCGTCACGGGTGCGCTGGTGGTCACTACGCCCCAGGACATTGCGTTAATTGATGCACGCAAAGGGATTGTGATGTTCGAGAAGGTCAACGTGCCGGTACTTGGCGTGGTGGAGAACATGAGCATTCATATCTGTAGCGAATGCGGTCATCATGAGCCGATCTTTGGCACTGGCGGGGCACAAAAGCTGGCGCAGGATTACAACACCCGTCTGCTGGCTCAGTTGCCTTTGCATATTAACTTGCGTGAGGATCTGGATGATGGCGAGCCGACGGTGATCCGCCGTCCCGATAGCGAGTTTACCGCGTTGTATCGCCAACTGGCGGGACGTGTCGCCGCGCAGCTTTACTGGCAGGGGGAAGTAATCCCCGGCGATATCGCCTTCCGCGCGGTTTAAGGGTTCAGGTTCCGCTGGTGCGTGTCGCCAGCGGATAGTGCATCAACAGATATTTCCCCTGATCGCTTTCACCTTGCGCCACCTTTTGCCAGCCATGTTGCAGATAAAAGCGTTGCGCCGGCACATTCAGCAGCAAACATTTTAACGCGCCGGTGCCGGTAAAACGTGCCTGCACGGCTTTCAGCAATGCACTGCCAACGCCCTGGCCCTGAAAAGCCGGGTCAACATACAGGCTATGCAGGAAATTATCATTATCCAGCACCCCGGCAAACCCGGCGCGATGTCCGTCCACCTCGGCCACCAGCACCGTCTCACCGAGGATCACCCGGTCAAAATCTTCCAACTGCCAGTCATCCCCCTTAAGCCAGGTCCAGTTGGAACGGCGTGCGGCGAGGAACAACGTGCGCAGAAAAGGGCGATCAGCTTCCTGAAAAAATCGGATTTGCACAGATAAACTCCAGCAGGCGGTTAACTCAAAAGTAGCAGCGATGCGGCAAAAAGATAAACCACGTTAAATCAGGGTTATTTCTGTGTAGAATGCCGCGGCAGGCCGCACCCCTCGGGCCTTACCGCGTTTGATAGCTTTTGTTTATCCAATTGATAACGGCTGCATATTAGATGTTGGCCCGAAAATTATGTAACCTGCATCACATCTTTTAACGGAGGTCACCCGATGTCTATCATTAACACCAAAATTAAACCGTTCAAAAACGCAGCATTCAAAAACGGCGAATTTATCGACGTAACCGAGAAAGACGTTGAGGGTAAATGGAGTGTTTTCTTCTTCTACCCAGCTGACTTTACCTTCGTTTGCCCGACCGAACTGGGCGACGTGGCTGATCATCACGAAGAATTCCAGAAACTGGGCGTAGATATCTACTCTGTTTCTACCGACACCCACTTTACCCACAAAGCCTGGCACGGTTCTTCTGAAACCATCGCGAAAATCAAATACGCGATGATCGGTGACCCGACTGGTGCGCTGACCCGTAACTTCGAAATCATGCGTGAAGCAGAAGGTCTGGCAGATCGTGGTACCTTCATCGTTGACCCGGAAGGCATCATCCAGGCTATCGAAATCACCGCAGAAGGCATTGGCCGTGACGCATCTGACCTGCTGCGTAAAGTGAAAGCGGCTCAGTATGTTGCTTCTCACCCAGGTGAAGTTTGCCCGGCTAAATGGCAGGAAGGCGACGCAACTCTGGCTCCGTCACTGGACCTGGTTGGCAAAATCTAAGCAACCTCCCAGCTCTTCGATTTTTCTCCAATCGGGTGCTACGGCACCCGATTTTTCGACCAGCAACAGGAACTTATTATGCTCGACACCAATTTAAAAACCCAACTCAAGGCTTACCTTGAGAAATTAACGAAACCGGTTGAGTTAATTGCCACACTGGATGATGGCGCCAAATCCACAGAGATTCGGACCCTGCTGGCAGATATCGCGAGCCTGTCTGACAAAGTCAGCTTCCGCGAAGAGAACGATCGCCCGGTACGTAAACCTTCGTTCCTGATTACTAACCCTGGCAGCCACAGCGGCCCGCGTTTTGCTGGTTCGCCGATGGGCCACGAATTTACTTCACTGGTGCTGGCACTGCTGCAAACCGGTGGACATCCTTCTAAAGAAGCACAAAGCCTGCTGGATCAGGCCGCTGCGTTGGAAGGCGAGTTCCATTTCGAAACCTATTATTCCCTGTCTTGCCACAACTGCCCGGATGTGGTGCAGGCGCTGAATCTGATGGCGATCCTGAACCCGAACGTCAGCCACACCGCGATTGACGGTGGCATGTTCCAGAATGAAATCACCGACCGTAACGTGATGGGCGTTCCGGCGGTGTTCCTGAACGGTAAAGAGTTCGGCCAGGGCCGCATGAGCCTGGCAGAGATCGTCGGCAAAGTGGATACCAACGCTGAAAAACGCGCGGCGGAAGAGCTGAACAAACGTGATGCCTATGAAGTGCTGATTGTAGGCAGCGGCCCGGCGGGGGCAGCGGCAGCCATTTACTCCGCACGTAAAGGTATCCGCACTGGCCTGATGGGCGAGCGTTTTGGTGGTCAGGTACTGGATACCGTCGACATCGAGAACTACATTTCAGTGCCGAAAACCGAAGGCGCGAAGCTGGCCGGTTCACTGCGCGCACACGTTGATGATTACGATGTGGATGTTATTAACACCCAGAGCGCGATCAAACTGATCCCTGCCGCCAAAGAGGGTGGCCTGCATGCGATTGAAACGGCATCTGGCGCAGTGCTGAAATCACGCAGCATTATCCTGGCGACCGGGGCTCGCTGGCGTAATATGGGCGTGCCGGGTGAAGAAGAGTATCGCACCAAAGGCGTGACCTATTGCCCGCACTGTGACGGCCCACTGTTCAAAGGCAAACGCACGGCAGTCATCGGCGGAGGTAACTCTGGCGTTGAAGCGGCGATTGACCTCGCAGGTATCGTTGAACATGTGACGCTGCTGGAATTCGCCAGTGAAATGCGTGCCGACAAGGTGTTGCAGGATAAACTGCGCAGCCTGAAAAACGTGGATGTGATCCTGAACGCGCAAACCACTGAAGTGAAAGGTGACGGCAGCAAAGTGACCGGTCTGTCTTATATTGACCGCAACGCCCAGACCAGCCATGAAATTGCACTCAGCGGTATTTTTGTCCAGATCGGCCTGCTGCCAAATACCACCTGGCTGGAAGGCGCGGTGGAACGCAACCGCATGGGTGAAATTATTATTGATGCCAAATGCGAAACCAGCCTGAAAGGCGTATTCGCTGCGGGCGACTGCACCACGGTGCCGTACAAACAGATCATCATTGCCAGCGGTGAAGGGGCGAAAGCGTCACTGAGCGCCTTTGACTATCTGATCCGCACCAAACCGGCTGAATAAGTTTTCTTGCGATAGCCACGCAACCGCCCTGCAACCTGTGTTGCGGGGCTTTTTTTTGTGAAAATTTCCCCGATATATCGCGCCGTTACGCGGCATTACGCGAGGTGGCAACTTAATAACCGGCCAGCGTCATCAGCATCATCCACACTGGGGTCGTCACTGCGGCAAATAGCGTTGAAAACAACATACTGGCTGCTGCGGGACCGGTCAGTACCTGAAACTTTTGTGACATCAGATAAACATTGACCCCGACCGCCATCGAACCGAGTAAAACCACCACTTTACTTTCCAACGCCGGGAGATCGGTCAGCCATGCGATCGCCCAGATACACATCGGCTGCACAATCAGTTTCAACATGCAGATGCTGTAACTCTCCTTCAGGCCATCACGTACCCGGTAATGGGCCAGACTCATGCCAAGCGTCACCAGCGACAGCGGTGCTGCGATGGTGCCGAGCATGTCAATTGGTTGGGCGGCAATCAGGGGCAGCGGTCGTTGCAGGAAACTCCATGCCGTGCCGCTCAGGATGCCGATAATTAACGGATTCTTCAGCACGCTGATCACCGTTCGGCCAAGACCCTGAAGTGAGAAGCTGCCGTGTTTTGACCACTCCACCGAAACCGTGAGTAATGTCCAGAGGATCAGGCTGTTGAATACCAGCACTAGCGCCACCGAGGGCAACGCCTGCTCCCCGAGTAGCACGGTGGCAATCGGAATACCCAGCATCACGTTATTGGAAAAAATACCGCCCAGTGCAAACACCGACCCGGCGATGCTTTCCAACTGAAACACTTTTGCTGCGATGATGCGCCCGACAATAAACACCAGCAAACAGCTACCAAAAAATGCCAGCAGCAGACGGAAATCCACGGGTGGGCTTTTGTAAAAGTCACTCATTACATCAAACAGCATGCAGGGCAGGGCAACGTTGAAAACAAACCGATTCATCCCTTCGCTGATGCTGGCCGGCCATTTGCCAATACGGGTCAGACAGTAGCCAAGAAAAATAAGGATAAATAATGGGGCCGAGAGGTAGATCTGATGACTCAATGTTGTAAGCAAATCAGGCATAGCTGCAATATTGGCAAGAGGTCAATGCTTGCAGGGTAACATGCCAGCCAAGGGCTGCAACATACAATCCGCTGATATTAAGACGATTATCCTAACCAACGACGCGCTTCGGCATCGCTGATATCACGATAATAAACGCGATGAATGCGTTCGCCACACCTTTTGCAATGAGCCTGAACATGCGTGGAGTGATAGTGGCGGCCGCCTGGTGAAACTGCGCCTTTACGTGAAATCGTGATGTTGCGCCATTTGTGTGCGTGCGGAATAAAACTGAATAATTTTAATTTCATTGTGTTTACCGGAATTATGAGCTTTTAGTCCGGAATGAAATTAGGCCGTTTTTTTCCTGGTGGCGGCTTGATATTAATCAAGTTGCAGTGATGTCGGTCTCATTTTGATATTATTTCTTATTTGCAGATAAAAATACCCCGCCGCGGATGATGGTTTTATTTTAATTATTTTGATCTTTGTTATTAATTTAATTTCATTCGCGTAACTCTTATTGGTTATTTAATGCGTCGCCTCTATTTTGATTGATTTAGCGTTGGTATGAAAATTTGCGCTGGATCAGTCAGACCGGTGTGGTTGATTACCTGCCTGAATTGATCCAGCGCAATTTCGCGATTTACAGTGCTTCTACGCGGCTTATCCGTGTACCATCCGGGCTTTGGCTGCGCACCATCACCTTGTCGTTTACGCCAATCTCAGGACGGTCTTGTGGGTTATAATCCAGCCAGCTGTTGCCGTTATCGAGGCTATATTGCAGCGGCAAACCAGGTAGGGCGACATTCATTTCCAGCTTACCCTCGAGAATGCGTGCGCCAGGCACCGGCAGACGGTAGTGGATACCGGCTTTATCCATTTTACCCAGTTCGCGTTGCCCCAGCAGATTGGCAAAACGTTGCCAGTCGCGCTTGAGCTGCTTCTGATTAACATGCTGGGTTTCTCCCCCTTTGAAGTTGCGACCTTGCTGATAATCCAGTTCCCAGCTGGCGCGATGCCAGCTACGTTCGGCCACGGATAACAAACGCGGGAAGATCATATATTCCATCTGCTGATCGGTACGTACGGTTTCGCTCCACAACTGGGCAGAAAGACCATATGCGCCACCCCAGGGTTTCTCCGAGGTAGTGGTAAACGCATTGCCATCACGATCAACCGAGGTTTCAGCATTTTGCGGCAGGTTATCAGGTGCGAAGCTGAACATCTTGCGTTCATCACTATAACGGGTGCCCCAGTAATAACCGCGTTCCAGAGGATTGACCTCATACGGGAAATCCATATAGACGTAATCCGGGTTAGAGATGATCACATCGTAGTTTTTCTGCGTCCAGTCGTTGGCGCTGTCAAACCCGCCCCAATAAAGCGTATCCCAGAAATTAACGCGGGTGCGGGACGTGGCGAAGGCCTGTGCATTAGCTGCATCTTTCAGACCATCCTGCCACGCCTGCATCACCGGAATGCCGTGCGCTTTGACCAGTTGGCTGACCTCCAACGCGAAGTGGCTGGGGAGGTGTTCCAGATCCTGTACCTTGCCGGATTTCACCAATGCCTGGCAGACCTGAGATTTCGCCCAGGGTTTATCCTCTTTACTTTGGTCCAGGACCCCCTTACCAGCTTCCGGGTTAGAGATGTCGGTGTAACCGGCACCAAGGCGAATGTTTTTCGCCTCATCGCCGCCAAAATGCCAGGTGTTCAGCGGCTGGCCGGCTTCACGATGCATTCGCTGGATCTCTCCAATCACCTTATCAACAAAACGCTGCGACGAGTCGAGGCAGGGATTGAGATAGCTGGTGCGATCATACAGCTGTACTGACGTGGTGTTAGACGTATCGGTGGGATCGACCAGGCGGAACTCGCTCGCTTCACGGGTTTTACCGGCCTTCATCAGGGTGTTATAACGCGCTTCCATCGCTATAACCGCAGCACGGGCATGTGCGGGCATATCAATTTCCGGGATCACTTCAATGTTGCGTGCCTGAGCGTATTTCACGATGTCGATATAATCGGCGCGGCTGAAGTAGCCGCTGCCGTTGTTATCGCTAAACGGTCCAGAACCCAGTTGTGGCACCAGACAGCGTTGCTCATCCATGTCGTGACAGCGTTTGCTGCCAACCTCAGTCAGTTCCGGCAGTCCGGGGATTTCAATGCGCCAACCTTCATCGTCGCTCAGATGGAAATGGAATTTATTCATCTTCCATGCCGCCATCTGGTCGAGCATGCTGAGTACCGCCTGTTTGCTGTGGAAGTTACGCGCCACATCGAGGAATGCACCACGGTAAGCGAAGCGGGGGGCATCCTGGGCCTCCAGGGTGGCGATCAGCGGTTTACCCTCTGCCGGTACCAGAGACAGCAGCGACATCAGTCCATAGAAAACGCCCGCAGAGTCATAGCCGACGATGTCAGTGCCGCGTGGGGTGATGGTTAACTGATACGCCCCGGACACGGCCTCTTCTCCCTTGAAGCGTGCGGCATCGATTTGCGTTGCGATGCCATAACCGGTTGGGTTCGTCTTGATATTCAGCAGGGCAAAGCGTTGCTGCACTGCCGCCGCCTGGTCAGCCGTCAGGGTATTCAACTGGAGTGCGACACCCTGACTCAGATCGACATCTGCCGTATGAATGTTCACCGATCGCGGCGTGGGGGTGATCTGTCCACGCAGCGAAACAGCAGGCAGCAGCTTGATATCGGCATTTTTCTCAAAGCGGCTGACCGGTTGCATCAGCACGTTTTTGTCATCTGCGGTACGTTTCCACTGTTCGCCAAACGGCATGACAAAATCGGTTAAATTTTCCGTGTCGGTGCTGGTGATAATCTTGGGCGATGCTCCTGCCGCAGTGACGTACCAGCGCGGCATTACATCGGTAATAAACAGTTGCCAGTATTCGTTGACGATGGGGATCTCCACCGTGGCCCCGGCAGCAAATCCGGTGAACTTATCCGTAGGCTCCAGTCGGGTTAAATCACCGACGATATGCGTCATTTTAAACTGGTCATTATCAACGCGCAGGGTTTCATGCACGTTGCTCATATAAATCGCCCAGTTTTTGCTGGTGATGGCCGGACCGTGGTTGGTCAATCTGATGGTTGCCCGGTTGCAGGATGCCCAGTCAGCACCCAGTTGGGCGCAATCCACGCCGTGGCTGGCAGCCTGGTTATCCGTGACCTGGTACTGCACACCAAATTGACTGATTTGATCGACGACCTGTTGCTGATTTTGCGGTACGGCACTACAGGCGGTAATGCCCATCATGCTGAGTGCCAGAAAGCTTAACTGTAACTTTTTCATGCGGTTATCCTTGTGCATGGATGACAATAGCGGGATCCAGCCCGCTTAGCGTCAGAAAATAGTAAAGGGAGCAATGACCATAAATTTGATGTCTTTTTCATCCTGGAAGATGTTGCCGTAGCCACCGCTGTAGCTCGGCAGGTTGCTATGGTTGTCATATTGGGTGTAATGCAATTTGAACTGCGTCCCTTTAGCGCGTGTTTCCTGCAAGGTGTACACCAGATCAAGGCTCCAGGCGGATTCTGTCAGGCGCTGCTGTTGGTTGTATATGGGATTGGTGGAAGGCTTCGCATCCCAGCCATAGGCATAGGAGCCACCAACCTGCCAACCCGGCAATTGCCAGTGTGCGAGATCGGCCATCACGCCAGCAAACACGGCTTTCTCACCATTAGCGTTCCAGTCTGAACGCGAGTCCCACCAGACGTCCATGCGACCATTGGAACTGGCGTACGAGGGCGTCATGCGTTGTAAAAAGAAGCCTTGATTACCTTCTGCTTTTACCCAGGTGCCTTCCAGGCGGAAATCAAATGCGCCAAGGGTGTAGCCGAGTGTCATCGCCTGGAGCCAGGCTAAACCGTCATAGACATTGTTGACGTTGCTGGCGCCGCCTCCCTCGCGATCCTGTGCACCATAAAATTGATAACTGGTACGCAACGGCGAACCGGCCAACGGCAGTTGATACGACGCTTTGGCGAAGTATTGATCCATGTAGTTTGCGGCCTGGCCGTAAGCCCCTTCCACGACCAGGCTATTTTTAAAATCGTACTTCGCGCCGAAAGATTGCAGCCACGGTACATCCGTAGTGCCGTCTGCTTTGCGGAAGTTGTACATATGCTGGTACCAGGGCGCTTTGTATTGATCGGTCCACATCCATGAGAAGGAAAGGGCTCCCGTATCACCAAAATCATAGGTGGTTCCCGCCTCGACACCACGGTAAGTTCCCGGCAGGAAACTCCAGTGCGGTGCCAGTAACGTTTGGCCGGTGGGTTGTAGATATCCGGCACGCAGCCAGTAATCCTGCCATCGGGTTTTTAGCGCAGCTTTGTACAAGCTGGCACCACTTTTATCACCGGTCCATTTTTCATCCCAGCGGTTGCTGGCATCACTGAACCCGATTTCGTTGGGTGCAGCCGGACCACCATGAGTCAGCTCCAGCGCGCCATACGCAGCAAGGTCAAGGCCGATGACGTCCGCCAGATAGCCTGAGGAGAAATCGAGGCTGGCATTGCCTGTTGCATGATGCAGGTTGGCATCATACTGGCCGTATTTACCCTGTTGCGGATCCATCTCTTTGCGATCGCGCTGCCGCTGCCAGTAGTAGAGACCACCGGTCAGGGATGAGTCATCAATGAAACCGGCTGCAAAAGCAGGGGCAGGGATAAATGATGTAATGAGAAGTGCAGTGGCGATAGCTGTGGATAGCGACGTGCGAACTGTCCTGTGCATGGTAAATCCTCCGTGATAATCCCTTGTGTGATGATGCTTTCCATTTACTGTTACTTCGTGTAACCAGTGCGCAGATGCTATTTTTCGTGACGCGAATTATCAATGACGATGAGTACGATTTATGACGCAGGACGCAAAAATCAGCATTTAATTCACTAATATCATAATGTTACTGTTTTGTTGTTTATGTGAGTCAATTGTTTCTCAGTACTTGATCCTGTTGATTAGCAGAAAACCGGGAACAACATTCAGCCTTTAGATGCAGCAAAAAAGTTTTATTCTGTTGTTCTTTGGTATAGTTGCTATACCTTGATATCGTCAGCCATATTGTCTAGGATTTTTTCCGGAAGCCAGCGCTGTGCTGGCTCCTGGCCTTAAGTGGGGCTGTATGGCAATCACCGGACGGCTAACATCCTTCGGTTAAGCTAACGAGTTACTCTTCTTAAGAAGCGATAGTCATGTTTTCAGGATTAACCTCAGGAGCTGCAAAATGGCTGATGATTTAAAGAGAAAACAACCGGAAGACAAACGCTTTATTAGTCTTACTGAAACCTGGGAGGTTGAGTATTGGACGAACACCCTGGAAGTGAGCGCGACACAATTGCGTACCGCTGTTGCTAACGTAGGTAATGGTACTGAGAAAGTTAAGCAGTACTTGAATCAATATCAGCGAAAGTGATTTTCAGGAAGAAAATAACTGACTAACCCCGTTCTGCGGGGTTTTTTACTTATGCTGGCGCGCGGGTTTATAGTGAGGATGCATGTTGTTTACGTATGATTTCATAATGCCTTTATGAAAAACAATCAAATAAAAAATTTAAAAAAGTAGAGTGGTCGTTATGGTAAATAAATAGAACTTGATCTTCAACCATCCTGTCGTTTCATGTGGTAGACTTCGTATGAAGTCATAATGTTCTGATTTCATGTTTCTAACAGTAAAACTGCCTTTTCTGACAATGAGTGGCAAGAAGAAATATAAATCTTTTTGGAAGGTAAAGAAAGCCCCTCCATTCTGAGCAAGGGTCATTCCATTGGGTAAGTATCCAGATTTTTCACGAAAGAGAGTACATAACATAATGTGTCTTTCGGTTTTTAACGCGGAATATCCATATGTTGTGATTGTAGAGGCGAGAAATAACGAAAATAAAATAGCAGATACAACGTTCATGTCATTTACCTACCGAATTATAGAAAAGTTCACCAAGGTATTCGCCTTTATCTGAAGCGTATTCCAATATAACCACCAGCAAGTCCTCCAGAGAAGCGACCAATCTCGGTGTATTTTTTCTTAGAACATTCATCTTCCCGGCCAATTGAGCAAGCCTCATCGATTTCATTAATTGAGTGAATTGCATGTTGTTCTGGTTCTGACTGAAATTTTGGCATTAATGCGGCTGGAGCCTAAGCCGCTAAACCAGTCTCTCGCGAGACAGGGGGTTCTTCTTTCACATAGCCAGGATAAGCGTTAGACGGTGTGATTTTAGCCTTGCAAGGACATGAACTGTGGCTATCAAGCGATCCGGCAATACGTTTTTTATCGGGGCCGCTGGTGTAAAAAGGTATGCCTCCGATAATCTTGTAGGTCTTACCATCTTTCCCACAGGTAACAGGATCGCCTTCTTGCGTCTGCGGTGATTTTGCCGCCGCATGACGTCCTGTCTCCCTGACAAAGCACAATTCCTTTTGCCATAAATCCTTCATCTTGTTGTGGGAATAATCTCGGTGGTCATTTTACAAGCAACGACCACATGCGCAATGTGTATTTGTTTTCAATCGTAGTGCTGCGATTTATCACACGAACTTGAAGTTTTACGCGATAAATCGCGCCGCTACGCAACGTATGGGGGAAAAAGCCCAGCGGTATATTGAGCAGGGCGGGCTTGCGTCAGCAAGTCACTTGCCCTAATCTGCCAGTCATATAAATGACTCGGGGTGCCCTTCCTTGTGAAGGCTGAGAAATACCCGTACCACCTGATCTGGATAATGCCAGCGTAGGGAAGTCAGATGCCTGACCGCATTCGCCTTCTTGATCGCCGGTTGGGAGCTTTATGAAACAACCTGACCTTCTTTCCTCCGCGCAACTCGCGCACTCGCTTCAGTTACTGCATCAACATGCTTCGCTGGTACATTGCATGACCAATGATGTGGTACAGACCTTTACCGCTAATGTCCTGTTGGCACTGCGTGCCTCACCTGCCATGGTGATCGACGCTGATGAGGCCGCACAGTTCAGCGGTTATGCCGATGCTCTGCTCATTAACGTGGGTACGTTGACGCGCGATCGCAGCATCGCCATGCAGGCTGCGGTAGAGGCGGCAAACCGTGCCGGCACACCCTGGACGCTCGACCCGGTCGCGGTGGGCGCGTTAACCTTTCGCACCGAATTTTGTCAGCAGCTATTGACCCAGCAACCGGCAGCCATCCGTGGCAACGCCTCGGAAATCCTTGCCCTGGCGAACCAGGCGGCGGGCGGGCGTGGCGTGGACAGCTTGCATCAGGCTGACGCCGCACTCAGCGCTGCTCAACAGTTGGCGCACGATTACCGCAGCATTGTGGCGGTAACCGGCGAAGTGGATTACGTTACCGATGGTCAGCATACCTTTGCCATCCCGGGCGGCAGCCCACTGATGACACGCGTAGTGGGGACAGGTTGTGCGCTGTCGGCAGTGGTGGCGGCTTTTGCCAGCCTGCCGGGTGAACGTCTGCAACATGTGGCGGCAGCTTGTCGGGTCATGTCACTGGCCGGTGAACGGGCGGCACGTCAGGTCCAGGGGCCGGGCAGCTTTGTTGCTGCCTTTTTGGATGCGCTGTGGACACTGGAGGTGACGCCATGAAACGTATTAACGCATTGACTATTGCCGGTACTGACCCCAGCGGTGGTGCTGGAATTCAGGCCGATCTCAAAGCCTTCTCCGCGCTGGGTGCCTATGGCACCAGCGTCATTACCGCGCTGGTGGCCCAGAATACCCGTGGTGTGCAGTCGGTCTATCGTATCGAACCAGATTTTGTCGGAGCGCAGCTGGATTCGGTGCTCGATGATGTGCGTATCGACACGGCAAAAATTGGCATGCTGGCGGAAACGGCGGTGGTGGAAATTGTCGCTGACAAGCTGAAGCGTGCCAGCCTGCCGTTCGTGGTGCTGGACACCGTTATGATTGCCAAAAGTGGCGATGCGTTGTTATCACCGGATGCCATCGCCAGCCTGCGTGAGTTGTTGTTACCACAGGTATCGTTGATTACGCCGAATTTGCCAGAAGCCGCAGCGCTGCTTGGCCGCAGTGTGGCGCAGGATGAGAAGACGATGCTGATGCAGGGGGATGCATTGCTGGATCTCGGGTGTGAAGCGGTACTGATGAAGGGAGGACATCTGAGTGATGCGGAGAGCCCGGATTGGCTTATCACCCGCAACGGACGTCAGCGTTTTACCGCGCCACGCGTCAATACTCGCCACACCCACGGCACCGGTTGTTCGCTGTCAGCTGCGTTGGCGGCGCTACGTCCACGCCATGATGACTGGGCTGCGACGCTCTCCGAGGCTAAAGCCTGGTTGCAACAAGCGTTACTGCATGCCGATTCTCTGGAAGTCGGAAAAGGCATTGGACCGGTGCACCATTTTCATCGTTGGTGGTAGGGCGTAACGCCGAATTGCCATTTTTTGCCTGCGTATCTGTCTGAAAAATGGAGTCAGCAATTTGCCAGCCTGGCGGATCCCGGTCCAGGCTGTTGGGGGCGAATCGGCAGGTGCCGGTTCCAATCCAGCCATTAATCAGGAGTGAGTATGACGGACATCGTTCAGTTATTGGGCCAAGAAGCGGATAGCCTTCTTCAACATCGCTGCATGACCATTCCAGCGGAAAGCCTTTATTTACCGGGCGCGGATTATGTTGATCGCGTAATGACCGATAACAATCGTTCTCCTGTGGTATTACGCAACATGCAAACGCTGTACAACACCGGTCGCCTGGCTGGGACGGGTTACCTGTCGATTTTGCCGGTTGATCAGGGGGTTGAGCACTCCGCCGGCGCTTCATTTGCCGCCAATCCTCACTACTTCGACCCGAAAAATATTGTTGAGCTGGCGATTGAAGCGGGCTGCAACTGCGTCGCTTCCACCTACGGTGTGCTGGCCTCGGTGGCGCGGCGTTATGCGCACAAGATCCCGTTCATGGTGAAGCTGAACCACAACGAGACGCTGAGCTATCCGACGCAATATGATCAGACGCTGTACGCCAGCGTCGAGCAGGCGTTCAATATGGGAGCCATTGCGGTCGGGGCCACCATCTACTTCGGTTCTGAGCAATCACGTCGCCAGATTGAAGAGATCTCCGCCGCGTTTGAACGTGCGCATGAGCTGGGTATGGTGACGGTGCTGTGGGCCTACCTGCGCAATAACGGCTTCAAGAAAGATGGCGTGGATTACCATGCCAGCGCCGATTTAACCGGTCAGGCCAACCATCTGGCCGCGACCATTGGCGCGGATATCGTGAAGCAAAAAATGGCAGAGAATAATGGGGGTTATACCGCGGTGAATTTCGGCCATACCGATGATCGCGTTTACAGCAAGTTGACCACCGAAAACCCAATCGACCTGGTACGCTACCAGTTGGCAAACTGTTATATGGGGCGCGCCGGGTTAATTAACTCTGGCGGTGCGGCAGCAGGGGCAACCGATGTGGCCGAGTCGGTGCGTACGGCGGTGATTAACAAACGCGCCGGCGGTATGGGACTGATTTTGGGACGCAAAGCGTTTAAGAAGTCGCTGAAAGAGGGCGTGGAGCTGATTAACGCGGTGCAGGATGTGTATTTGTCCAAAGATGTGACGATCGCATAATTAAACCGTAGCGGCGCAATTCTGCGCATGATGCCGCAAAAAAACAGCGCGATAAATCGCGCCGCTACGGCATGTCACACTGCTTAAGGCGCTTCAAACCACTCGCTATTGCGTTCTGCAATCGGCGTTATTGTCATAATCATCTCCTGCAAATGGCGGCGCATTGCCGACTCCGCAGCCTCAACGTCGTGCGCTTTCAGCGCCGCATAAATCTCTTCATGCTGCTGGATCAAGTTCTCCGGCGGTGAGACTTCGCTTAATGTCAGAAAACGCACCCGGTCCATGGTCGCTTTGATATTTTCCACCGTTTCCCAGGCCAGCAGACAGTTGATACTTTCCGCAATCAGGCGATGAAACTCATCGTCGAGGGCGAGAAACGCCTGGCTGTCGTGGCGTTCGGCTGCTAAACGTTGCAGTTGCAGGTTATGCTCCAGCGCCATCAGGGCGACAGGCGTAATTTCCTGCGCGGCCCGGCGGACCACGGCAATTTCCACCGCTTCACGAATAAAACGACCATCAGCAACGCGCTGGGCAGAGATTTTTCGCACAAAGGTGCCACGCTGCGGCAATACCTGCACCAGGCCGGCTTCAGCCAGCTTGATAAAAGCTTCGCGCACCGGCTGACGAGAGACGTTAAAGCGCGCAGAAACCTCTTTTTCCGACAGCAGCGAGCCAGGGTGAATGACGCAGGTGACAATGTCCCGACGCAAATAGCGATAGATCTGCTGATTCACCGGTTCGCTGGTGGTGATGGTATAGGCAATTGACATGCAGCAATATCCGTATTTATGGCTGGTATTGACCAGCCTTTATGGGAAAGATTCAGTCTAATCAGCACGCTGCATCTGCGCTACCAGTTTGTTGCGGCGTTACCCCTGACTGAGGGCATGCACCGTGGCACGCGCCCCTTCGGCACACAGCTGCTGATAAAGTTCTGTCACCCGGCTCACGAAGCCTGGGTGTTGCAGCAAATCGTCACCGAACACCGCTTTCAACCCCAGTAACGCCCGGACACGCGGCGCGCCTTCTTCGCTGGTCGCTACAATACGCGCCAGTTCCTCTTTCAGCGGGTCGCGAATCTCAATGGCTTGACCGTGCTCATCAACGCCGCTGACATAACGCATCCAGCCTGCCACACCCAACAGCAAAAAGTCACAGTCAGAGCCATTGCGCAGATGCCAGCGCACACTGTCCAGCATTCGCTGTGGCAGCTTTTGCGTGCCATCTGTGGCGATTTGCCAGGTGCGATGTTTAATGGCGCGATTCTCGTATCGGGTGATCAGCGAATCGGCATACGCGGCCAGATCCACACCGTTGGTACGCAGTGTCGGAGCCTGATCCTGCATCATCAGCGCACGGGCGGCATGGCGATAATGCGCATCGGCCATACAATCGCTGATATGTTCATAACCCGCCAGATAGCCAAGATACGCGAGGAAAGAGTGGCTGCCATTCAGCATTCGCAGCTTCATCTCTTCGAACGGCAGCACATCGCTGACCAGTTCTGCTCCGGCGTTTTCCCACGCCGGACGCCCACTCACAAAGTTATCCTCGATCACCCACTGAAAAAAGGGTTCCGCTTCCACCGCCACCGGATCTTCGCAACCGAGACGCGCAGTGAGGCTGGCAAAAGCGGCATCGGTCATCGCCGGGACGATGCGGTCCACCATGGTGGAAGGGAAGGTGATATGGTTTTTGATCCAGTCGGCCAGTTCTGAGCTGTGTCGCTCCGCCAGTTGCACAATCACGTTGCGCGTCACATGGCCATTCTCTGGCATGTTGTCGCAGGACATCACGCTAAAGGGCGGTAAATTGCCTGCGCGCCGACGGATAATCGCTGCCAGAATCAGGCCGGGTAACGAATGCGGCTCCTGCGGATGCGCCAAATCGTGCACGATATCGGGATGATCAGGGTTGAGATTGCCGCTGGCGGGTAGGTGGCAGTACCCTTTTTCGGTGACGGTCATCGACACAATCGCCACATCCGGCTGACACATTGCCTCGATAACCGCGTCGATACCGTCCCCTTTACCGTGCAGCGCGCCAGTCACCACGCCTATCACCCGGGTATGCAGGCTGTCATCAGCCATTTCAGTCAGGGTGTAGAGCAAATCCTGCTGGCGTAAAGCCTGAATCAACGCGCCGCTGTTGAGGTTCACCTCACAATAACCCCAGTCGCTGCCCTGTTCCGCCAGCTTGTCCGTTGCCAGTGCCTGGTGGGCACGATGAAAGGCACCAAACCCGATGTGGACCATGCGGGTTTTCAGGCGGCTGCGATCATAGCCTGGACGCTGAACATCGGCGGGAAGGCTGCCAATCTCTAACATAATCATTCCTTTTAGCAAGCGGGGCGTAAAGTCGCCCCGCAATGGTCAATTTTTTAGGCTGAGACCGGTTTGTTACTGGTTTTTGGGCTGCGAATAACAAACAGCACCAGCAGCGCGCCCAGTCCCGCAACCACACCCGCCAGGATAAAGGCGCTATCGAACTTGCCGGTGTGCTGGACAATAAAACCGGTGACGATGGGACCGATAATGCCTGACAGGCTACCCACCAGGTGAATAAAGCCGCTGATGCTGCCGACACGGCTTTTGTGCACCACGTCCTGAATAATCGCCCAGTAAATCGCGCCGGTGATATAGAGGAAGAAGATGGAGATCGACATCATGATCACCGCCGAATTCACCTCTTTTATCGTACCGGCCAGCGCGACACAAATTGCGGCGGCCAGCAGTGAGACCACCAGCACAATTTTACGTGACAACAGTAACTTACCGGTAATGTTGAAGATTTTATCGGAGATCCAGCCGCCCAATGCCAGGCCGACGAAACCGACAATCCACGGGATCATGGTGGTGATGCTCATGGCTTTGATATCCAGGCCATGTGCCTGCACCAGATAGGCCGGAAACCAGCTCAGGAAGAAGAACAGGATGTAGTTGTAGCAGAAGAAGGCGAAAGCGGTGACCAGGATGATCGGCTGGCGCAGGTAGTAACCCATACCATGTACAGCACCGGACAGATCGGTTTCTTCACCGGGCTGCTCCGCTTTCAGTTTTTCCACCAGCGCACGTTCTTCCGCGGAGACGCGCTTGCTTTTCGCCGGATTGTCAGCGGCAAAGAAGAACCAGAACGCCATCCATACCAGACCAATCAGGCAGATTGCCACGAAAGCGGGGCGCCAGCCGAATGACAGCGCCAGATAGCCAACAATTGGGCCGGCGACGGCACCACCCAGCGGTGAACCGGCACTGAGCAGACCCATCGCGGTAGCCGCTTGTTTTTTCGGGAACCAGCCATTAATGGCTTTGTTAGCCGAGGCGCAGATTGGGCCTTCTGCCATACCAAACAGCACACGCAGAATCATCATTGACCAGAAGCCGGTCGCCAGTGCGGTCATACCGCAGAACAGCGACCACATACCCACAGCGGTGCCCAGCACAATGGTCGGGCCGAATTTATCGGTCGCAAGGCCACCAATAAAGTTAAACAGCGCATAGCCGAAGAAGAAGCTGCCGAAAATCATGCCGAACTGTTCAGCGTTGATCATCAGATCTTTTTCCACCAGCGGTACGGTCAGTGACAGGGCAATACGATCGAGGTAATTGATCATATAAACCAGAAATAACAGCAGTACGAGGGTCCAGCGCAGGTTCTTTAACATAGAAACTCCGACATCTTGCTTTATTGTATTATTGCCGGCGGGTACGCACCGGCAAGAGGACACCTGGTGTGAAGGTTAACTCAACCCATGTGTAGGATCACTTTGCAGCAGGTGCGTGGGTCTTTTTCAAACAGCGTCATGGCACGTTCAATTTCCGCCAGCGGGAAGTAGTGCGTCACCAGCTTCTCTGGCTGGATCTGGCCTTTTTCCATCCACTCGATCACTTGCGGGAAACGGTTGCTGTTCAGACGTGAGGTGAACAGCGACAGTTCTTTACTGGTCAGGCTTTGTTGCGTAATGCTGCACGGTTCGCCGGAGAAGCCCAGCAAGCCGATGCGTGCGGCCGGAGAGGCGAGGGCGGCCGCTTCCGCCAGAATGCTGGGGTGACAGGCGGCATCGATGATCAGTGTTGGCTGTAGCCCTTCCAGTTGCGCCGCCAGCGGGATCTCGCTGTTGTTGAATACCTGGTCGGCACCGTTTTGTTGCGCCAATGCGAGGCGTTCTGGCAGACGATCCACCACCAGTACCTGTTCAACGCCATAGACGCCTTTTAGTACCTGAATGGCGGTTAGTCCCATTGGGCCTGCGCCGTAAATCAGCGCCACATCCTGTGATTGTGGTTTCAGAAACGCGGTGATGTTGGCGGCGATGGTGAAGGGTTCAACCATGCTGGCGAGCTTATCGGGAATCGTATCAGGCAGACGAAAGGCGTTTTTGGCTGGAGCGACCGCGAATTCACTGAAACCACCGTCGCGATGCACGCCGATCACCTGAAGTTCCTTGCAAACGTTGGGGCGACCAATCGAGCAGGGATAGCAGTGACCGCAACTGACAACCGGATCGACTGCCACGCGTTCGCCAACACGCTGTGCATCGACGCCTTCGCCGACGGCGTCGATCAGCCCAAAGAATTCATGCCCGATAACGCGAGGATATTTAGCAAAAGGGTTGTGGCCGTGCCAGATATGCACATCCGAACCACAGATGCTGGCAAACTGGACTTTCACGCGAACTTCACCGGCAGCAGGTTGCGGTAAGGGACGCTCTGCCAGTACCAGTTCACCCGGTTGTTCAATCACCACACTTTTCATCATCAGCTCCTTTGCCCTGGGCCGTCATTCACGGTCGAGGGGCTTTAACGGGAAATCAATGATGAAAAAATACGCTTGCAAATACTACCATACAAGTCGACTTAACAGAGTTGTGAAGAGGGTCACAGCTCGGGAAAGGAGGGATCGGAACGTAGTGGCGCGATTTATCGCGCGGTTCTGTGCATGCTGGCAGAAAACCTCGCGCGATAAATCGCGCCGCTACGTAAGATACAAATTACGCCAGTAGCGGACACTGCGGCGGCAGACGGCAGCTCAATGCGCCCGGCAGCACCTCTATCTGGAATTCGCTACCGCTCAGGGGTTCGCCGTCCAGGTTAAATGTCATCTCGTGGGGAGAGCGGATACTCAGCGACTGCAACTTCGCTGAGACAATGTTGGGGTTTTCATCATCGCGCGTCAGCGAATGCAACAGGGTCGGCAACAGTTCCTGGGCGGTGACGATGCTCAGATTGAGCTGGCCATCATTAATCAGCGCGTCAGGACACAATTTTTGGCCGCCACCTGCCTGACGTCCGTTGCCAATACCAATGACCAGCGCATCGCCCTGCCAGTCAAAACCAGGTGCTACGATTTCACAGCGGTCCGGTTTGAGGGCATCGACACGCATCAGGCCATGAATGAAATAGGAAACACCACCCAGCGCGGATTTGAGTTTTTCCGGTGTTTCGGTAGTAATGCGAGTGCCAAAACCGCCGGTCGCCATATTGATAAAGTAGCGATCGCCATTGACACGCGCCAGGTCGATGGCGGTGGCTTTGCCGAGCACCGCGAGGCGCAGTGCCGGTTCCATCTCCAGCGGAATACCGACGCTGGTGGCAAAATCATTCGCGGTACCCAACGGCAGAATGCCCAGCGCAGGACGGTGGTCTGCGGGTAGCGCTGCCAGTGCGGTGGCAATTTCGTTGATGGTGCCATCGCCGCCGCCAGCTACCACCGTTTCCGCCTGCAAACTGACGGCTTCCTGCACGTAGCGGTCGCCATCGCCTTTTTCCCAGGTGACACGCACGGCCAGATTAAAGCCTTCATCACGCAATTTATTTACCGCGGTGCGGAGTTCTTCATTTCCGGCACCTTTGCCATTCAAAATCAATAAGGTAAGTGGTTGGTTTTGCATCGTCCATTCCCTGAGGCATTACAGATAAAAGTGGTTATAGCATAGCCGGGACAGGAACTTTATCGGTGCGGGGATGAAAAAAAGAAAACCCGCACGGGGGAGCCGGGCGGGTGAATGAGGTGGTTCCTGGTACTACCTGCTGATTATTGTTACTCGTTAGCAGCGAAAGCGAGTTTACGCCAGGGCGAAACGGCGGTCTGTGATCCTGTTCTAATTTCACCCATTTCTTTTCATTAAGTGCGGTTGCTGGCGTGTGGGTCGCGCGTGCTGTCGCCAGCGGAAAAGTTACGCAGCAACAATGCGAAAGCGAGATCGACGTGCTCGGGTACCGGCAGCCAGACACGATGACCATCCCCCGGTGCCACATCAACGGCGCTTCCCTTGTCATTCTGCATCGCTTCCAGCCGACAATTCAGATTGCCATTGGGGGTCATGATTTCCAGCTCATCACCCAGCAAGAATTTATTCTTCACGGCCACCTGCGCCCACTCGCCACGGCGTTCACCGGTAAATTCACCGACAAACTGCTGGCGTTCCGACACCGAATAGCCTTGTTGGTAGTTTTGGTAGCTGTCATGGGTATGACGACGCAGGAAACCTTCGGTGTAGCCACGATGTGCCAGACCCTCCAGGGTTTCCAGCAGCGAAGGATCGAAGGGTTTACCTGCGGCGGCATCATCGATGGCCCGGCGATACACCTGGGCGGTACGAGCGCAGTAATAAAACGATTTGGTACGGCCTTCAATCTTCAGCGAATGCACGCCCATCTGACTCAAACGTTCAACATGTGCCACGGCGCGTAAATCTTTCGAATTCATGATATAGGTGCCGTGCTCATCCTCGAATGCGCTCATGGTTTCGCCCGGTTTCATTTTCTCTTCCAGCAGAAAAACGCGATCCGTTGGCGTACCCAGTCCCAACGTCGGCGTGGCTGCTTGTACCTCAACCGGTTGGTGGACACCGACAATATTGCCGACCTCGTCCTGCTGGCCTTCCGCCACCTTATATTCCCAGCGGCAGGCGTTGGTACAGGTCCCCTGGTTGGGATCGCGTTTATTCAGATAACCGGACAGTAAACAACGGCCAGAATAGGCCATGCACAGCGCGCCGTGTACGAAGATCTCGATCTCCATTGCCGGCACCTGCTGACGGATCTCACCGATCTCCTCCAGTGACAATTCGCGCGAAAGAATCACGCGGGTTAACCCCATCTGCTGCCAGAATTTCACCGTCGCCCAGTTGACGGCGTTAGCCTGTACCGAGAGATGGATCGCCATCGCCGGGAAGGCTTCGCGTACCAGCATAATCAGGCCGGGATCGGACATGATCAACGCGTCCGGCTGCATTGCCACCACCGGAGTCAGATCGCGGATAAAGGTCTTCAGTTTGGCGTTATGCGGTGCGATATTCACCACCACATAGAATTTTTTGCCAAGTCGGTGGGCTTCATCGATGCCTTTGGCGAGGTTTTCATGGGTGAATTCGTTATTGCGCACGCGCAGGCTATAGCGCGGTTGCCCGGCATACACCGCGTCAGCGCCATAGGCAAAGGCATAGCGCATATTCTTCAGCGTTCCCGCTGGAGAAAGCAGTTCAGGTTTAAACATGGGATCTCACTGATGTCAGGTCAGCATGCCATCGACGATGGCAGGTGCAGTGGCCGTATCAGACGGCCCTGCAAAAGGTGGGGAATTTTAGGCAGGGCCACTCACGAAGTAAATTGACCTGGATCAAGCTAAGGCGCTGATTGCTACAGGATGCGGCAGACATCGGCCTCCCAGCGATAACCCATGCCGTATACCGCGCGGATAAACGGTTGTTCCGCGTCGAGACTTTCCAGCTTACGGCGCAGATTTTTGATGTGGCTGTCGATGGTGCGATCGGTCACCACGCGATAATCGTCGTACAGATGGTTGAGCAACTGTTCACGCGAAAACACTTTACCTGGTTCCAGCGCCAGCGTTTTCAACAGCCGAAACTCGGCTGGGGTCAGCTCCAGTTGCTGTTCACGCCAGGTGGCCTGGAAACGCCCCTCATCGATCACCAGATGTGACGCCTGCTGCGCCTCTTCCGGCGTCCGTTTGACGCGGCGCAAAATGGTTTTCACCCGCGCCACCACTTCACGCGGACTGAAGGGTTTGCAGATATAGTCGTCGGCCCCAATTTCCAGGCCAAGCAGGCGATCAATTTCTTCGGTGCGCGCCGTCACCATGATGATAGGTAATTCGGAGAAACGGCGAATTTCGCGACACAAGGTTAAGCCATCGCGACCTGGCAACATTAAATCCAGCAGCATCAAATCCGGCGGCGTCTGCTGCACATAACTCAGCACTTCGCTGCCGTTGCCAATATGGTGGGTGCGATAGTTGGACGCTTGCAGATAATCAATCATCAGCTGCGCCAGTTTCGGCTCGTCTTCAACAACAAGGATTAAAGGGTCGTGCTTTTCCGTGCTCATAGGCTGTGCTTAATGGGGAACATAAGGCAAGTTTAGCGTGATTTGCAGACCACCTAAATCAGAGAGATCTGCACTAATGCTGCCACCATGCGCTTCCGCAATATTTTTGCAGATCGCCAGACCGAGACCCGAGCCGCCGCTGGCACGGTTGCGTGAACTCTCCGTGCGGAAGAAACGCTCAAACAACCGGGCCTGATGGGCCGGGTCCACACCAGGCGCGCTGTCGGCAAAGCAGAGCTGCCAACTGTCGCCGAGGTTTTTCATGGTCAGGCGCACCTGACCACCGGCATCGGTATAGCGCAGGCTGTTTTCCAGCAGGTTGGTGAACAGCTGCATCAACCGATCGGGATCGCCGAAACTCGGCGCTTCTGCTGGCAATGTCAGCTGCAAGGTCAGCTGGCGGCTGCGATAGCGTTCGCCGAAGCTGCCCGCCGCCACCTCCAGCAGATGGACTAAATCCACCGCCTGCTTGCGATAGGCAAGGGCACCGGCATCAGAGAGTGATAACTGATGTAAATCATCCACCAGCTTGGTCAACACCACCACTTCGCTTTGTAGCGAAGAGATGGCTTCCGGTGTCAGTTTGCGCACACCATCCTGCATGGCCTCCAGCTCGCCACGCAGGATCGCCAGCGGCGTGCGCAGTTCATGGGAGATATCCGCCATAAAGGCCCGGCGGTTGCTCTCGTTTTTTTCCAGCGAGCTGGCGAGCTGGTTAAAGTCGCGCGCCAACTGGCCGAGTTCGTCGCTGCTTCCCACTTCGACCCGCGTGGCGAAATCGCCTGCGGCCAGATGGTGGGTGCCATCCACCAGCCTTTTTACCGGGGCCAGCAAGCCGCGCGCCATCAGCCAGGTCGCCAGCGCTGCCATCAGTGCCGTAAAGCCTACGATGATCCAACTGGTGCGGCGCTGTTGTTGGTCAAAATTAATGTCAGTGCTGCGGGTGAGGCGTTCAGCAGGTGAGCCGATCACCCAGCCAACCACTTTGCCATTGCTGGTGGTGATATTGCGTCTTGTCCCTTCAGGGGGGACCGGGGATCGCGGGCCAGAAAGTACCTTGTATTGCTGATCGATAATCCAGAACTGGGTGCGCCAGCCGTGTGGGGGCAGCAGGTTACCGCTGCCGGGGTTCTGCTCCAGCGAACGCAGGATAGAAAAAATCAGCCGGTCATTGTTGCGCAGAAAATCCCAGTTACCGTGCTGTTCATATTGGTCAGCAAGCGCATCACTCAGCAGCGTCAGACGTTGTTCATTCCCTTTACGAATGTAATCGACAAAGCCGTGTTCAAAGCTGAGCCGCACCCCCCAGTGCATGATGATAATCACCAGCATGCAGGTGGAAAAAATCGCCATAAACAGCTTGGGACCAATGCCGAGTTTCAGCGCGCGCTTCATCCTTCACTCCTTTTGCGTCGCAGATCGACGTTTTTGCTCACATCTTTCGGCACACGCCAGAACACCAGCGCAGGCAGGATAATCACCAGCGCCATGCTGAGGTAAGCGTAGATAAAGGTTTGGTGGGCTGCTGCGCTGTTGGCGATGGCGCCATGACCGAAAGCACCCAGCAGCAGGCCAGCGATGGTGACACCAATGCTGGTGGAGAGCTGCATGATCATCGACAGCAAACTGTTGCCGCTGGACGCCAGTTCATCTGGCAGCGCTTTCAGCGTCAGGGTGTTCATGGATGAGAAGCGAATGGCGTTGACCATCCCCTGAAGCAATAACACCACCGGCAGCAGCCAGGTCCTGCCCAGCAACGCGACCGCCGGGAACAGCAGCACCACCAGCGCGAGCGCGCAGGTGCCACCCACCAATGCATTGCGGTAACCGAACAGATTCACGATCCTCACCACCACGCGTTTGATCCCCATATTACCCAGCACCATTGGGATCATCATCAGCCCCGCATGGAACGGGCTGAAGCCGAGGCCCACCTGCAAGAAAATCGGCGTCATAAACGGCAGCATGCCGCTGCCGATGCGACCGGTAAAACTGCCGAGCAGACCGATGGAGTAGATGCGATTATCAAATAATTTCAGGCTAAACAGGGCATCGTCGTTGTTACGACCGTGCATCAAATAAAACAGCAGGGAAAAGACGCCAACCAGGATCAGCAGACCGAGCAGCAGCGCAGAGCCATCGGTGCTCCGCTGTCCATCAAGCGCCAACGTCAGGGTCGCCATGCCTACGGCCAGTAAACCAAAGCCGAGAAAGTCGAAGCGTCGGGTTTGCATGGTGTAGTTGGGCATGATCGCGAGGGTGGCAATGGCACCAATGATGCCGACCGGGATGTTGATCAGGAAGATCCAGTGCCAACTGGCGTACTGCACCAGAATACCGCCCAGCGCCGGACCGAGCAGCGGACCGACCTGGCCGGGTAGGGTAACAAAGGTCATCGCCGACATATATTGCTCGCGCGGGACGATTTTCATCACCGTTAAGCGCCCGACAGGCACCATCATTGCGCCGCCGACCCCCTGAATGACACGCGCCAGCACCAGTTGATCCAGTGTGCCGGAGAAGGCACAGAACACCGAACCAATGCTGAATAATACGATGGCGGTGAAGAAGATATTCCGCACACCAAAACGGTCAGCCAGCCAGCCACTTAGCGGCAGGGTGACGGCCACCGTCAGGACATAGGAGACAATCACCGAATGCATATGCAGTGGACTGACGCTGAGGTCGCGCGCCATCGACGGAATGGCGGTGTTGACGATGGTGGTATCCAGCGACTGCATAAAAAAGCCAAAAGCGACAATCCACAATTGCCAGCGCACCGTCGCGTTCTGAGTGGTCATGGTCTCTTCATCCCGTTAATTCTCCTGAATGTTGATCAGCGCCGGGCGCTTCCTGCGTCGCAGCTTATCCATCATCAGATACACCACCGGTGTGGTGTAGAGCGTTAGCAGCTGGCTCATGACCAGGCCTCCAGCGATGGTGATGCCGAGCGGTTGCCGCAGTTCTGCGCCATCGCCGCTGGTCAGTACCAGCGGCAGTGCGCCAAACAGCGCGGCCAGCGTGGTCATCAGAATCGGGCGAAAACGCAGCTGGCACGCCTGAAATATTGCCTCACGCGCCGTCAGGTTGCCGTTTCGTTCTGCCTCCAGCGCAAAGTCGACCATCATAATCGCGTTCTTTTTCACGATGCCAATCAGCAGCAAAATGCCGATCAGCGCAATCAGGCTGAACGGGGTGTTAAACAGTTCCAGCGCCAGCAGCGCACCGACTCCGGCGGAGGGCAGGGTAGAGAGAATAGTCAGCGGATGGACATAGCTCTCATACAAAATCCCCAACACGATATACACCGCCGCAATTGCCGCCAGAATCAGGTACAGCTGGCTGGATTGCGACTGCTGGAACACCTGCGCCGTACCAGCAAAGCTGCCACGCACGCTGCTGGGGACACCCAGTGCCGTCATGGTGCGGTCAATCGCATCGGACGCCTGCGACAAGGATACGCCTTCCGGCAGGTTAAAAGAGATAGTCGAAGCGGCAGATAAGCCCTGATGGTTAACGGACAACGGCGCATTGGCCGGTTGCCAGCGGGCAAACCAACTCAGCGGGATAGCTTTTCCGTCGCTGTTGATGACAAACATTTGCTCCAGTGCGCTGATATCCTGGGTGTAACGTGGTTCCACCTCCATCACCACTTTGTACTGGTTCAGTGGTTGATAGATCGTCGAAATCTGCCGCTGACCAAAGGCGTTATTCAGTAAGGCGTTAGCGGCAGAAACATCAATCCCCAGCCGCGCCATGCTCTCGCGATCGTAAGTCAGCGCCATCTCGCTGCCGTTATCCTGTTGATCAGAGTTGACGTCAGCCAGTTCCGGCAGGGCGGCAAATGCTTTACGGATCTGAGGCTCCCAGGTGCGCAAATCCGCCAGGTTATCGGACAGCAGGCTGTACTGGTAACTGGCGTTTGACTCGCGTCCACCAATACGGATGTCCTGCACCGCATTGAGATACAGATTAGCGCCCGGCTCCTTTGCCAGCTTGGTGCGCAGGCGGGCAATCACCTGCTGGGCGGTTTCACTCCGTTCGGAAAGCGGCTTAAGGGAGATAAACATCGAGCCGCTGTTGGTGCGCGAGCCACCGGTGAAACCGGTGACATTATCCACCGCCGGGTCGGCCTTGATGATGTTCATAAAGTCCTGCAATTTCCCCCGCATCGCCTGAAAGGAGATGCTCTGGTCGGCAGAGATAAAGCCGGTCAGGCGTCCGGTATCCTGCTCTGGCATAAAGGTTTTGGGAATCGAGATAAACAGCCAGATGGTCAGCCCGACGGTGGCCAGCAGCACCAGCAAGACCCAGCGCGCATGATCCAGCACCCAACCGAGTGAGCGACCATAGCCATGCTGTACCGCCATCAGCACGCGTCCGGCACCGCGCAGACGCGGCTGTGCGCGGGGAGCATGTGGTTTCAGCAGGTATGCGCACATCATTGGCGTCAGGGTGATGGAGATAAACAGCGAGATCAGGATCGCCACCGAGAGGGTTATCGCGAATTCAGAGAAGAAGCGGCCAATGATACCGCCGAGCATCAGCAGCGGCAGAAATACCGCAATCAGGGACAGGCTCATCGACAGCACGGTAAAACCGACTTCACGTACCCCCTGCAACGCCGCCGGTAAGGGTTTCATTCCGGCTTCAACATGGCGCGCGATATTCTCCAGCACCACGATGGCGTCATCTACCACAAAACCGGTGGCGATGGTAAGCGCCATCAACGACAGGTTATTCAGACTGAAGCCGCACAGATACATGGCGGCAAAGGTACCAATCAACGACACCGGCACTGCGGCGGCGGGGATTAACGTGGCGCGTCCGTCACGCAGGAAGAAAAACACCACCAGAATCACCAGGGCGACGGCGATGATCAGCGACTGCTCCACCTCCTGCAAGGAGGCGCGGATGGTGGGCGAACGATCCTGCGCCACTTGCAGGTCGATGGATGCCGGAATGACATCATGCAGCTCCGGCAGTTCGGCACGAATACGGTCAACGGTGTCGATGACGTTCGCTTCCGGGGATTTGCGGATCACCAGCAGTACCGCCGGTTTGCCATTGGTCATCCCGGCGTTACGCACATCCTGCACCGAATCCTGCACGTTCGCCACATCACGCAGCCGTACTGCCGCGCCGTTGTTGTAATGCACCACCAGCGGCTGATAATCGCTGGCGGTTTGCAGTTCATCGTTGGTTCGCAATTGCCAGCGTTGCTGGTGGTCATCAATCGCGCCTTGTGGACGGCGCTGGTTGGCGTTAGCAATGGCCGTGCGCACCGCATCCAGTGACACGCCCTGATTGAACAACGCCTGCGGATTCAACTCGACACGCACCGCTGGCAGCGAGCTTCCGCCCACCGTGACATCGCCAACGCCTTCAATCTGCGACAGTTTCTGCGCCAGTTGCGTTGAGGCGTAATCATACAGCTGACCGGGATTATAAATCTCCGAGGTCAGCGTCAGAATCATAATCGGCGCGTCGGAAGGGTTGGCCTTACGGTAAGTCGGACGGCTTGGCATCCCGGTGGGCAACAGGCTCTGCGCGGCGTTGATCGCCGCCTGCACATCGCGTGCGGCACCGTTGATGTCGCGGTCAAAATCAAACACCAGGATAATACGCGTGCTGCCCAGCGAGCTGGTGGAAGTCATCTCGCTGACGCCAGCGATACGCCCGAGCGAACGTTCGAGCGGCGTCGCAACCGAAGAGGCCATGGTTTCCGGCGCGGCACCCGGCAGCGATGCGGAAATCACGATCACCGGAAAATCAACCTGCGGTAGCGGCGCGACCGGCAGCAGGCGGAAGCCGAGAATCCCCGCCAGCGCAATCGCCAGCGTCAGTAGCGTGGTGGCGACGGGGCGGTGGATGAACAGGGCAAAGAACTTCACGGCTGCGTCTCCGGGCGGCGGAAGCGGCGACGCGTGATCTGTGCCAGGCGGTCAAACAACAGGTAGATGACCGGAGTGGTGAACAGCGTCAGGATCTGGCTGAGGATCAGGCCGCCAGCCATAGCAATTCCCAGCGGCCGACGTAACTCTGCCCCCGCGCCGGTGCTCAGCATCAATGGCAGCGCACCCAGCAGAGCGGCCAGCGTGGTCATCAGGATCGGACGGAAACGCAGCAGACAGGCCTGATAAATCGCCTCTCGCGGGGACATACCCTGTTCCCGTTCCGCCGCCAGCGCAAAGTCGATCATCATGATGGCGTTTTTCTTCACGATACCGATCAACAAGATGATGCCGATGATCGAAACAATATCCAGTTCGTTGCCGCTGATCATCAGCGCCAGCAGCGCCCCCACCCCGGCGGTAGGCAGCGTTGAGAGGATGGTCACCGGATGGATAAAGCTTTCGTACAGCACCCCCAGCACGATATACATCGCCACCACCGCCGCGATGATCAGCCACACCGTGCTGGTGAGCGCCGCTTCAAATGCCAGCGTGCTGCCCTGGAACTGGGTCATCATCTCGGCAGGCATGCCGACCTGATCTTCAGCTGCGCTGACCGCTTTGACGGCGTCGCCAAGTGAATAGCCGTCGGCCACGTTAAAGGAGAACGTTGCTGAGGGAAACTGGTCGAGATGGTTGATACTCAACGCCGCATGACGTTCTTCCACTCTGGCAATGGCACTCAGCGGCACGCTGCCGCCATCGGTGCTGGTCAGACGAATGCCGTCCAGACTGGCGAGGCCGGGTGTGGCCTCGTTGTTCTGTCCTAACACCACGCGATATTGATTGGCCTGGGTGTAAATGGTTGAGATCAGACGCTGACCGAAGGCGTTGTACAGCGCGTTATCGACATCCGCCATGGTGATACCCAGACGGCTGGCGCTGTCGCGGTCGACACGGATAAAGGCTTCTAACCCTTGATCCTGCCAGTCGTTGCTGACATCGCGCAGTTCGGGCAGGGTGTTGAGCAGGTTTTGCAGCGCCGGCACCCAGGTACTCAGCGAATCAAGCGAGCCGGATTGCAGCGTGAATTGATACGGGGTGCGGCTGGCCTGAGTATCGATGGTGAGATCCTGGACCGGTTGCAGCCACAACGACACGCCCGGCACGCTGGCGATCGCATCCTGCAACCGTTTCTGCACTGCCGGGATACGATCATCGCGCTCGGCCAACGGTTTGAGGTTGATTTGCAGCCGTGCGCTGTTCAGGGCGGCATTGGTGCCATCCACCCCGACAAATGAAGTCAGACTCTGCACCGCCGGATCTTTCATGATGATCGAGGCGACATCGCGGGTGCGTTGCGCCATGTTGGCATAGGAGACGGACTGTGGCGCCTGCAAGGTGCCCTGAATGATGCCGTTATCCTGTTGCGGAAAGAATCCTTTGGGGATAACGATCCATAGCAAAACGGTAAGTAGCAGGGTGCCCAGCGCGACTGACAACGTCAGCCACGGATGTTTCAGCACCCGCGTCAGCCAGCGGCCATAACCGGCGACTACTCGATCAAACATCGCTTCACTGGCGCGTGAAAAACGGTTCTGTTTGCGTAAGGATTCGGCACTGAGCATGCGTGCGCACATCATCGGCGTCAGCGTCAGCGATACCACGGCGGAGATCAGGATCGCCACCGCCAGGGTGACGGCAAATTCACGGAACAAACGGCCAATCACATCTCCCATAAACAGCAGCGGGATCAGCACCGCAATCAGGGAGAAGGTGAGGGAGATAATGGTGAAGCCGATTTCACCGGCACCTTTCAGCGCCGCGGTAAGCGGTTTTTCCCCTTTCTCCAGATAGCGGGAGATGTTCTCAATCACTACGATGGCGTCATCGACCACAAAGCCCGTGGCGATGGTCAGCGCCATTAACGTCAGGTTGTTGATCGAGAAACCGAGAAAATACATCGCGGCGAAGGTGCCGACCAGTGACAGGGGAACGGCTACCGCCGGAATAATGGTGGCCGGGACATTGCGTAAAAACAGATAGATGATCATCACCACCAGGCCAATTGCCAGCATCAGCTCGTGCTGGGTATCGGCCACTGAGGCACGGATATTGGTGGTGCGATCGGTGAGCATTTTCACTTCAACCGACTTCGGCAGTGCAGCGGTCAGGGATGGCAGCAGCGCCCGAATGTTATCTGCTGTGGCGATAATGTTAGCGCCTGGCTGGCGTTGTACGTTGAGCACGATGGCGGCCTGACGGTTCGCCCAGGCACCGAGCCAGCTATTTTCCGCTCCCTGTTCGATGGTGGCAACATCGCCCAAACGCACCGGTGCACCGTTGTTGTAGCTGATGATCAACTGACGATAATCCTCGGCAGAGGTCATCTGATCGTTGGCTGACAGGGTGATTGAACGGGTGGGGCCGTCGAGGCTTCCTTTCGCCGAATTGACGTTAGCGTTGCTGATGGCGGTACGCACGGTTTCGCTGGTCAGCCCCAATGCTGCCAGCGCCTGCGCGTTCATCTGCACGCGCACGGCGGGACGCTGCCCGCCGGAGAGCGTCACCAGGCCGACACCGCTGACCTGAGAAATCTTCTGCGCCACACGGGTTTCCACCATATCCTGCACCTGGGTGAGCGGCATGCTGGTGGTCGTGACGGCAAGGGTCATGATCGGCGGATCGGCCGGGTTAACTTTACTGTAGACCGGTGGATTGGGCAGATCGCTCGGCAAAAGATTGGTTGCGGAATTGATTGCCGCCTGCACTTCCTGCTCGGCAACATCGAGCGACAGCGTGAGCTGGAATTGCAGCGTTATCACCGATGCGCCACCGGAACTTTGCGAAGCCATCTGCTTCAGCCCCGACATCTGACCAAACTGGCGCTCCAGCGGTGCGGTGATTGACGAGGTCACCACATCCGGGCTGGCGCCGGGGTAAAGGGTAACGACCTGAATGGTCGGATAATCCACCTCCGGCAGCGCGGAAACCGGCAGGAAGCGATAACCGAGGATACCGGCCAGCAAAATAGCGATCATCAGCAGGGTGGTTGCCACCGGGCGCAGAATAAACAGGCGGGACGGTCCACCGCTGGTGTCGGGAGGCATAACCTGCATTATTGACGTTCTCCGCGTGCTGGCTGCGCAGCGCGAGTGCTGTGGGTGGCGGTGCTCTGCGGCGCGACAATCTCAACGGTTGCGCCTTCGGTCAGACGATCCAGACCGTCGGTCACCACACGTTCACCCGCTTCCAGCCCGGCGCTGATCACCACTTTCTGGCTATCCTGCAAACCGGCGGTAACGCGTTTTTTGCTCACCTTGTTCTCGCTATTCACCACCCAGACAAAATGGCCGTCGTTGCTCATTTGCAACGCAGCGGCAGGGATAACCACCGCATCCTGCAAGGTATCGACTTTCAGGCGTGCATTGACGAACTGGTTGGGAAATAACGCGTCGTCTTCATTGCTGAAACGCGCTTTTAATTTGATGGTACCGGTGGTGACATCAATCTGGTTATCAATACTCAGCAGCGAACCAGTGGCGAGCAGGTTGGTGTTGCTCCGATCCCAGGCATCCACCACCAGCGGCTGGCCGCTTTTCTGTGCCTTGAGGATTTGACTGATATTGTTCTCGGCCACGCTGAATACCACATCAATCGGATGCGTTTGCGTGATCACCACCAGGCCGGTGGTGTCGCCAGAGGTAATGTAGTTGCCAACATCGACCTGCTTCAGGCCGACGCGCCCGGAGATGGGGGCGGTAATCCGACTGTAGGTCAGGTTCAGTTGCGCGCTGGCGACGTTGCCTTCATCGGCTTTGATGGTGCCGAGGGTTTCACTCACCAGCGAGCGTTGGGTATCCAGTTCCTGCTGTGAAACCAGCGCGGTTTTTGCCAGCTTTTCATAACGGGCCAAATCGCGTTTGGCGTTGGCAAGTGTGGCCTGATCTTTAGCCAGTTGTCCTTGTGCCTGGGTGAGCGCCACCTGATAAGGGCGAGGGTCGATCTCGGCCAGCAACGCGCCAGCGTTAACCTGTTGCCCCTCTGTGAAATGCAGCGCCATTAACTGACCATCGACCCGGCTGCGCACCGTGACGGTGTTGGCAGCGGTGACGGTGCCGAGGCCAGTCAGATACTGTGGCACGCTTTGTAAGGTGGCGGTGGCGGCCTGAACCGGGGCCAGTGGTCGACGATTAGCGCCATTTGCACCACTCACGCCGCGCCCATGATGGCGTTGTCCTTCGGCCTGTGGCTGTTTATTGGGTTCAGCCGGATGTTGCCACCAGTAATAACCGCCCGCCAGTACAGCGACGATCGCCAGAGTAATCAGGCTTTTTTTCAACAATGGACGTCGGGTGTTCATGAAGTTATGTGCTCTCCAGCGAATTCGTTTTCCCAAAATGCGCCGCCCAACCTGCCGGAGCGCAAACGAAAGAATTGTAGTCGCCAGGCATGGGCGAAAATTGAAGGAAATAAGAATATCGTCCTGTGCACGCTAAGTATTCATATTCTGTACGAATTTTATCAGGATTTTTTCATAAGCCGGTTTTGCCCTTTGCTAAGCTGGAGAGCTGAGCCGTCTCGTTTCAATTAAGGAGAAATAAAATGAGTCAACAATCAACTCGCCAGCTTGGCGACACGGGTATAGCAGTGCCGGTTCTTACTTTTGGTGGGAATGTATTTGGCTGGACCGTGGATGAGAAAACGTCCTTTTCCTTGCTGGATGCATTGGTGGAGAAGGGATTGTGGTTTATTGACACCGCCGATGTTTATTCGCGCTGGGCGCCTGGCAATCAGGGCGGTGAATCGGAAACCATTATTGGTAAATGGCTGAAAAAAACCGGCAAACGCGACAGCATCGTGCTGGCGACCAAAGTGGGTATGGAATTGTCGCCGGATAAAACCGGCCTGAAACCGCAATATATTCGCCAGGCGGTGGAAGACTCACTGCGCCGTTTGCAAACCGATTATATCGACTTGTATCAGGCGCACCGCGATGATCAGGATACGCCGCTGGCTGACACGCTGGCCGCGTTCGATTCATTGATCAAAGAAGGGAAGGTACGGGCGATAGGTGCCTCCAACTACAGCGCCGAACGGTTGCAGGAAGCGCTGGACATCAGCGAGCAGCAGGGGCTGGCACGTTATGAAACGTTACAACCGGAGTACAACCTGTATGATCGCCAGGGCTATGAAAGCGGTCTGGAGCAAGTTGCAGTGGAACATGGCTTGGGCGTGATTAACTACTATTCACTGGCCAGTGGCTTCCTCAGCGGCAAATATCGTACCGCAGCAGATGCCAGCAAAAGTGCGCGTGGACAGGGCGTGGTCGCAAAATATCTTAATCCGCGCGGCTTGCGCATTCTTGATGCGCTGGACACCGTGGCCGATTCCCATGATGCGTCACCCACTCAGGTAGCCCTGGCATGGCAGATTGCCCGCCCGAGCATCACCGCGCCAATTGTCAGCGCGACCTCGTTAGCGCAGATTGATGATTTGGTGCAGGCAACGCAACTCAGGTTAGGTAAACAAGAGATTGAAGAACTGTCGCGCGCCAGTGCCGGTTAATTATCCTTTCGTCGCGGTGCGATTTATCGCGCCGCAACAATGGGTTGCTGATGTTAACCGGAGCGTAATTTTTTCCAGTCAAAAAATGCCATTCTCGTCAAAAGATATTCATTCATAGATCGCTGTCACAATTGCATTAATTAACTGTCACCTCAGGGAACTCTGAGCACATATTTGCAAAAATCACCCCACCCTCAGCACTATTCTCTGCTCGATCTTTCCAGTAACTCACAAAAGAATAACCATTATGAACAGAAAAGAAGCAGTGCAACGCATCCCGAGCCGTCTGGCCGCGGGAACGATTATGTTCGCTCTGCTGAGCGCATCTGCCGTGGCAGCAGATGCATTCAGCTACGATTCTCCCTATATGTTTGGTGACTGGGGCGGTTACCGAACGCAGCTTGAGAACGATGGCGTCAAATTTGACGTTAACTACACCATGGAAAGCGCCTCTAACCTTGGTGGCGGTTATGACAAAAACACCTCGATGCGCTACAGCGATCAGTGGGCGTTTGGTGTCAATCTCGATCTGGAAAAACTGCTGAACTGGCAGGATGCCGAATTCCAGATGACCATTACCGACCGTAATGGCCGCAACATCTCTGATCAGGTGGGCGATCCGCGAAGCGGCACGCTCTCTTCCGTTCAGGAAGTCTACGGTCGCGGTCAGACCTGGCGTTTAACCCAATTCTGGTTACGCCAGGGACTATTTAATGACGTGGTCGATATCAAAGCGGGTCGTGTCACCGTGGGTGAAGACTTCGATAACTTCGACAGCAAATTCCAGAACCTGGCGTTCGGCAGTGGCCAGGCCGGTAACTGGCGTGGCGACCGTTGGTACAACTGGCCGGTTTCACAATGGGGCGGTCGTATCAAAGTTAACATTACGCCGGAAGTGTTCTTCCAGGTGGGCTTCTATAACGACAACCCGAAAAACTACGATACCGGCAATGGCTTCCGCCTTGATATGAACAATTCACTCGGCAACATGGTGCCGGTGGAATTAGGCTGGAAACCGACCTTTGGCCCGGACAAACTGCCGGGTAACTACCGTATCGGTTACTACTATTCGTCAGTTGATGGCGATGTGTATGGCAGCTGGCGTAATGGCGCTTACCAGGATCAGGCGCATGCCTATGGTGGTTATGTCCTGTTGCAACAACAGCTGACGGCGCAGGGCGGCGATGCCAGCCGTGGTCTGGGCGTCACGGTTCAGGCGGTGATGAACGATCACAAAACCTCAAAAACCGACAACTATCAATCCATCAGCTTTACCTGGAAAGGACCGTTTGATGCGCGTCCTGCCGACGAAATTGGTATTGGTGCAGCACGTATCCACGTAAACAGCTCCTATACCACGGCATTACGTCAGCAAAATGCGGCGAATGGTGAAACGGACTACAACAGCCCGACCTATCTGCCGATTCAGGATGGTTCTGAATATAACTATGAAATCTATTACAACGCTCAGTTGACCAAATGGCTGCAACTGCGTCCAAACCTGCAATATGTTGTAGCGCCGGGGGCCGTGAGCGAAGTGAAAGATGCGTTTATCGGCGGTATTGCGGCGAATATCAATTTCTGATTAATCACTTACCAAAGAGGCGTCCTGTGGGACGCCTCCAATTCTGCGCGATAAATCGCGCCGCGACAGAAATTATGTTCGGTTAACCGAACATAATCTCGGCCCAACGGGCCAGGCCCGCGGTGACTGAGCCAAAATCATCGCCACTGGCAATGGGCGTATCCGGTAATGCCTGCTGTAACGCTGCACGCAGCACCGGTGAACGGGCGCTGCCGCCGGTCAGATAGATCACCTCCGGCTTGGTCTCACAGGTCGCCAGTGCCAGATGCACCTGTTCCAGAATGCGTTCCAGCGGTTGATTGATCGCCTCTTCCAGCTGTGCCGCGCTGGTTTCCGTTTGTAACTGCGCAGCAATAAATGCCAGCGAAGCGGAGGTAACCGGTTGATCGGAAAGCGCGATCTTGCTTTCTTCCGCCGCACGCACCAGCCGATAGCTCAGTTTCTGTTGCCATACCTTCAGCAGGTATGCGACCTGATCAGGATCCTGGGCATCACGTACCAGGTCGCGCAGAAGCTTGCCGCAGGCGGCAGAGTAAAACTCGCTTTGTGCCGGAACATCGTTGATCGCCACCGCGTTCCACCACGGCAGGGCGGGGAGGGCGATGCCTTTCTGCGTGTTACCGCCAAGACCGAGCAGCGGCATCAGGGTTTTGAACGCCAGCATAATATCCAGATCGTTTCCGCCCACGCGGCAACCGCTGTGCCCCAGCAAGCTGGCGCGACGATCGGCTTTATTGCGCCATTCCGGTCCCATCAACAGCATCGAGCAGTCGGTAGTACCGCCGCCGATATCGACCACCAACACCCGTGTCTCTTTGGTCAGTGTGGCTTCGAAATCTAAACCTGCGGCCACCGGTTCAAACTGAAATTCCACATCGCGGAAACCGGCGCGTTTAGCCGCACGCAGTAGAATCCCCTGCGCCTGCTCATTCGCTTCATCTCCGCCCAGACCCTGGAAGTTAATCGGACGGCCAATCACCGCCTGATCAATCGGCTGCTCGAGCTGGCTTTCACCCTGCTGGCGGATATGCAGCATCATGGCGCAGACTAAATCCTCAAACAGCGCGATCTGCTGTGGTTTCAGGCCGTTGGCCCCGAGAAAGGATTTGGGCGATTTAACAAACCACACCTCTTCCGGCTCAACCATATAGTTTTGCAACGCAGTAAGACCAAACTGGACGCTGCTGGCGGTCACATCGATGTCTTCTTCGCGGTTAAAACGCAACGCGCGTTGCAGCAACGCCTGACCTTCGCTATCGGGAGTCGGCACCTGATGGTGACGGTAAAGCCATTCGCTGATAGCTTCGCGGGTGGGCGCGCAAATCATGGAGGGAAGCAGGCGCTGGCCATTTTCCAGCGTCAGCAGCCGTGGTGTGCCCGCATCGCTGACTGCGATGGAACAGTTGGCGGTGCCATAATCGAATCCGATAAACATTATTGTCCCCCATGCCGGAAAAAAGGGGGCGACTTTAGCGCAGCTCGCGCGGGCAGGCAAGGCAGATTACATCTGTATTTCCTGATAAACATGATATTGCCCGCGTCCGGCGTGTTTGGCGCTGTAGCAGGCAACGTCGGCCTGGGACATCACCAGATTGCTGATGCAATTATGCTCGTCAATCTGCGTCATACCGGCGCTGGCACCGACTTGATAGATACTGTCCAGCCACATAAAACGATACTGATTGATCGCCGTCACCAGCCGTTGTACCACCTCGCGCACGTCATCGACCTCGCAGTCCGGCAACAGCAAGCCAAATTCGTCACCGCCGAGGCGGGCGAGGAAATCACTGCTGCGGATATGGTGTTGCATCAGCTCACTCAGCTCGCGCAACAGCGCATCTCCGGCAGCATGGCCCGCGGTATCATTCACCGCTTTAAATTTGTCGAGGTCGATAAATACCAGCACATGCTGATGCTGGTTGACTGCCGCATCACTCAGCAAGCGTTTAAACTGCCTTTCAAAGTTGAGACGATTGGGTAAACGCGTCAGCATATCGTGAGAAGCGCTATAACTCAGACGCTTCATCATCTTGCGTGATTCGCTGACGTCCTGAATGACCATCACTGCCCCAATACTCTCGCCAGTCAGTGTCTTCAGTGGGGTGATGCTGTAATGGACTTCGAATACGCCCCCGTCGGCGGTGTGCAACACCAGCTCTTCTTCCAGGTCTGGCGTGGTTTTTTCTGCCGGAAGCTGACACAACAGCAGATTGTGGATCCGCGCCCCGGCAGGGCCATGCGTGATGTTAAGCAACTCGGAGATTGCCATCCCTGCTGCGGCATCCTGCGTCCAGCCGGTCATCTTTTCTGCCACCGGATTCATAAAGGTGACCTGCATTTCATCGTTGGTGCTGATCACCGCTTCACCGATCGAATCCAGGGTAATCGCCATGCGTTCTTTTTCCTGGAATAAGGCATCGTTCAGTGTGCGCAGGTGGGTAATATCCTGGCTGATACCGAGCATACGTTCGATCTGCCCATCCTGGCTGAGGATACGGTTGGCTTCGGTACGCACATAACGAATCCCCTCCGATAATCCGATGCGGTATTCCATATGAAACGCACTGCGGCGTTCAATCGCCTGCTGCACCGTCAGCGCGACATATTCCTGTTCTGTCGGGTGCACCCGTTGTAACCACAGGTCATAGGTAGGGACTTCATGCGGTGCCAGCGCAAACAACTCATACATGCGTTTGTCCCACATCAGCTCACCGGTCACCAGGTTCCATTCCCACACGCCAATACCGCCCGCTTCATTGGCGAGGGTAATGCGTTCCATCAGGCGTCGATTTACTTGCTCACTCTGCTTAAGCTCAGAGATATCAACGATTTGTGAAATGAAATACAGCGGTTGCTGTTGGGCATCCCGCACCACTGAGACGGTCAGGCGCGCCCATACCGTTTCGCCATCTTTGCGGAAATAACGCTTTTCCAGGGTGTAAGTCATGATTTCACCCTCCAGCAGCCGCCTGAGTTGCTGTAAATCGTTGTTCAGATCGTCAGGGTGGGTGATTTGCTGAAAAGTGAGCTTACGCAACTCTTCCGCCGGAAAGCCCAGAGTTCGGCACAGCGATTGGTTGACCTGCAACCAGTTCCCCTGCGGGGAAACCAGCGCCATGCCGATCGCGGAATACTCCATAGCGTTACGGAAGCGGGTTTCGCTCTCAGCGATATGATTTTTTTCACGCTGGAATGCATCCATCACCAGCGCCATAACGTGGCTGGGGATGAGCACCAACAGGAAGGGCAGCCAGGTTCCAGCCTGACCCAGCATACGGTCATCGTGACCGAGATTGACCAGGTTGAATGCCAGCAGCAGCGAGATAAAACTGGAGTTGAGCAGGAACAGTAAAAAGGCTTCGAACTTGGGTAAGCGTATCGCACACCAAAACAGGATCACTACAATAAAGGTGAAGGGCCACGGCAGATAACGCAGGCTGAGGTAGCTGGCAAGCAGGGTAAAGGCCAGGGTGAGGATCGTTTCTATACTGCGATGGCGCGCAACCGGGTTTTCCTGCTTTCCTAACGGCCACAGCAGCAACACCGGGCCCAGCGCCAGCATACCAATGACTTCAGAAATCACCCAGGTGGAGAAAAACGGCAGCGAGGCGGTGCCACTGACGCTTAACAACCACAGTGCCAGCAAGCCGCCGACAAAAGGCGCGATAATACCGGCAGTGACCACATAACGGCCCCAGTCCAGCAGTGAGTCGAGGGGCGCGCGCCGATCGAGCAGCACACGCAGCATGATGCCGCCCATCAGCGCCTGTAACATGTTAAGCAGGGCAAATTTGAGGTTGCTGACCGCCGGGCCAATCACCAGGAGGTTGGCTAACGCAGTACCCACCATGCAGCCTAATAATAACAGCGGCACGCGGTGCACCGGGGCGCGGAACACCACAATGGTCATTAACGCGGTGGAGAACCACAACGGAGAAATACGCCCGCTGACAATGATCAATTCCAGACAGAATAACGTCAGCACAAACGCAACTACCCCCAGGTAGAGGGCGTTGAGCCAATGTTTCTTTGAGCCATCTTGCGAGGTTAAAATTTCGAGGGTCATGCACGAATCCAGCAGCGCGCATTCGCAACACGACGAAAAATGCGCCAGTCATTCTCTAACTGGAATGCTAGCACATCTGGAAAAGATGTCTGCCGCGAATTCACTTTTCTACCTTATTCAATGCATTGAATCGCCCTTTATTAACAAAGGGCTGACTGATCACTGACGAAAAAGATCCGCACGAGTATAAGGTTTTTCCAGCCCGGCGAGGTCAGCGGAGAAGCGTTCAAGGAATTGCTGGGTGGTCGCAACCCGCCCGTGGCTCATCAATAACAGTGGTACCAGAAATGCGACACCCATCTGCGGCAGACTAAAACCTTTAAGTGCGGTGTCGCGCTGGCTGAGCAGAAACGCACTGCTGAGGGTAAAGCCCAGCATCAGGCCGGCAAGCACTTCACTGAGCGAATGCGCATGGATCACCAGACGCGAGAAGCCGACCATCATCGGAATCAGGTAGCCGACACCAATGGTGCACAGCCGCCAGAAACCAGACCAGCGACCCGACACCAGCCACATCATCACCGGCCAGAGCGTCGCTGACATGGCACTGTGACCACTGAATCCGGTGAAGTTAAATCTGGCGCTGCCGATGCCAAAGCCGAGAAACATGATTTTCGAGATGCTGACCAGCAAACCCGCGAGGCCAAATGCCAGCAACCAGTACCAGACGGTACGATGGTTGTCGCTTTTCCACGGCAACACCAGTGCGATGATCACCGCGGTGGGGATCAGCAACATACTGTCACCGAAATACGTCAGGGTTTTCCAGCTCATACTTCTCCTTGCGGGCTTACAATCGAACAGGCGCAACGCTGCATACCACGTCGGCATGAAGAACAGTGTATCGATTATGCGCCCCGCTGCAAAAGGGGATAATCTGAAAAGGTGTCGGCTGCATTTCTCTGGCATCAAACCGGTGAAATCCCTATAATTGCCGCCAACCAAACCCTCTCATTATCGGCCCGTCGAAGCATGTGCTTCAACAGGCTCCAGTTATCAGGTCTTAAAAAAGTATGACTGACAAGTCTCATCAGTGCGTGATCGTTGGCATTGCAGGTGCATCCGCATCCGGAAAAAGTCTTATTGCCAGCACGCTCTATCGTGAAATCCGTGACCAGGTCGGTGACGAGCATATCGGGGTGATCCCGGAAGATGCCTACTACAAAGATCAAAGTCATCTCACAATGGAAGAGAGGGTAAAAACCAATTATGACCATCCCAGCGCGATGGATCATGACTTGTTACTGCAACATTTGCAGGCGCTGAAGGCAGGCCAGAACATTGATCTGCCGGTTTACAGTTATGTCGAGCACACCCGTACCTCTGAATCTATCCATCTGAAGCCGAAAAAAGTGATCATTCTGGAAGGGATTCTGTTGCTGACTGATGCACGCTTGCGTCAGGAGATGAATTTCTCCATTTTTGTCGACACCCCGCTGGATATCTGTCTGATGCGTCGTATGAAACGCGATGTTAATGAACGTGGTCGTTCGATGGATTCGGTGATGAGCCAGTACCAGAAAACCGTGCGCCCGATGTTCCTGCAATTTATCGAGCCTTCCAAGCAGTACGCCGACATTATTGTGCCGCGCGGCGGGAAAAACCGTATTGCTATTGATATCCTCAAGGCAAAAATTAACCAGTTCTTCGAATAAACCGCGTCCGGATGGACGTGTGCGGCTCAGGTTGTCACCAAATGGCAACCTTTCGCTACACTTAAATCATGGAGTTACAGCGATGAGATTATGCGATCGCGATATAGAAACCTGGCTGGACAGCGGTAAGCTGGCGATCACACCGCGTCCACCGGTTGAACGTATTAATGGGGCCACCGTAGATGTGCGCCTGGGCAATCAGTTCCGCACGTTTAGCGGTCACACTGCACCTTTTATCGATTTAAGTGGTCCGAAGCATGAGGTGAGTGCTGCGCTGGACCGCGTGATGAGCGATGAAATCGTGCTGCCGGAAGGGGAAGCCTTCTTTCTGCATCCGGGGGAACTGGCGCTGGCGGTGACGCTTGAGTCGGTGACGATACCCGATGATCTCGTCGGCTGGCTGGATGGTCGTTCATCACTGGCGCGTCTGGGATTGATGGTGCATGTTACGGCGCACCGTATTGATCCCGGCTGGCAGGGACGGATTGTGCTGGAGTTTTACAACTCGGGTAAGCTGCCGCTGGCGTTGCGTCCCGGCATGTTGATTGGGGCATTAAGCTTTGAGCCGCTCTCTGGTCCGGCAGCGCGTCCTTACAATCGTCGTGAAGATGCGAAATATCGCGGTCAGCAGGGTGCTGATGCCAGCCGTATCGACAAAGATTGATCGTCAAACTTTGAGGAAGTAATGAGAAGATTGATAACCACGCTGGCCATCCTGTTAGTGGTGGTCGTCGCGGGAATGACCGCTCTGGTGTTGCTGGTAAACCCCAACGACTTTCGTACCTATATGGTACATCAGGTGGAACAACGAAGTGGTTATCGGCTTCAGGTTAACGGCGATTTACGTTGGCATGTATGGCCGCAGCTCAGTATTCTCGCGGGGCGCATGAGCCTGACAGCGCCGGGTGCCAGCCAGCCGCTGGTTACCGCCGAGAATATGCGTCTTGACGTGAATCTCTGGCCATTACTTTCACATCAACTCAGCGTCAGTCAGGTGATGCTGAAGAATGCCATCATTCGTGTCACACCCGACAGCGATGCGCAAAAACCCACTGGCTCACCTGTGGGGCCGCGTGATACCGAGCCGACCACCAGCAGCAATGGCTGGTCTTTTGATATCGGTAAGCTACGACTTGCTGATAGCCTGCTTATCTGGCAGCAGCAGGGTGGCGACGAATATAACTTCCGCGATTTCAATCTCAGCCTGAATCAGGATGCCAGCAAACAAGCCAGCATCGATCTCAGCACCCGTGTTTCACGTAATCAGCGTAATTTCACTGTCAGCCTGAAAGGGCAGTTCGATGCGGCTCAGTACCCCCACCGTCTCAGTGGCAGCATTGACGCGCTGGATTACACCCTTGATGGCGCGAATCTTCCGACGCAGGGGATTAAAGGGACGTTAAGCGGTGAGGGTGAGTGGAACAGTGACCGGCAGCAGTTTGCCTTTAATAAATTGCAGCTGAGCGCCAACGACAGTTCTCTTGATGGCAGTGCAGAAGGGAGCCTGATGCTGCCGCAGCGGCTTGATCTTAAATTGCATGCGACGGCACTTAACCTCGATAACCTGATGGTCAGTGCGCCGGCAACTGATAGCAGTGCCGCGCAGCATGCCACTGTGATACGCACGCCAGTGATTGCGGAACCACGCGAACGTGACAATAGTGATTCTCCGCTGAATATGATGGATCTGGCGCTCAACCTGACGGCAGATCAGGCGGTATGGCGTGGCCTGACGCTCAGTCAGTTGCAACTGACGGCGAGCAACCAGGAAGGGTTGATGACGCTGAGTCAGTTACAGGGCAAGTTGGGTGACGGGCAATTTTCTATTCCGGGCACTGTCGATATTCGTCATCCAATCACCACGGTGACACTGCAACCCAAATTGCAGCAGGTGGCGATTGCGCCATTGCTGAAGGCGTTTGCCTTGCCGGAAGTGCTTCAGGGGACGGTATCTCTGCAAGGGGATTTGAGCGGCAGTGGTCTGAGCATTGATGATGCTAAACAGAAGTGGCAGGGTAGTGCAGAGCTGACGGCGAGCAACCTGCAACTCGCGCAGCTTAATCTGCAACAGATGGTGAGCCGTGCCGTGGCGCGCGTCAGCAATCGCGTCAGCAATGATGAAGGCGAAGATCAGAGCATCCAGCAACTGAGTGGCCGCATCAGCCTGAATAAAGGTGTTGTCACGCTGCCTGATTTACAGGGCGGCAGCAATCATCTGGCGGTACAGAGCCAGGGGAATATCAATCTGCTTACCCGTCAGTTGGATGTGACCATCAATATGATGTTGCGTGGCTGGAAAGGGGACGAGAAGCTGGCTGCGGTCATGAATGAGCAGACCATTCCCCTGCGGATGTACGGGCCGTGGGATAATTTGCAGTACTCGCTGCCGGTAGATCAGGTATTGCGCCAGCAGTTGCAAAGCGAAGCGAAGAACCGACTGGAACAGTGGCTGGATCGTCAGCAATCATCACAGAAGAAACCTTGATTGACCAACGTAACGGCGCGATTTATCGCGCTGTTACGAAAGTGGATCGCCTATTCTGTCCAGCGGCACAATCTCTACCTTCTGGACGCGATGATTTTCCACCCGCAATGTACGCAATAAATAATCCCCCACCTGCAACTCCTCACCTTCCTGCGGCACATGCTGGAGGCTATCCATCAGCAAACCGGCCAGTGTGTGATAATTGCGCTTATCATCCAGCGGCAGCCGGACATAGGTCGCCAGATCCTCCAGCGGCATATGTCCGTTGGCAATCCAGCCACCTTGTGGGCCGGGTTGGATGTCGTAGCGGGGATCAATCTCTTCCCCTTCATTGGGGAGATTGCCGGCAATGGTTTCCATCACATCACTTAAGGTAACCACACCTTCCACCGAGCCAAACTCATCGACAACAAAGGCAAAATGCGTGCGTGCCTGACGAAATTGCTCCAGTGCCTGTAGCAGTGTGACGCGCTCGGGAAAAACCAACGGTTGGCGGATGAGTGAACGTAAATCCAGTGATTTTGCGTGCAGCGACTGATGCATTAAATCAATCACATGGACGACACCGAGCGGTTCATTGCCCTTTTCGGTAATCAAAATGCGCGTGTGTTGATTACGGTCGAGCTTGGCCATGATTTCCGCTGGATCTTCACTCAGATCAATATGCTCGATATCGTGACGTGAGGTCATGATGCTGCTGATTTGACGCTGTCCCAACCCCAGCACGCGTGCGATCATCCGTCGCTCCTGTCGGTTAAATAGCGCGCCTTCTTCATCACTTAGCAATGAGGCGGTATCGGCGTCCAGCTCTGCTCGCTGTGCTTCTCCGCGCAAAATACGTAATACGGCTTCGGCGGTACGCTGGCGCAAGGGACGGCCTGCGGAGAGAAAACGACGACGGTTGAACATCGCCAGCTGGTTAAACATTTCAATCAGAATCGAGAAACCGATAGCGGCATACAGGTAACCTTTCGGGATGATAAAACCGAGTCCTTCAGCGACGAGGCTGAAGCCAATCATCAGCAGAAAACTGAGGCAGAGAATCACGATGGTGGGGTGGCTATTGACGAAGCGCGTTAAGGGTTTGCTGGCCATTAACATCAGCAAGATAGCAATGGTCACCGCCGTCATCATTACCGGCAATTCATTGACCATCCCCACGGCGGTAATCACCGCATCCAACGAGAAAATGGCATCCAGCACCACAATTTGCGCAACTACCGGCCAGAATTTAGCGCCATTTTTGGTTTGACCGTTGTCCTCGTCGCTGCCTTCAAGACGGTCATTCAGTTCGGTGGTGGCTTTATAAAGGAGAAATACCCCTCCGGCAAACAGCAGCAAATCGCGGGCGCTGAAGCTGTGTTGCCACAGGGTAAACAGCGGCTGGGTCAGCGTGACCAGCCAGGAAAGCGAAGCCAGCAGAACCAGGCGCAATAGCAACGCCAGCAGCAGACCAATCACGCGAGCGCGATCGCGCACCACAGGGGGTAGTTTTTCCACCAGAATGGCAATGAAAACCAGGTTATCAATGCCCAGAACCAGCTCAAGAACGATTAGCGTGACTAATCCTGCCCAGAGCGAGGGATCAGCGATCCACTCCAACATGCTTTCATCACCTGAATGTCTGAGAATGAGCTTAGTCTTATCATAGTTAATCCTGTGAGGGGAACAAATACCCCGACCTTGCCGATTTCCGTAGTGCAGCAGCGTAATAAGGATTAATCCGAGAGGGGTTTTTTGACAGATAAGTTGAATGTATGGATAAACACCGCATACCTGAATTTGTTGTGGTTAATTGTTTTCGGGGCGTGACTGCGTTCGTTTTTAATGCGAATTGCTCAGAAGTTGAATATCGAACTTTTCTGATTTTTACGTGGGAATGGCCTGAAAGGGATGGCATCAATACTAATGACTGGTAGTCTTTTTCCTAAAAGAGAGCAGGGAACACGGGGTCTACTTGTAAACAAGCCAGTAATAACTAGTATAGCAACGTGTTAGTAAATGTCTGCGCTTATGTAGTTAATAGCGTCTTGTTTAGCTTCTTAATGTTGAGAATTGTGATCGTGTCCCGGTTAAGGCCAGTTATTGTCATGGCAAACCGGTAACCACGGACGGGAAATTAGGGCAAGTAAAGCGGTATTGGCAGCGACAGCCAAGGGCGGTAGCGTGTCCGAAGTACTTTTTAAACTGGGAATCTGGTCTGCAAGAGTGTTGAAGGAATTCAGACTAATCTGTTGGTATTTATCACAATTTTCTTTCTTTCTCGGTAAGGGAATTGACATGAACGCCAGAGATTTTCCCCGCAGATTGCCTGTTTTATGACAGTTTCAATATCGCTCGTTTATTACACAGGCCAGAGGCGTTAAGGATTAGGGAAATAAAATAAAGAGTTAATTATGCGCGATAACGAATTTACCTATAAAAGTCTTCTCACTAAAATTTTACTGGCGTGCTCGGATTTAATTTGTTTCAACGCGGCGTTGTTTATTGCTCTGGCACTCATTAATTCGCTCACGAATTCCCCACTGGCAGATATTTCTGAAAAAGACCTCAATTTAAAAATCGCCACGCACATCTGTTTGTCGATTATTTGTGTTGGCTGGTTCTGGGTGCGGCTGCGTCATTTCACCTATCGCAAACCTTTTTGGTTCGAGTTGAAAGAGATCTTTCGTACCATTCTTATTTTCTCAGTTATCGATTTGTCCATTACCGCACTGTCGCAATGGCAAATGTCGCGTTTCGTCTGGGTGCTGACCTGGCTGCTGGCATTAATGTTGATCCCGCTGGGGCGCGCCATTGCAAAACGTGTGCTGAACCGGTTTGGACTGTGGAAAAAGCAGACCATCATCATTGGCAGCAGCAAAAATGCCGTGGAAGCCTGGCAGGCGCTGCAAAGCGAAGAGGTGATGGGATTTGATGTGATTGCCTTTTTCGATGTTGATGGCAGTTGCCCGCAAGCCAGCATCGAAGGTGTGCCGGTGCTACGCAGCGAACACGAGCTTTGGCAACTTACCAACAATGAAACGCAGTTTATTGTCGCCGTTGAATTTGAGCAGAGTCAGTACCGCGATAATTGGTTGAAGACGTTGGCGATGCACAACTGCCGTTCGGTGTCAGTGATCCCGACCCTGCGTGGTGTACCGCTCTACGGCACCGATATGGCGTATATCTTCAGCCACGAAGTGATGATTTTGCGCGTTAATAACAACCTGGCAAAACGCACCTCACGCTGCCTGAAGCGCGCGTTCGATATCGTCGGTGCACTCAGCATTATCATCGCGCTGTCCCCAGCCCTGCTGGTGTTAGGGTTCCTTGTCGGACGTGACGGTGGCAATCCAATTTATGGTCATGAACGTGTCGGTATGAATGGCCGAAAATTCAAATGCCTGAAGTTCCGCTCCATGGTGATCAACTCCAAAGAGGTGCTGGAAGAGGTGCTCCGTACCGATCCGGTGGCCCGAGCCGAGTGGGACAAAGACTTCAAGCTGAAAAATGACCCGCGCATCACAAAGGTTGGTCACTTTATTCGTAAAACCAGCCTGGATGAGCTGCCGCAGCTGTGGAACGTGGTCCGTGGCGATATGAGCCTCGTAGGACCGCGTCCGGTTATCGAAGATGAACTCTGCCGTTATGCCGGTGATGTCGATTATTACCTGATGGCGAAACCAGGCATGACGGGATTGTGGCAGGTCAGCGGTCGTAACGACGTTGACTATGAAACGCGTGTCTATTTCGATTCGTGGTACGTCAAAAACTGGTCGCTATGGAATGACATCGCGATTCTGTTTAAGACCGTTGGCGTAGTGCTCAAGCGCGATGGCGCCTATTGATAGACGCGAGGGCAGGGTGAGAACAGAAAGCATAGGGAGCAAATGATAATGACCCACAGTTTCGGTGTTTAACCCGTCAGTCTTTGTTTTGTAAGACGCTTACACAGCGGCGTTTTCGCCTCTATCAATCATTAACTGATAGCGAAGATCCAGATGATTACAATGAAAATTAAAATGATACCGTTACTGGTATCCGCCACTATTCTATCCGGGTGCACGATCGAACCAGGTCAGCGCCTTTCCACTAGCGGAAAAGATGTCATTGAACAACAGGATAGCAATTTTGACATCGACAAATACGTTAACGTCTTTCCTTTAACGCCGCGTCTGGTTGAGCAGATGCGCCCGAAACCGCTGGTTGCGCAAGCCAACCCAATGTTGCAGAACGAAATTCAGAACTACGAATATCGTGTTGGCATTGGCGACGTGCTTAACGTAACGGTCTGGGATCACCCGGAATTAACCACCCCGGCAGGTCAGTATCGTAGTGCCAGCGACACCGGTAACTGGGTGCAGGCAGACGGTACCATCTTCTATCCGTATATCGGTAAAGTGCGCGTCGCAGGTCGAACGGTGACCGAAATCCGTGCGGAAATCGCCCGTCGTCTGGCGCAGTACATCGAAAGCCCACAGGTGGATGTGAATGTCGCGGCTTTCCGCTCACAAAAAACCTACATCAGTGGTTCAGTGACCACCTCCGGCCAGCAGGCGATCACCAACGTACCCCTTACCGTGCTGGATGCCGTCAACGCCGCCGGTGGCCTGACCGCCGATGCCGACTGGCGCAATGTGGTGCTGACGCACAATGGCCGCGAGCAGCGTATTTCGTTGCAGGCGTTGATGCAAAACGGTGACCTGAGCCAGAACCATCTGCTGTATCCGGGCGATATTCTCTACGTACCACGTAACGATGATCTGAAGATTTTCGTGATGGGCGAAGTGAAGCAGCAGACCACGCTGAAGATGGACCGCAGCGGTATGACGCTAGCCGAAGCACTGGGCAATGCGCAGGGTATGGATCAGACCACAGCCGATGCCACCGGCGTATTTGTTATTCGTCCTATTCGTGGCAGCAACCGCACCAAGATTGCCAACATCTATCAGTTGAATACCAAAGATGCGGCGTCGATGGTGATGGGCACCGAATTCCAACTGGAGCCGTATGACATTGTTTATGTCACCTCCACTCCGCTCACCCGCTGGAACCGTGTGATTTCCGCGCTGTTACCGACCATTGTGGGTATTGATGATGCAAGCTCCGCAGCACTGCGTTTCCGCAACTGGTCAGACTAAGGTTTAACCATGATTACGTCCGTGTTAGTCGTCTGTGTCGGCAACATTTGCCGCTCCCCTACCGGGGAGCGTCTGTTCAAACGCGCTTTACCTGAAACCCGGGTAGCGTCTGCCGGGTTGGGTGCCTTGCGTGGCTCCCCGGCAGACCAGACCGCCAGTGATGTGGCCGCCAGACATGGCCTCTCGCTGGCGGGACATCATGCTCAACAGTTAACGGCAGATATGTGTCGTGACTATGACCTGATCCTGGTGATGGAAAAGCGTCATGTTGAACAGGTAAATCGCATCGATCCAGCCGCGCGCGGGAAAACCATGCTGCTTGGGCACTGGCTCAACCAACAGGAAATAGCGGACCCGTACAAAAAAAGCCGTGAGGCCTTTGAAGAGGTTTACGGGTTACTGGAAAACGCTACCCAGAAATGGGTCAACGTACTAAGCCGATAGTTGGGATTATCCATGAATATAAAAAACAAGGTTATGACAGCGCCGAAAGAGGATTCGAATGGATGGGATCTGGCGCATCTTGTGGGACAGCTCATTGACCATCGCTGGATCATTGTCGCTGTCACCGCCTTCTTCATGCTAGCGGGCACCCTTTACACACTGTTCGCGACACCGATCTACAGCGCCGATGCTATGGTGCAGGTCGAGCAAAAAAATACCAACTCGGTATTGAATGACTTACAGGACATTATTCCTTCAACCCCGGCTTCAGATACCGAAATTCAGATTCTTGAATCTCGCATGGTGTTGGGTAAGACGGTAAATGACCTCGGTCTGGATACCGTGGTGCAACAAAACTATTTCCCGATTATTGGTAAAGGTTTGTCGCGCCTGATGGGCAACAAACCCGCGCAAATCGCCATTACCCGTCTGGAAATTCCGCGCTCAATTGAGAAACGCACCGTACAGCTGGAAGTGACGGGTCCGCAGACCTACACCGTTACCAGCGACGGCGATGAGTTGTTCAAAGGCCGCGTGGGCCAGTTGGAGCAGCACGGCGAAGTGACCATGTTGGTAAGCGGTATTGAGGCTGATACCGGCACCAGCTTTGATGTCACCAAGCTGAGCGATCTGCAGGCGATCAAAGCGGTGCTGGCTAACCTGACCGTGGCTGATAAAGGGAAAGATACCGGCGTACTGGGTCTGGAATACCAGGACGAAGACCAGGATCAGGCCAGTCGTGTACTGAACCAGATTGTGAACAACTATCTGTTGCAGAACGTTGATCGCAAATCGGAGCAGGCGGCGAAGAGCCTCGACTTCCTGAAAAATCAGCTGCCCGAAGTACGTGAAAGTCTGAATGTGGCAGAAGACAAGTTGAACGCTTACCGCCGTGAAAACGAATCAGTGGATATGTCGCTGGAAGCGAAATCAGCGTTGGACTCGTCTGTCAGCGTCCAGAGCCAGCTTAACGAGCTGACCTTCCGTGAAGCGGAAGTGTCACAGCTGTATACCAAAGATCACCCGACGTACCGCGCGCTGCTGGAAAAACGCAAAACGCTGGAAAATGAGCAGGCCAATCTGAACAAGAAAATTGCTCAGATGCCGCAAACCCAGCAGGAGATTCTGCGTCTGACCCGTGATGTGCAGGCAGGGCAGGAAATCTACATGCAGTTACTGAACCGTCAGCAAGAGCTGGGTATCAGTAAAGCCAGTACCGTTGGCGATGTGCGTATTATCGACCAGGCAGAGACGGCCGCGTCACCTGTGGCACCGAAGAAACTGCTGATTATCGCCGCCAGCCTGATTGTTGGTCTGATGTTGTCAGTCGGTCTGGTGCTGCTGAAAGCGCTGTTCCACCACGGTATCGAGAACCCGGAACAGCTGGAAGAGCTGGGCATGAATGTCTACGCCAGTGTTCCCTTGTCGGACTGGCAGCGTAAGAAGGACACCGAAGCGCTGGCGCGTCGTGGTCACAAGGAGAAAAGCGACCCGCACAATACGTTGCTGGCGCTGGGGAACCCGACTGACCTCTCCATCGAAGCAATTCGTAGCCTGCGTACCAGCCTGCATTTCGCCATGATGGAAGCGAAGAACAACATCCTGATGATCACCGGTGCCAGCCCGGGTATTGGTAAAACCTTTATCTGTGCCAACCTGGCGACGCTGGTGTCAAAAGCCGGTCAGCGCGTGTTGTTCATCGATGGTGATATGCGTCGTGGTTATACCCACGAACTGCTCGGTGCGGAGAATAAGGTTGGTCTGTCTAATGTGCTGTCGGGTAAGACTGAATTCTCGCCAGCCATGATTCAGAAAGGTGTTTATGGGTTTGATTTCCTGCCGCGTGGTCAGGTGCCACCGAACCCGTCAGAGTTACTGATGCACCGCCGCATGAGTGAGCTGCTGGAGTGGGCCGGTAAGAACTATGACCTGGTGTTGATCGATACGCCGCCGATTCTGGCCGTCACCGATGCCTCCATTATCGGTAAGCTGGCGGGAACCTCACTGATGGTGGCGCGCTTCGAGACCAACACCACCAAGGAACTGGATGTCAGCTACCGTCGTTTCGCACAGAACGGTATCGAAATTAAAGGCGTCATCCTCAACGCCGTCGTACGTAAAGCGTCGAATGCCTACGGTTATGGCTACGACTACTACAACTACGAATACGGCAAAGAAACGAAAAGCTAATTAAAACGCAAAGTTCCGGGGCGGTTTATCCGCCCCATTTTTATGTAGCGGCGCGATTTATCGCGCGCCCTGGTTTTTAAATGCGCGATGAATTGATGCCGTTCATTTTTTTCATGCCGTCTGGCATGACGTTACACACAGCACACGCTTAAGTAATTCCGTAATGGTACGTATCTGCAAATGAAGAATGGAACTAACGCTATGATTTTTAGGAATAAAGCCAATTCCTCTCTTCAGCCCGCAGAGGTTACCGTTAACCCTGGAACAGCTGTTTAAGAGGTGCTGGCAATGCAGGACATCCGTTTCTCAATTGTAATTCCCGCCTATAACGCGTCGAAGTCGATTGTGACCACGCTGGATTGCGTCAATGCGCAAAGCTATCGCAATTTTGAGGTCATCATCGTGGATGACAAATCGGCCGATGCGACTGAACTGGCGCAGGTGGTACGTAGCGATCGCTATCAGGACCTGGATATCCGGCTGGAACTGTCGGACGTCAAACTGAACGGTGCGGGGGCGCGTAATAAGGGCATTGAACTTGCCACGGGTGATTTTATCAGCTTCCTTGATGCGGATGACGAGTGGCATCCGGACAAGCTATTGGAAGTCAGCCGCACCATCGCCAGCCTTGAGGCGCAGGGCAAATCCCGCTATGTCATCTTTAGCCAGGTAAACATCCATCAGGATGGCAGCTTCCTGAAAGTCATGCCGATGCAACCGCCGGGCAAAAAAGAGACGGTGGCTGAATATCTGTTTGGTTGCTATGGCTTTATTCAGACCAGTACCATCGTGCTGAGACGTGGTGATGCTGAAAAGATCAAGTTTGATGCCCGTTATATCCGCCATCAGGATTACGACTTTTGCATCCGCGCCGATCGCATGGGTTATACCTTTGTGATGATCGATAAGCCGCTGGCGACCTACCATCTGGTGACCAAATTCGGTTCGAAACATAAAGGGGAGTCGGTGAAATACTCCTTCTTCTGGCTCGACACCATGAAACCCTACCTGACTGCGCGTGATATCCACACCTACAAAGCGTTCAAGTTGCCACTGCGCTACAAAATGGATGGCAATTCATTGCAGGCGAGCCTCAGTTTTGCGCGCTACTTCTTCCTGACCAACAAGGACAACCAGGCCTACTTTCTCAGCCGCCTGATGGATAAGGTGAAAGCCCGGTTTTTCGGCAGCAGAGCCGTTTCTTGATTGCGTATTTATTGGCTCCGATCTCTGGAGCATTTTTTGGTTCCTGTCATCTCCTCTCACGGGTATTCAGATGAAAAATCATGTTGGCACCATTGGCATTGTCATGCCGATGTATAACGCACGTCAGACCATTTTGCGTGCCGTGCAGTCGGTAATGAATCAAAGCTATAGCGACTGGCACATCTACCTCATCAACGATAAGTCGACCGATGACTCACTGGCGCTGGTGCGTGAGCACTGCCAGGATGCGCGCATCACTGTGTTGGATAATGAGATGAACCTCGGGGCCGCAGAAACCCGTAATGTCGGGTTGCGCGCCGCGCAGGAAGAGATCATTGCGTTTCTCGACAGTGATGATGAGTGGCACCCGGAAAAACTGGCGGAGCAGGCCGCCGCGCTGGCGGCAGGTGACGATTTCGTCATTACCCATTATCACTACAAAACCCAAAGCGCTGATCACGACATCAACTACAGCAAACCCTATCTGCAACAGGAAAACTTCGTGAAGAAGCAGTATCGCGTCTGCTTCTCATCCGTCTGTTTCCGCCGTCCCCCGCAGGGCATCTTCTTCCAGCGTAAAGGCCATGAAGATTTCCTGTTCCTCTACGAACTGTTTCTCCGCTACAGGCAAGCCAGGGTGATCCAGAAAACGCTGGTGAACTATTACGAACTGGGCGATTCGCTGTCTCGTAATAAAAACAAAGCAGCGAAATGGCATCTGGAATTATTAAGAATTATCTATAAAAACAATCCCTTAAAAATTTATTACTATTACGGCTGGTATATGGTGAATGGTGTGCTTTTCACCCTGAAGCATCGTTAATAGCTGGCATCATTTACGTTTGAGGTGGAAAGCGTTTCATGAAAAAGATTGTTCTGGTGATTAAGGATGCCTATTCGTACGCGGGGACGGAAAACATCTGCAACTTTATGTCCGAGTGTCTCGGCGAGCAACATGATGTCACCGTGTATTCGCTGGAGGGCAGTGGTAAGCCGTTCTATCCATTCACCCATGCGAAAGAGATCGTCAGTTTCGCCGGGCATAAAAACCCGATTAAAAGTGCGGTGGCGCGTATCCAGCAGGAGGGATTCGACAGCGTTTTCCTGATCAGCATGGGGCGTCTCAGCGTGATGTTTGCGTTCTGGAATCTGATGTCGATGAAGAAAAAACGCTTCAAGGCCTATGCCTGTGAACACATCGCCATCAACTCATTCAGTAAACCGATCAAACTGCTGAAATGGCTGCTGTTGCGCTTCTATGACCAGGTGATTGTGTTGACCGACAAAGATCATCAGGTGTTCAGCCGCTGGAACATTCCCAGCCAGCAGATCCCGAATCCGGTGGTGTACAAATCATTCCAGCGTAATGCACGCAGTCGGCAGGCGCTGGCCATTGGCCGTCTTGAACACCAGAAAGGCTTCGATTTGCTGCTGGATATCTGGGCCGATTTCAGCAAAACCCACCCGGAGTGGAAGCTGGTGATTGCTGGCGACGGTGAACTGCGCCAGTCGTTACAGGAGCAGGCGACACAGCTGGGTCTTAACGATAGCGTCAATTTTGTCGGCCGAGTCAGCAACATCAACGATTACTACCGTGACAGTGACATGGCGTTGATGACCTCGCGCTATGAAGGGCTGCCGCTGGTGCTGCTGGAAGCCAAATCCTGGTCGTTACCGGTGGTGGCGTATGACTGCCCGACCGGACCGCAGGAGATCATCAATCAGGGCGAAGATGGTTTCCTGGTGCCGATGGACGATAAAGCCACCTTCCTGGCACGCATGGATCAGCTCGCCAGCAACGATGCCCTGTTCTATGCCATGAGCGAAAAAACCAAAGACACTGCGCTGAAGTTTGACGGTAAACAGATCAAACAAAGCTGGTTGGCGCTTGTTTAGCAAGCCGTAACGATTGTCGTGCCTCGGGGATACTTTCACCGCCCATTGACCACGGAATTTGACGCATGAAAAGAAGAGAAGTCTTGCAAACCGCAGCCTCCTCCATTGTTGCCGCACTCTCGGTGAGTGCGTTTTCCAGCTACGCAGCAAAAAGTGGCCAGCCGGCGCTGAAAACGGTGGATCCCTCCAGCGTACCGCAGGGGGATGTACCGATTCTCACCCCGGAAAATGTTTACACCATGCCGCCGCAGTTCTGGCAGAACTTCGAGGGCAAATTGTGGATTGGTAAAGCGGGCAGCGATGCCAGTAAAGCGGGGAATCAAATCCCGGTTTATCTGCGCGACGCCAGCGGAAAAGTGTCCCAAATTAGTCAGCCGATTGCGTTGAATAAGGGCAACTTTGCGCAATTTATTCACGATAATGCCGCATTGATTGCCGATCCTGCGCATTCAATGGCAGTGGAGGACAGCAATGGCAACACGTTGTTCTCCATTGATGACGTTAGCCGCCCGAACCAAAGCAATTTCAGCCAGCGTCTGGCGCAGCCGAACGGTTATCAGCTGATTGGCGAGATCCCGTCGGTGGAGGAGTTGCGCAAAACCCGCCCACTGTTTGCCGGTGCCAAAATCAAGCTGAAAAGCTGGCATGAAGGGCTGGAAGTGGGTGGCGGTGAGTTTGTTGGTGCGTTTGGCGCGGGTAAAGACGATAGCGGCGTGATATTTGCCGGTGAGGGTTTTACCTGGCGTCGTGTGGTGGACGATTTTAATCGCCTGACGCTGTTTGATTTCGGCGCGATAGCCGACGGCAAAACCGATACTGCGCCTGCCATCAAAGCGATGTATCAATGGTCGCAGGATGCGAATCAACCGATATGCGTGCAGTTCCCGGCGGGCACGTTCTTTGTTTCTGGCTGCGATTTTGGCGACCAGCAGCAGCGTTTCTTCCGCATCTCTGGTGCGATGGTCAACTTTGGCTACTTTCCGGCCACCACGCTGGTATCTGACGGACGTTCCGACTTCCTGTTCCAGGTGAATGCGCGCTGGACCGAAATCTCTAACCTGATTTTTAACGGCAACACTGACAAGCGCCCGAACAGGCAGGGACTGTTCCGCAACACCTGTCCGGGGGGGCAGTTCTTCCGTGGTGCCTGTCTGCGCTTTAACCAGGTGGGTGGCGTCTCGCTGAGTCTGCTCGATACGCTGGATTGCAAAATTGACCAGTGGTATGCCAACGCCTGTACCGGCGATGTGATCAAAGCCAGCTGGTCCGGGCAGAAAGCCGGTAACTGGGATCACAGCACCGCAATTGAGCTTTCCAACTTTAATGCTCAGCATTGTAAAGGTGGCATGGTGTTGAATCTGCCGCGTTGCAGCCAGTCGATTATTCACAACGGCTGGATCGAGCACACCGAACATCCGGGCGATATTTCCAACGGGCAATGGATCATTGATGCGTTGAGTCTTGAGGATTGTAAGAACCCGCTGATCGCTCGTAACTCGCGGCTGAATATGCGTCAGACCAATTTGCAGGCCGGAAGCTGGATCGACAACTCGCTCGAAGGCGAACGCTGGCTGAATATCTGGGAGATGGGTTCCACGCGGGTTGAGTCTTACGGCGTCGCCATCGATGGCAGCCTGAAATACAACTACATCACCTCACGCTTTCGACTGACCAACAACACCAATCAGGAAACCTGGTTTGAGCTGGGCAACTTCTACTCGCCGACGGTGGGCGACAGTTGGGAAATTGAAGTGTTTGGTCAGTCGCAGTTTAGCAATGGCACCGACAATCAGCCACTAATGAACCCAATCGACGGTAAAGGGACCGGCGGCAGGGCGGTGATCCATCTGCAACGCAAAACCAATAAGGCGGAAGCCAGTTGGTCGGCTGAAGGCAGTTCACCCGTGGTTGAGGTGCGCTTTGAACCACGCACCGATACCGATACCAAAGTGTTCGTCAAACTGGCGGGCTGGACGCCAACCAGCGCCGTGCTGATCAAAAGCACCGGCAAGGATCGCTTCCTCGCCGGTCGTTGCGCCAGGGTGGATGCCAGCATGACGCAGGGCAATCCGTCCAACGGCAGCAAGCCCGCTCCACAGCGTTTCAGCCTGCATAACGGTAAGGCCGGGATTGGCGGCAATGAACAAGGGGATCTGTTGATGGCGTCACGCCCGCTCAAGCCCGAGCAGGTCGATACGCGCGAGCCAAAGGGGTATGTCTCCGTGGTTATCAATGGGGAGCCGTGCGCACTGCCGTATTTCGCTATCAAGTCATGATGATTAAACCGGCCGCACCGGGACGCGGCCGGAATGCCAGGAGCAGGTCTTTTCCAGGCGTTTCGCCTCTATTGCAGTCTTTTTAATACAGAGTTCACTTTGCCAGTTCAGGAAATGGCGGTTTGTAGAATTACAAAAATTTATCTGGAGTTTTTATGAAGATTTTATTGGTGGGTAACCATACCTGTGGAAATCGTGGGGATGGCGCGATTTTACGTGGACTGATCGATTCGCTTCAGTCTGCGCGTAGTGATCTGGATATTGACGTTATCAGTCGTTATCCAACCAGCTCCGGATATTTGTTGCAGCATGAGATTCAGCAGGATTCCCTGTTTCTGCACAACAGCAAATCAGCAAAAGGGTTGGTGGGCAGCGTCAAGCGTAAAGTTGCAAACCGACTGATGCCGGAGATTATGATGGCGCACCTCGGCAAAGGTGGGCTGTATAAATCGTTCTCCGTGCCGCCGCATCTGGCTGAATTCACCAAAAGTCTTGCCTCTTATGACGCCGTTATTCAGGTTGGCGGTTCTTTCTTTGTCGATCTGTATGGGGTGACGCAGTTCGATCATGCGCTGTGTGCGCTGATGGCAAAAAAACCGCTACATATGATCGGCCATTCGGTCGGGCCGTTTGAAAATCCGCGTGTGAATGCGTTGGCGAACTTCGTATTTGACCGTGTCGATAGCCTTGTGCTGCGCGAAGAGGTGAGTCTCGATCGCCTGAAGCAAGATGGCGTGACCACCAGCAGGGTGAAAAAGGGCGTTGACACAGCCTTTCTGGTTAAGGCCCGCGCAGTGGCGAACCCCAGTCATAACCTGTTGCACTGGGAAGAGATTATCAGCGCGCGCAAAACGATAGCCATCACCGTGCGTGAGCTGGCACCGTTCGACAAACGTCTTGGCGTGACGCAGAAAGAGTATGAAGCCGCGTTTGGTCGCGTGATTAACGCGATGATCGCCGAGGGTTATCAGGTGGTGGCTTTCTCGACCTGTACCGGCATCGACAGTTATGCCAAAGATGACCGCATGGTGGCGCTACAGTTGCGCGATCGCGTTGATCATCCTGAGCATTATCATGTGATTATGGACGAATTTAACGACCTCGAACTCGGCATATTATTAAGTCATTGCCATCTGACGATCGGCACTCGCCTGCATTCCGCCATTATCTCGATGAATTTCGGTACCCCTGCCGTCGCCATCAATTATGAGCACAAGTCGCTGGGTGTGATGAACCAGCTTGGCCTGCCGCAAATGGCGACCGATGTGAAAAGCCTGATGGATGGCTCACTCATCGATAAGGTACACACCGTACTGGCGGATTACGACAACGTGAAACAGAAAGTTGACGCAGCAGTGGCACAGGAACGTGAGATTGGTAACCGAATCACTGAAGAAATTCTTAACGTCTTAGGGTGAAGTGATGAAGCTGACCTTTTTCACCATGCGTTTTCCGGTTGCCTCTGAGACGTTTGTCCTCAATCAGGTGACGCATTTTATTGATGCCGGTTATGACGTGGAGGTGATCTCCGTGTTTCCGGGCGACATGATTAACCGTCATGCCGCGTTCGATGATTACAATCTGGTGGCGAAAACACATTATCTGTTGCCGGAAGAGAAAGTATCGAATCTCGATAAGCTTACGCAGCGTATCGGATTGATGCTGCCGAAAATTGCCAAGCCCTCGCTGATCAAATCCCTCAATGTGCGCCGCTATGGCGCACAGTCCAGCAAACTGCTGCTGCCGGCGATTGTCGCCAATACCAGAGAACCTTTTGTCGCTGATGTCTTCCTGGTGCATTTCGGCTATGCCGGAGCGCTGGCGAATAAATTGCGTGAACTTGGCGTACTGAAAGGCAAGCAGGCGACGGTGTTCCACGGTGCCGACATCTCACGTCGTCATATCCTCGAGGAACACAAGCTGGATTACGTCAATCTGTTCCGCCAGAGCGAACTGATGCTACCTATCAGCCATCTGTGGGAGAACAAGCTAATTGAGATGGGCTGCCCGGCGGAGAAAATTCATGTTACGCGCATGGGCATCGAGCCAGAAAAGTTTAATTTCCGCCCGCGTGCCGCTTTTCATTCGCCGTTGCGCATTGTCTCCGTGGCACGTCTGACTGAGAAAAAAGGGCTGGATGTGGCGGTGAAAGCCAGTGAAATCCTGCGTGATCAGGGCGGTCAGTTCCAGTTCACCATTATCGGTAACGGTGAGCAGGACGGCATGATGCGTGAGCACATTGCGCGCGCAGGCCTGGAAGATTGCGTCAGCATGCCGGGCTTTAAACCACAGGACGAGATTCGCCAGGCGCTGAACGAAGCAGACATCTTTTTGCTGCCGTCTAAAACGGCGGCGGATGGCGATATGGAGGGAATTCCGGTGGCGCTGATGGAGGCGATGGCAGTAGGTTTGCCGGTTGTCTCCACCTTCCATAGTGGTATCCCAGAGCTGATACAGAACAACGTAAGCGGCTGGCTGGTTTCTGAGAACAATCCCGATGAGCTGGCGCAAACGTTATTACGCCTGTCGCGCGGGGATGTGGACGTTGCACCGGTAATTGCCGCTGCGCGCCATAAAGTGGAAACCGAGTTTAATCAACATATCGCCTATGGCGAGCTGGCCAAGATTCTGGAGCGCATAGTGTGAGCGGATTAAAGTCGCAAGCCATTTGGTTACTCGGCAGCACCGGTTTTGCTGCGGTGTTGCAGGTGTTACAACTCAGCGTACTGGCGCGTAAGCTGGAGGCGCATGAGCTGGGATTACTGGCGATCATTAACGCCATTCTGGCGGTTGCCTCGGTGTTGCAGGACATGGGCATGAGCAGTTACCTCGTGCACCGTCAGGACATTACACGCCGTGAGCAGAGCACCATCTATTGGGTTAACGTCTCGCTTAGTTTATGTACCGGTTTGATTATGTTGATAATTGCCTGGCCGGTTTCCTGGTTCTACCATCTGCCGGAGCTGACCGGGCTGATTATGCTCACCAGCCTGAACTTCCTCGTGTTGGGGCATCTGTCGCAATATCAGGCGCATTTTGTCAAAACCAAACGCATGGTGACGCTGGCGAAGATTGAGATGGTCACCAAGTTGTTTGCCTTCCTGTGTACCGTGGCGATGTTGTATTTCACCACGCTGACGGTGGCCGCGGCGATCCTCGGTCTGTTCATCGCAGCCTTCACGCGTATTCTCTGCATGATTTACTTCGGTGAAAAATCCTGGCGGCCAACCTGGGAATTCGACCGGGCAACCTTCATTGCGGCAGTGCGCTACGGTATCTATCAACTGGGATCGCAAACCATCAACCAACTGCGTACCCAGGCAGATGCGCTGATTGTGGGTAAGGTGATGGGGGCCGATATGCTGGGGATTTACTCGCTGGCTAAAGAGCTGATTCTGCAACCGCTGAAGCTGGTTTCACCGGTAATCAACCGTCTGGCGTTGCCGCGCTTTGCCGAGAAACAGCACGATCCTGAACAGTTGAAGAAACTGTTCCTGAAAGGCACCTTCGTCATCATGCTGTTCAGCAGTGTGATGTACCTGGCGATTGGCATTCTGTCACCGGTGATTGTCCGGGTGTTGTACGGCTCTTCCCATGAGCAGGTTTACCATCTGATCCCGCTGATGTTGCTGTTTGGCATGCTGCGTCCGATGGGCGGCCTGACCGGCGCAATTTCTCAGGCCAATGGACGGACCAACGTCGAGTTCTACTGGAATATCGTTGCCAGCCTGGTGGTGGTGGCCGTGCTGGCGACCACCTTGATCTGGCCGAACGTCATCTATGTGGCGCTGACGTTATCGATTTCTCAGGTATTGATCTCGGCTTTTGCCCATCCGTTCTTCATCAAGCCGGTGATTGGCATCCGCTTTATGCCTTATGCCCGTCAGTGGGTCTCCGTCTCGGTGGTATTTGTCGGCCTGATGTTGCTGGTTAACCATTTCAACCTGTTCGTGATGCCGGAATGGTTTGCGGGCTGGCTCTAATCTGGCGGCGCGATTTTTCGCGCCGCGACCTCACGATCTGTCTGAAAATGACTGGTCTTATTAAATCTGACTTTCTCTGATCCCTTCTACTGTTTTACAGTGGTTTAGCGATTTAATTTTCCTGCCAACTGGCGCATCGGTGGGTGCCGAAAAAAGCGATTTTTTATGCTGTGACAGAGAGTTAGTGCCGGTTTTTCAGATAAAGATTATACTTGCTGTTCCGGCCGATCCTGCATAATCGACCCCACGTATTCACTTCATGAAATGGAATAAATATGACCAAGCTTAAAGCTGTAATCCCGGTTGCGGGTCTCGGTATGCATATGCTCCCTGCGACGAAAGCCATTCCGAAAGAAATGCTGCCTGTCGTCGACAAACCGATGATCCAATATATCGTTGATGAGTGCGTGGCTGCAGGCATCAAGGAGATTGTGCTGGTCACTCATGCTTCCAAAAATGCAGTGGAAAACCACTTTGACACCACTTATGAGCTGGAAGCGTTACTTGAAGCGCGTGTTAAACGTCAGCTGCTGAGCGAAGTGCAATCGATTTGTCCTCCGGGCGTAACTATCATGAACGTGCGTCAGGCAAACCCACTGGGGTTAGGCCACTCGGTTCTGTGCGCTCGCCCGATGATTGGCGACAACCCATTTGTAGTGGTATTGCCGGATGTTCTGCTGGACGACTCCACCGCCGATCACCTGCGCTATAACCTTGCCGCAATGGTGGCACGCTTTGAGGAAACCGGTCGCAGCCAGGTACTGGCAAAACATATGCCGGGTGCCGATCTTTCTGAATACTCCGTGATCACCACTGAACAGCCGCTGGATAACCCAGGTGACGTCAGCACTATCACCAATTTTGTCGAGAAGCCGGAAGAGGCTAACACACTGGATTCTGACCTCGCAGCGGTAGGTCGCTATGTCCTCTCTGCCGATATCTGGGCTGAACTGGAACGCACCGAACCGGGTGCCTGGGGACGTATCCAGCTGACTGACGCCATTGCCGCCCTTGGCAAGAAAAAACCGGTAGATGCGACGCTGCTCACTGGCACCAGCTTCGACTGTGGCCGTAAACTAGGCTACATGCAGGCATTCGTCTCTTACGGCCTGCGTAACAACAGCCAGGGCCGTGACTTCCGCGCTGCTATTCAGAAAATCCTGGCGAAATAACCCTTTTCATCATGTGCCGCGCGGTTGCGCGGCTTAAAGGAGTACGCATGGCTATTTTGGTAACGGGTGGGGCGGGGTACATTGGCTCTCACACGGTGCTGGCGCTGTTGCAGCGCGGTGACGACGTTGTAGTCCTTGATAACCTTTGCAATGCCTCGCGCGAAGCGATTAACCGCGTAGAAAAGCTGGCGGGCAAAAAGGCGGTGTTTGTTGAAGGTGATATTCGCGATCGTGCGTGCTTGCGCGATCTGTTCGCCGCCAATGAAATTACGGCTGTCATCCACTTTGCTGCGTTAAAGGCGGTGGGGGAGTCGACCCGTATGCCGCTGGAATACTATGAGAATAACGTGGCAGGCACCGTCGTGTTGCTGGAAGAGATGCGCAGCGCGGGTGTATGGAACTTTATCTTCAGCTCTTCAGCGACGGTCTATGGCGCTGATGCACCGGTTCCTTATGTGGAAACCACCCCGATTGGCGGCACCACCAGCCCCTATGGCACATCAAAGCTGATGATTGAACTGGTGATGCGCGACTTCGCCAAAGCGGATAACCGCTTCAATGCGATTGCGCTGCGTTATTTCAATCCGGTAGGTGCGCACGAATCGGGTGAGATTGGTGAAGATCCAACCGGCATTCCGAATAATTTGTTACCGTACATTGCTCATGTCGCCATCGGTCGTCTCGACAAACTGGGCGTGTTTGGCGATGACTACGATACGCCTGACGGCACCTGCCTGCGTGACTATATCCATGTTGTCGATTTGGCCGAAGGCCATCTGAAAGCGCTCGACCATCTGCCAAAAGTGACCGGGTATAAAGCCTATAATCTCGGCGGCGGAAAAGGTTTCTCGGTGCTGGAGATGATCAACGCGTTTGAAAAGGCTTCCGGTAAGCAGATTCCGTTTGAGTTTAAGCCGCGTCGCGACGGCGATCTGCCTGCATTCTGGGCGGATGCTTCGCTGGCGAATAGCGAGCTGGACTGGCGTGTGACTCGGGGTATCGATGAGATGATGCGTGATACCTGGAACTGGCAGTCAAAGAACCCGAATGGCTTTAAGTAATTTTCATCTGTTGGCGGGCTGTTTAGCCCGCCCATTTCCCATTTTCCCCGCCGTGTCTTCATCCCTCTTTCATCAAAATCTGATTGAGTTGGTTTTGTGACTCAGTAACCATCTTGCTCCCTGTGCGACGGTCAATATTTACACTAACTACCCGTTGAAAATTGCAATTCATTCGTCATTGATCTGCGTGGGTGGTAGAATTCATAACGGTTTAATGATAATCCTCCTTTATTAATTTCATTGATAAATGAGCGATTATTCAGAAAGATAGCTTTGAATAATTTTGAAGCGCCGTCTCGACATTTTGACTCTGTCTCAGCTACGTGGGAGCTGTAAACCCAGGGGCGGTAGCGTGCCTGTTGCACAGGCATTTTCCATTTCAATTGGTGTTAGTCTTACTGAGTAAGTCGGGATAAACGAGACATTATGAAAATCTTAATTACAGGTGGTGCAGGGTTTATCGGTTCAGCTGTGGTTCGCCACATTATCGACAATACGAATGATGAAGTGATTAACGTTGATAAATTAACCTATGCCGGCAATCTCGAATCTCTTGATGCAGTCAGCCAGAACGAGCGCTATAACTTTAGAAAAGTTGATATATGTGATGGCGTTGCGCTACAGGCGGTATTTAACGAATTTGCACCGGATGCGGTGATGCATCTGGCGGCCGAGAGTCATGTCGACCGCTCAATTACCGGACCGGCGGAATTCGTCCAGACCAATGTCGTCGGGACATATGCGTTACTGGAAGCAAGCCGTCAATACTGGTCTGCTTTACCTGCCGAAAAGAAAGCCGCCTTCCGCTTCCATCATATTTCGACTGACGAAGTTTATGGCGACCTGCCGCACCCGGATGAAATGGCGGGTGAACTGCCGCTCTTCACCGAAACCACCCCTTATGCACCAAGCAGCCCATACTCATCGACCAAAGCCGCCAGCGATCATTTAGTGCGTGCCTGGGGCCGCACTTATGGGTTGCCGGTAATCGTGACCAACTGTTCAAACAACTATGGTCCTTATCATTTCCCGGAAAAATTGATTCCCCTGATTATCAGCAATGCACTGGAAGGCAAACCGTTGCCGATTTATGGCAAGGGTGACCAGATTCGCGACTGGCTGTATGTTGAAGACCACGCCCGCGCGCTCTATACCGTAGTGACCAAAGCGGCGACAGGCACTACCTACAACATCGGTGGACATAACGAAAAGAAAAATCTCGATGTGGTATTGAAGGTGTGTGAGCTGCTTGATGAGTTGCGTCCAAAAGATACGGCCTATGCGGAACAGATTGTCTATGTTCAGGATCGTCCGGGCCATGATCGCCGTTATGCGATCGATGCCGATAAGATCAAGAAAGAGCTGGGATGGTCGCCTCAGGAAACTTTTGAGAGTGGTTTGAGAAAAACGGTTGAGTGGTATCTGAACAATCAAACCTGGGTAGAGCATGTCAAAAGCGGTTCTTACCAGAACTGGTTAAAAGAAAACTATGAGAATCGCAAATAATGAATATCTTGCTGTTTGGTAGAAATGGCCAGGTCGGCTGGGAACTGCAACGTGCGTTATCGCCCTTGGGTAATGTCATGGTACTTGACCGTCATTCTGTTGATTACTGCGGTGATTTTGAGAATCCAACAGGTATTGCAGAAAGTATTCTGAAAATTAAGCCTGATGTGATTGTCAATGCGACAGCCTATACCGCTGTAGATAAAGCAGAGAGTGAAGTTGAAAAAGCGCGTCTGGTTAATGCGACCAGCGTGAAAGCAATGGCAGAAGCGGCTAATAAAATTGATGCCTTAGTGGTTCACTACTCAACCGATTATGTCTTTGATGGTGGTGGCACGACCCCCTGGAAGGAAACGGATAGCACCGCACCTTTGAATGCATATGGATTGACCAAGCGCGAAGGTGAAGAGGCGATTATTGCTGCTGCTGCCAAATATCTTATCTTCCGCACCAGCTGGGTATATGCAGCGAAAGGCAACAACTTCGCGAAAACCATGATTCGGCTCGCTCAGGAGAGAGAAGCATTATCTGTTATTGATGATCAATATGGTGCCCCAACGGGTGCTGAGTTAATTGCGGATTGCACAGCTCATGCCATTCGACTCACGGTAACAGATCCTGAAAAGTCGGGAATTTATAACCTTATTGCTTCGGGTATCACAACCTGGCACGCCTATGCTGAAACAGTGATTGACTATGTGAAGCAAAAGGGTCTGCCGTTAAAAGTTGAAGTCGTGAACAAGGTTGAAACCTCTGCCTTCCCGACCCCCGCTAAACGACCATTAAACTCAAGACTCAACACTGAAAAGTTCACCTCCGCCTTTAAGCTTAATCTGCCGGATTGGAAACTTGGTGTTAAACGTATGCTTGATGAGCTCTACAATTGAGACGAGTGAAGTCAGATAACAAATGAAGGGTAAACGTTGTGAAAAGTAAAAAAGGAATAATTCTTGCTGGTGGATCAGGAACACGCCTTTATCCTGTGACAATGGCTGTAAGTAAACAGCTGCTGCCAATTTATGATAAGCCGATGATCTATTATCCGCTAAGTACTCTGATGCTAGCGGGTATTCGCGATATTTTAATTATCAGTACTCCGCAAGATACTCCTCGTTTCGAAAGTCTTCTTGGCGATGGTTCCCAATGGGGTCTGAACTTGCAATACAAAGTTCAGGAAAGCCCGGATGGCCTTGCTCAAGCCTTTATCCTTGGCGAGGATTTTGTGGGTGAAGATAATTGCGCATTGATTCTAGGCGACAATATTTTTTATGGACATGACCTTTATAAGCAGCTTGAAGAAGCTTCTAATAAAGAGAAAGGCGCGACCGTATTTGCTTACCATGTCCATGATCCAGAGCGTTACGGTGTTGTTGAGTTTGATAAAAGTGGCAAGGCAATCTCATTAGTTGAGAAGCCTAAAGAGCCAAAAAGCAATTATGCTGTAACCGGTCTGTATTTCTATGACAATAGTGTTGTTGAAATGGCCAAAAATCTCAAACCATCACCGCGTGGTGAACTGGAGATTACGGATATCAACAATCTCTATCTTGAAAAAGGTGAACTTCAGGTTTCAATCATGGGACGCGGGCATGCCTGGCTGGATACCGGGACGCATGAAAGCCTGATTGAAGCTAATAACTTCATTCAAACCATCGAAACGCGCCAGGGTTTGAAAGTCGCATGTCCGGAAGAAATTGCTTATCGGATGGGCTTCATTGAAAGAGAAAAATTAAAATCGCTGGCCGAACCGATGATGAAGAATAAATATGGCCAATATCTGATGGCGTTGTATGAAGGCAAGTTAGTATGAAGATTATTGACACGAAAATTGCAGATGTAAAAATTATTGAGCCGAAAATATTTGGCGATGAGCGTGGCTTTTTTCTTGAGACTTATCAGAAAGAGCGCTACCTGTCAGCATTGAATATCAATGGCGATTTCGTTCAGGATAACCACTCCCGTTCCTCGAAAGGGGTGTTACGCGGGTTGCATTTCCAGCGTGAAAATCCGCAGGGAAAACTTGTAAGAGTCGTCAGAGGTGAGGTGTTTGATGTGGCAGTAGATATTCGCCCGGATTCTCCCACATTCAAACAGTGGGTTGGCGTTTATCTTTCAGAGGAAAATAAAACTCAGTTTTGGATACCACCTGGCTTAGCACACGGTTTTGTCGTGGTTTCTGAGTTTGCAGATTTCGAATATAAATGTACTAATTATTACGATCCAACCAGTGAAGGTTGTTTGTTGTGGAACGATCCGGCAGTTGGCATTGAGTGGCCTATTGATGCCCCGCTGCTTTCTGAAAAAGATAAATGTGGAAAACTGCTTTCTGAACTTATCTGAGTTAAATGATGGAAGTCTCATGAACATTCGTTTTACAGAGACTTTCCTAAACAGACTCAAAAAAAGTAAAGCTAGTTATAGTTTACAGATATCTGGTATTAAATTAATGGATTTATAATGGACCCGCATTCTACAAAATCTTCATCGATTCTCGTGTTACTGAAAAGCATATGCACGAATCGAAATCTGATATTTCAGATGACGAAACGAGAAATCACTGGCAGGTACCGAGGCTCTATTATGGGATTGCTTTGGTCCTTTATTAATCCTGTGTTAATGCTGACAGTGTATACTTTTGTTTTTTCTGTCGTATTCAAGGCCCGATGGGGAACCGGTTCGGCTGGGGAGTCCAAAACAGACTTTGCCGTTATACTGTTTGTTGGTCTGATAGTGCATACTCTTTTTGCCGAAACATTGATGCGCGCACCAACATTGATCATAGCAAACGTAAACTATGTCAAAAAAGTGGTTTTCCCGTTAGAGATACTATCAATTACCAGCCTGGCTGGTGTGGTTTTCCATTCGTTAATCAGTCTGCTGGTATTGCTTGTGGCATTTGTAATTTTCAACGGTTTTGTACATTGGACTATTGTATTTATCCCTTTAGTCTTTTTCCCATTGATTATTGTAGCCCTTGGGTTCTCTTGGTTCCTTTCTTCACTTGGCGTTTTTATTAGAGATGTAGGTCAAACAATTGCTATCATCACTATGATACTGATGTTTCTATCACCGATTTTTTATCCGGTTAGTGCGCTCCCCAAGGAATTCCAAACAATTATAATGTTTAACCCGTTAACATTTATTATTGAGCAGGCAAGGAATGTATTAATTTGGGGTAAGTTACCAGATTTTCAGGGGTTAGCAATTTATTCTATTGGTGCTGTTTGCTTGATGTGGCTTTGTTTTGTCTGGTTCCAGAAAACACGAAAAGGCTTTGCAGATGTCCTCTAAAGAAAATGCAATTGAAATCCATGGCGTAAGCAAATGCTTTCAGGTATATGAAAATCCAGCTCGTCGGTTGAAGCAATTTATTTTCCCCCGTATTGACCGGGCATTAGGTAAGAATGCCCGAGTCTATCACGAAGATTTTTGGGCGCTTCGTGATATTTCATTTGTTCTGCCAAAGGGACAAACGATGGGGATTGTAGGACGGAATGGTTCAGGGAAATCTACACTGTTGCAGATTATTGCCGGTACCTTGAGCCCTTCAACTGGCAGTGTCAATGTTAATGGTCGCGTCGCTGCGCTCCTTGAGTTGGGAGCTGGTTTTAATAGCGATTTTACTGGTAGAGAAAACGTATATCTTAATGCTTCCTTACTTGGGTTAACCAAGGAGGAAACTGATAATAAATTAGATGATATTCTCTCTTTTGCAGATATTGGTCGTTTTATCGATTCACCGGTTCGTTCCTATTCTAGCGGAATGTTGGTTCGCCTGGCTTTTGCAGTACAGGCTCAGATAGACCCAGAAATTCTGATTGTTGATGAGGCATTGGCGGTTGGTGATGCTAAATTCCAGGCTAAGTGCTTTGCTCGCCTGAAGAAATTAAAAGAAGATGGAACTTCCATATTATTTGTTTCTCATGCTACTGAACAGATAGTGACCCATTGTGATAGGGCAGTATTGCTGGAGAGCGGGGTTGCTCAGGCAGTAGGGAAACCTAAAGATATTGTTAATCAATATCTTGATATTCTGTTCGGTAAGAAGAACGGTGGTAATGATGAGAGGCAAAGAGTTGACGAGCAAATTCAGGAAGCTGCAAAAGGGGAGCGAGAACGCCTTGCAAGAGAGATTGATAATAAATCAGAAGAAAGTCAGTTCAACTCGCTGCTGAAGGGTAATTATAGCGAAAGGCCAAATTATAACCCTACAGAGTATCGTTGGGGTGATAAAGCAGCTGAGATCGTTGATTTCTTTCTTGAACAAAATAGTTCAGTTTATCCCCCCATTCTTGAGCCTGGTAAAGAATGTGTTATTGCTTTCAAAGTTCGTTTTAATAGTACTGTTTTCCGCCCCATTTTTGGCTTTGCGGTTAAGACCAAAGAAGGTATCACCGTCTATAATACCAATTCAGAATGGCAATCAGAGCCTATTATTGATGAAGGTGTCGTGGGTACTGAAATCATTGTGTCTGTAAAAATGAATAATCGATTGTTTGAAGGCGACTATTTTATTTCAGTTGGGATTGCCAGTAGTAATACTGCGGGTGAAATTATTCCTCACGACCGTCGTTATGACTCTATACATATTACTTCAGGGCCTGTCAAAACATTTACAGGACTAGCTGATCTGAATGCGAGAATTAACTTTGAAAACTGATATTTACGAAGTATTAAAACAATTTGGATTTCGCCAAAAGGACGATAAAGGTGTTTGGTTTCCAGAGAAAATGGTCGAGTTCGGTTATAACGATGGTGACGAAGCTGAAAATTATATTTTAAATGTAGTATCTAATGCTGCGGATTTGAGTGTTAATTCTGATGAATTAGCTGAAAAAATGGTAGATTGGCCATCAATTTACCATTTAAGCCCACGAAGGGCTAATCTATTACGCCCATTTAGCCAGTTATTCCAGGGTAAAAGAATTCTTGAGATTGGTTGTGGCTGTGGGGCTATTAGCCGTTTTCTTGGAGAATGTGGCGCTCAGGTTGTATCAGTAGAGGGTAGCTTCAGGCGAGCTACTATAGCAAGAGAGCGTTGTCGTGAGCTCGATAATGTAGAAATCATCTGCAATCCGGCCGATAAGTTACCTGATTTGGGTAAATTTGACTTTGTCATGCTTATTGGCGTGCTCGAATACTCACGGGTATTTGTCGGACCAAATGGCGAAGATACTCTATTAGCAGAATGTTACGGTCGCTTGAATGATGATGGTAAACTTTTTGTCGCCATAGAAAACAAAATTGGTATCAAATATTTTTCTGGTGCACATGAAGATCATGTAAATCAACCAATGTTTGGAATTAACAATTCCTATACCAATAATAGCGTGGTGACATTTGGACGTCTGGAATTAATTGAAAAATTACATTCTGCTGGATTTATTCACACCCAAGAATTTCTGCCGTTACCTGACTATAAGCTACCTACTTCAATGGTAACGCCTGTGGGTTGGCGCGATTATTCACCTGAGCTTAGTCAACTTGCGGTTGAGAGTATTCATAAAGATCAACAACTGGCATTTGAGCATATTTTTTCAGCAGAACAGGGCACGCGGAACGTCTGGAATAATAATTTGGCTGCTTCGCTTGCTAATTCATTTCTGATGATTACAGCTAAGCAAGAACAAGTTCCGCTTTTAGATGATGTGGCTGCTATTCATTATTCTGACACTCGGTTAGCTGAATTTAGTAAAACTATAGAATTTGTACGTCATGATGATGGTGGTCTACGGGTACATACACGCAAAAAAGATCGTGAAGGAATTCAGACTGATAATTCGGAATCAACTGATATCAGTGAGTTCTACCAAGGAAATTCATTATGGTTAGAACTAACAAACTTACTAAATCGGCCTAACTGGGAAGTCGCTCAGATTGCTGCATGGGCAAAAGAGTGGATTAATCAACTCCTGAGTAGTGCAAATTTACCTGTTCACTTCGACGCAAATATTGTTTTACCTGATTCGTATCAGGATGCATTGCCATTCAATATTATATCGCCAAAATCAGGTGAGTATCACTTTTTTGATCTTGAATGGAATAGTAATTTCCCAACTCTGGGTTATATAGCCTTTCGTGGTATTTTTCATTCATTATTGCGAATTACATCATTAAGCCATAGCGATTTTTGCCCAACTGCAAACATTTCTGAATTGACCCATATCTTAATGAACAACATGGGTTTTAACCTTGATAAGTCAGAATTTGACACTTATCTTCGCAAAGAAGCTAGTTTTCTTGGTCGTGTTCAATTTGATGATGAAGATAAAATTTACGAAACGCTGAAATCATTAAATTTAGTCATTCGCGCGAAGAAATTAGTTAATATAAATTTACTCGAAGCCGCTCAAGCTGAATCAGCCAGGTTGGTTGAGAAACTCAATACAGTTGTTGCCAATTCAGAGGATTATAATGGTGAACTATCTCTGGATCTATACAATAAAAATCGACAACTGGCAGAGCTTGCTGAGACGATTGCAGCACTAGAAATTGAAAAGAAAGAATTAGAACTAATTAGTCAGTCATTTGCGGCTGAGAATGCAAATCAACAACGCCTGTTGGGGCAATATCATGCAGATATGCAGGCCGTACTTAATTCGTTTAGTTGGAGACTGACATCACCACTTCGCGTTGTTGGGCGTCGTGTACCTGTTCGATTCCGTGCTCCACTAAAACGGATATTTATGTACGGCTTTAGATTACTTCAATCTATGAAGGTAAAAGTTGGTTTAAATATAAAAAATTTAAAGCGCCATATTACTAATAATGGTCTGTTTCGTACTATGAAGACAACTGCAAGACGTCTCGTGCGGGCGGGTTACTATCGTTTACCGTTTAAATATCGCCACAAAGCACTTTCTGTTGCGATGAAACTTTATCCTCGAGGATTTACGCATCACCCGGAATTTAACTCGGTAGTTGGATCGACATCCGGTGTTCATTATGCTAACCCTGTTTTTATCAATCACGATGCAAAATCAGGCTATAGCCTCTCAGTCTCACCGGACGAATACATCTATATCCCGGCTAAGAAACCTTTCTATTATGATGACATTGTGGAGAGTCTTTCTCAGAAACCAAAGTTTTCAATCATTGTTCCTATTTATAATACTCCGCTGGAACTGTTTGAATTAATGGTGTCTTCTGTAAGGAACCAATGGTATGGAAACTGGGAGTTAATTCTTGCCAATGATGCGAGCCCACAACCTGAGATTGTTCCTGCGCTTAAAAGGGCATCTGAAAATGATCAAAGAATTAAGGTCGTTCATTTAAAAGAAAATCAGGGGATTGCCGGAGCGACAAATGCTGCAATTGATAATGCTACCGGTGATTATATTGTCTTCCTTGATCATGACGATGAACTGACACATGACTGTCTGTTTGAGCTATTAAAATGCATTAATGAAGAGAACTCCGATTTTATATATAGTGATGAGGATAAGTTAACTCCCGAAGGTAATTATACTCAACCACATTTCAAACCTGATTGGTCGCCAGATACCATGATGAGTACAATGTACACTTGTCATGTTTCTTGTGTCAGAACGACTCTGGCAAAGAATTTAGGTGGGCTTCGTTCTGAATTCGATGGATGTCAGGATTGGGATTTTGTTTTGCGCGTATCGGAAATGACCGATAAAATCAGTCATATTCCTAAAGTATTGTACCACTGGCGTATCATACCAGCATCTATTGCTTCTGATATTACTGCGAAACCTTATGTTCTTGCTGCCTCGAAGGCTGTTCGTGAACAGGCACTTCTTCGTCGCCAACAAAAGGCGACAGTTGAAGAATTACCAGGTTATCATGGGTATTTCCGATTAAATTATCAGCCTACCAATAACCCTCTCATTTCAATAATCATACCAACGCGCGACAACTCTAAAGTGCTTGGGCGCTGCATTGATTCACTGAGGAAGCTGACGAGCTACCAGAATTACGAAATTATTATTGTAGATAATGGTTCTATTGACCAACAAACACTTGAGTTACTAACTGAGTTAAATAATCAGGAAAAAATCAATGTCTTACGGTATGACTTTCCTTTTAATTTCTCGGAGTTAAATAATTACGGCGTTAAACATGCAGCTGGTGATGTTCTGCTATTCCTGAACGACGATACTGAAGTGTTGCATGAAGATTGGTTAGAGCGTATGGCGGGTTACGCACAATTAGAGCATGTTGGTGCTGTGGGTGCGAAGTTACTTTATCCTGATGGTAAGAGCATTCAGCACGCTGGAGTTTTGAATCTACAAAACGGTCCCAGCCATGCCTTTTTGCGTCAGCATAAGGATTACCCTGGTTACTTCCTCCGCAATCAGATTGAATATAATTGGTTGATTGTAACAGGGGCATGCTTGATGGTTGAGAAGAAGAAATTTGAAGCAGTTTCTGGCTTCGATGAATCATTCCCTATTGCATATAACGATGTGGATCTCTGCATGTCACTCAGCTCGAAGGGCTATTTTAATGTCATGTGTCAGAGCGTTAATTTAATTCATCATGAATCAATCTCCCGTGGTGTAGACCATATTGATGAACAAAAAGCATTGCGCCTTAAAGGTGAATTAAATAGGTTAAATATCAAGCATCCAGGGTTCTATCAATTTGACCCTTATTTTAACCGTAATCTATCACCGAATGGATATAATTTCGAGATCATGAAATAAAGGAAGTATATAACATGATAACATCTAATAAGTCTCTGGGAGAGCAAAGTCTTTACACGTTGAGATACCTTGCAAAAAATGCAAAGGTTATTTCTTTTGATTTTTTTGATACTCTGTTTTTAAGACCTATCGAAGATCCTGAAGATGCGTTCGATATCGTTGGGATTAAATATAACTTTGCTAACTTCCGTCAGCTTAGACGTAAGGCACAAACTGAAGCGTTTCGGGAAATGATTAAAGATGGTCGTAAAGAGATCAATCTTAAAAATATCTATAATAATTTTCCTGAAGTCGGCTATCGTCGCCTGGAATTAGAGCAAGCAGAATATTGTCTCGAGTTGGAACTCATTGAACCAAATCCTGAAGTTATTAGTTTTTTTAACGAGATGATCACTGCTGGAAAGACTGTTATTATAACATCTGATATGTATTTCGATGCGGGTTTTTTCGTAAAGGCATTAGATAAATATAATATCAAGCGAGTTCCACTTTATATTTCTGCTGATCAGAATGCGACTAAGCGTGATACAGGTGAAATCTTCGAAAACATCATTCGTGATTTCGCTGTAAAACCTAATGAAATTTTACACATAGGTGATAATCAAACTGCCGATGTTGTCCGTCCTGGCGAAAAAGGATTACTGACATGGCATTATAATCCTGAACATTTAATCAATAAGCGAAAAGGGCTGTCCCTTGTTAGCTCAATTGTTAATGGCCTTCATCGTACTCGTTCCGAAGAGATTGCACCCGTCGGAAGTTTCAGTGAGCTTGGCTATAAGTTTCAAGCACCAGCTACGTGGGGATTCTTGAATTGGATTGAGCTGCAGTGCATCTCCGATGGTATCACTAAGTTACTCTTTATTTCGCGTGATGGTTATTCTCTGGAACATCTTGCCAAAGAATACTTCAAGGATAAATTACCATCTTTTGATTATTTCATGGGGTCGAGGATTGCTTTCAATCTGGCATTGATGACTGAGCAGAATTTTACTAGTCATATTCCTTTCTTAATGTCGGGAGCCGATGGGCTTTCTCCAGGAGAATTACTGGAGAGGATAGGTATTGAACCACCTGATGACGAAGTCATGCATGCCATTGGCATTCCTTCTGGCACAATAATTGCGCCAGATAACTATGATCTGATAAGTAAATTTTTAGCAGCCTATCGTGTAGAAATACTCAAAATTTGTCAGCAAAATCGCCGCGGCCTGTTCATGTATCTGCGTGAGTTGGGTATTAAACCAGGTGATAAAATTGGTATGGTCGATGTTGGCTGGAGTGGGACAACTCAAGAAGCGTTCGAAGAAATTATCAAGACATTCATGGATGTTGAAGTCGTGGGTTACTATTTTTGTCTGGCAAACACAGCAGAAAAAAAACGTCGCGAATACAAACATGTTATGAAGGCTTTGGTCAGCAACGATTCTGTCAATTCACAAGTTGTAGATAAGATTTATGAGAACAGAATGGCAGTCGAACTGTTTTTCTCTGCTCCTCACGCTACCATCATTGGCTACAACCCTGTCCATAATAGAGTGTTACCAGTTGCTGATGTTGGACGTGCAAAGGCTAAGAATCATAACGAAATTATATCCAGTCTGAATCATGGGCTCGCTTCATTTACACATGACTTTCTCACTTTCTGTGAACGTTTGGATGTACGGTTCTCACCTTTGCAATTAGCACAACCTATGATTGATTTAGTGACCAATGATAGCTGGCGTAATAATCCTCTATTTGGGCAAATTGAAAATTTTGATTCTTGGGCCAGTTCCCGAAATCAAACTATGAAATTTTCCGATTATTTCAAGAAGCCATGAATAATAAGTTTTCATCTTCTGTTGCCATTTTACTGGGCACCTTTAACGGTGCTCAGTTTATCAATGAGCAGCTTAGTTCATACCAACGTCAAACTTACAGCAATTGGTCGTTATGGGCAGCTGATGATGGCTCGGTAGATGGCTCTCAGCGTTTGATTAAAAATTTCTCACAAGTCTCTCCACAACCGGTGATCTTACTGGAGGGGCCGAGACAAGGTGTTTGCCATAATTTTGCTTCATTAATCAGCAATGACGAGATCAAGGCATCTTATTATGCATTTTCTGATCAGGATGATGTCTGGTTAGAGCATAAACTAGAACGTGCAGTCAGATGGCTTGACTCAATTCCTGATGATACTCCGGCATTATACTGTGGCAGAACCAAGCTTATTGATACTTATGGCAAGGAAATAGGGTTCTCCCCGGCCTATACTAAACCGCCATCCTTTGCTAATGCATTGCTGCAAAATCTCGCCAGTGGTAATACCATGGTGTTCAACAATAAAGCACGCGAATTACTTAAGCATGTCTCGAATGGACCGATGGTAATACATGACTGGGCATTATATCTTGTCGTGACGGCTTGTGGTGGGCAAGTTTTCTTTGAACCAGAACCTACGGTCTTATATCGTCAGCATGATAACAATGTTATTGGCAATGGAATGGCTTTGATGACGCGTATCGACAATTTTAGGAAAGCGCATCATGGACGTAAGGCAATGTGGAATGATATTAATATTGCCATGCTAAATTTGATAGGCCATCAGATGACGACTAATAACCAACGCAGATTTAATGACTTTGTTGCCATCCGCGATAATACCTTATTCGAACGTTTACGCTTGCTTATCCGGTCCGGTGTTTATCATCAACAGTTCGCTGGCATGCTGACCACTCTGTCTTACGCGCTATTGAACCGTATGTAACTAACGGGTGTTTCAGTGAAAATTATTGCTTCATTAGTTTTATATCGCCATACTCAGGCTGATATTAAAAAAACTCTAGAATCGCTATTTTCCGAGGAAAGTATCGATAAAATTTGCATCGTTGATAACGGCGGATATTGCATTTGGTTAGATGAACTATCTCATCCAAAAGTTGAAGTCATCAGGCTGGCTGCAAATCGTGGCTTCGGTAGTGGGCACAATGCTGTATTTCAAAAGTTCAGTCAGGATTTCGACTATACACTCATTTGCAATCCAGATATTTCATTTTCACCCGGACAAGTTGACCAACTGTATTCCTTCAGTATGCAACGCGAAACGGGCCTTTCGATTCCAAAAGTCGTTTATCCAGACGGAAGTTTGCAACATGGGTGCAAGCTTTTGCCGAAACCTTGGCAACTCTTTATGCGGCGTTTTGGATCTACCATGGCGGTGAAGATGAATCAGGATTATGAATTGCGCCATGCTGACTATAACCGCACTTTCTTTGCCCCTTCACTATCAGGATGCTTTATGCTGATAAGTAGACAGGCATTACAGAAAACTGGCGGATTCGATGAGCGTTTTTTCCTCTATCTGGAAGACGTCGATCTCAGCCGAAGAGTTTGTGCAGCTGCTCTACCGGTTGAATATTGCCCTGATTCAACGGTCGTTCATGAATCTCAGCGCCGTTCATATCGTGATGTTAAGTTTCTGATGTACCATATTTTTTCTGCTGTACGCTATTTTAATAAATGGGGTTGGTTGATAGATAAAGAACGTGAGGCATTAAATTCACGCTGTTTATCTGAACTTCCCCTGGCACGAAATCTTTGACAAGTCATTGAGAGCAAAAGGGGTTATATGTGCAGCAAAATCGCTTTTTAACAAAATTGCTCATTTTAAAACCTCATTTTTATCAGTGATTTGAAATTGCTGATTCGTGTTTTTGGGAGAGCACTTAGCATCATTGGTGATGTATGATAGTACGGTCATTGGTAATGTAATCAATACTTCCCTTAGATAAGGCAAAAGCTGTTAGCGCTTTTATATCCAGACAGGAGTAAGAAATGTCCAAGCAACAAATCGGCGTTGTAGGTATGGCAGTGATGGGGCGTAATCTGGCCCTCAATATTGAGAGCCGCGGCTACACTGTATCTATCTTCAACCGTTCTCGTGAAAAGACTGATGAAGTCGTCGCTGAGAACCCGGGCAAGAAACTCGCGCCTTATTACACCATCGAAGAGTTCGTTGAATCACTGGAAAAACCTCGCCGCATCCTGCTGATGGTACAGGCTGGTGAAGCGACAGATAAGACCATCGCTTCTCTGACTCCTCACCTGGACAAGGGCGACATTCTTATCGATGGCGGTAACACCTTCTATAAAGACACCATCCGTCGTAATAAAGAACTGTCTGATCAGGGCTTTAACTTCATCGGCACCGGTGTTTCAGGTGGTGAAGAGGGCGCATTGAAAGGCCCATCAATCATGCCTGGCGGCCAGAAAGAAGCGTACGAACTGGTTGCACCAATCCTGGATAAAATTGCTGCGCGTGCCGAAGATGGTGAAGCTTGCGTGACTTACATTGGTCCGGATGGCGCTGGTCATTACGTTAAAATGGTGCACAACGGCATTGAATACGGTGATATGCAGCTGATTGCAGAAGCCTATGCACTGCTGAAAGGCGCACTGGGCTTGACCAACGAAGAGTTAGCAAAAACTTTCACCGACTGGAACAATGGTGAACTGAGCAGCTACCTGATCGACATCACCAAAGATATCTTCACCAAGAAAGATGAAGACGGTAAATACCTGGTTGATGTGATTCTGGACGAAGCCGCGAACAAAGGTACGGGTAAGTGGACCAGCCAAAGCTCGCTCGACCTGGGCGAACCGCTGTCACTGATCACTGAGTCCGTGTTTGCGCGTTACCTCTCTTCTCTGAAAACGCAGCGTGTTGCCGCGTCTAAAGTACTGAGCGGCCCGCAGGCGAAAGCCTTCACCGGTGATAAAGCGGAATTCGTTGAGAAAGTCCGTCGCGCACTGTACCTGGGTAAAATCGTCTCTTACGCGCAGGGCTTCTCTCAGCTGCGTGCTGCTTCTGAGCAGTACAACTGGGATCTGCATTATGGTGAGATTGCGAAGATCTTCCGTGCGGGCTGTATCATCCGTGCTCAGTTCTTGCAGAAAATCACTGATGCTTACGCAGAAAACGCGAACATCGCTAACCTGCTGTTGGCACCATACTTCAAAAATATCGCTGATGAATATCAGCAGGCGCTGCGTGATGTCGTTGCTTACGCTGTACAGAACGGTATCCCAACTCCGACCTTCTCAGCGGCTATCGCATACTACGACAGCTATCGTTCAGAAGTGCTGCCGGCTAACCTGATTCAGGCTCAGCGTGACTACTTCGGTGCGCATACTTATAAGCGTATCGATAAAGACGGTGTGTTCCACACCGAGTGGCTGGACTGATAATAATAAGGCTTCCTTCGGGAAGCCTTTTTTTACCCCACCAATAAATCCCCCTCACGTCCGGCATTTTCCCCGGCCAGCCGCACCATCAACATCCCTGCGGTCGCAAATTTCATCAGATTGCGTGCGTATAAGATGCCGCCGAATTCAGCCAGCAATGGTGTCACCTGATCGGTGATGGGATCAATAATCTCCGCTACAACCTCACCGGCTGCAATCCTTTCCCCAATCTTACGACGATTAAGTATCAAGCCCGAATGTGGTGCAAAGATATATTCACAGCCCGCCAGCTCTGTCGCAGGATTAATCAGGGCAGGGGACTCACCTACCTCACCCGCAATATAGCCACCTTCAATCAGCGCATTAATAATCGCATCTGCATCTTTCTCTGCCTGCTCAGGTGAAACATCAGCCACACCCCGTAGTTCGAGCGTCACGGGCAGTAATCCACGCGGCATTGGATATTCGTCACCATAACGTGTCGCCAGTGTCAGCCACGGTTCGCAACAGGCTTCATCAAAGGGTTCTCCACCGGACACTTGCGCCAGCAACTGAACTTCACTGCCCAGCCAGCGAGCCAGTGGCTCTATATCCGGCCACGCATGAGGGGTGGTGTAAAGATGAGGGACCGCATCCCAGTCGCAATGCAGGTCAATCATTAAATCGGCCTGACTGGCCATCCGCATCAGTGTGAAACGTTGTGCGTCCAGCTCGGTTTTGGCGATGGTGTCACGGTAGTGGCGGTCAATAGCATCCCGAATCAGCCGTTTGTTTTCGTACTCACTCTGTGTCAGTGAACCGGCCAGCTCCGCAACTAATGTCTCACCCAATGCCGGAAAGCGACGGTTAAAGTCCTGCCCGGAGAGCGTATGAAACCGCCCCAGATGAGTACCATGCCAGTGCTGCCCCAAAGCCAGGGGATTGGCTACCGGCACCAACGTAAATGAAGCTTTTAGCTGCCCGGTGGACTCCAGCTCCAGCAATTTTTGTTTCAGATACCAGGCCACCGCCATGCCTGGCAATTCATCACCATGTAAAGCAGCCTGAATATAGACACGTTTGTGTGTGTCGCCGCCGCTGAAGTGAAAACTATAGATTTCACGCTGCGTACCCAGCGAAGCGCTTAAAAGAGGGTGATGTTGTTGTTGCATGGCGTTAATGATGTCCTGTTTGCTGCCGCGCGCGAGCTACACGCAGACATTGGTGTTTCGAATGGCAATTATTATAGTGCGACTGAAAAGAAGGGCGGCTCATGCCGCCCCAGATTTACTGCTGAATGGAGATATCTGTCGCGAAGTATTTTTTCTGGATCTTGTCGAAGGTGCCGTTCTTTTTGATTTCAGCAAAGGCATCATCCAGTGCAGTTTTCAGCTCGGTATCACCTTTGCGCAGACCAATCGCCGTTCCCGGACCGATAATCGGGTCTTGGACCGTCGGTCCTGCCAGTTCAAAATCTTTGCCTTGTGGCTGCTTCAGGAAGCCGATAGCGGCTTGCGCAGCATCGGTAAACACCGCATCAAGACGGCCAGAAACCAGATCGCTCTCTACCTGAGCCTGGTCGCCATAAGGGACAACGTTAACACCATGAGGTTGCCATTTCGCACGCGCATAGCGTTCCTGTACCGTGCCTTGCTCAACACCGACAGTTTTGCCTTTCAGCGATTCAGCAGTGGGTAACAGGCCGGAACCTTTACGTGCGATCAGCTGAGTTTTGGTGTCGTAAAGCGGCACGGTGAAATCGATCTGCTTCAGACGTTCTTCAGTCACGCCCATATCAGAAAGAATTGCATCAAATTTGCGTGCTTTCAGGGCCGGGATCATGCCGTCAAACTGACTTTCTACCCACACACATTTGGTTTTCATCTGTTCGCAAAGCGCATTGCCCAGATCGATGTCAAAACCGACCAATTTACCCTGCGGCGTTTTGGATTCAAAAGGAGGGTAGGTGGGATCAACGGCGAAACGAACCTGGTCAATTTTTGCCTGTGCGCCGAACGCGCAGCTTGCCAGCACAGCCATTGTCAGCGTCTGACGCAGGCGGGCGGTAAAACGTGAACTTGCCATAAAACGGTCTTCTTTTATCGTGATGTGGAATCACGCAGAGTACCGTCCAGAGAAAGTTATAGCAATTACTGGATTATTTTCATCACGTTACCATTGTGTATCGCTTTGTAATCCTCAGTATTCAACACCACTGACTTCTCCAACACCCCGGCATTAAACGCAATTTCGTCGTAGCGTTCAAACAGCGAGGGATCCACCACCAGCATTAAGTCGGCATGAAAACTGAAGGGCGGAATAGCGCCAAACACACAACCGGTGAGCACATCAACTTCTGCCGGGCTGGCGAGTGAAGCGCGACGCCCCCCCACGGCTTCCGCGACTTTGCTTAAATCTGCCTGCTGATCGGCAGGTAGCACCGCCAGCACATGTTGCTTGATACCGTTGCCCTTGACATGACACACCAGCGCTTTTGCCCCCTGACCAACTTCGGTGCCACGAATAGCGGCCACCGCTTCACACTTACCTGTTGCTTCATGCGACATCAGACGATAACGCGCCTGATGCTGATCAAGCAGGGTAAGCAGTTTTTCATGGGTGGTCATGGTGTGGGGTCCTTTAGAAAATGGGGCGTATGCTGCTCAACGATGTTGAGCAGCATGTTGCACAATCGCTTACTTATGACGCGCACGCAGATTGTTGATAATGGTGCTCAGATCAAGCTCCTGATCCTGCAACAACACCAACAGATGGTAGATCAAATCGGACGCCTCATTGGTCAGCTCGTGACGATCATTGACCGTCGCAGCCAGCGCGGTTTCTACGCCTTCTTCACCTACCTTCTGTGCAATGCGCTTGGTACCGCTGGCGTACAGCTTCGCGGTATAGGAGCTGGCCGGGTCAGCATGTTTGCGCTCTGCCAGCAGTTGCTCCAGTTGATACAGGAAAGTCCAGTCCGGTGCTGCCGGAGAGAAACAGCTGGAAGTACCGAGATGACAGGTAGGGCCTATCGGGTTTACCAGCACCAGCAGCGTATCGTTGTCGCAATCTGGTGTAATGCTGACCACTTGCAGGAAATGACCCGAGGTTTCGCCTTTGGTCCACAGACGATTTTTGGTGCGCGAGAAGAAGGTGACGTTGCCCTCCGCGAGGGTTTTCTGCAACGCTTCCTCGTTCATATACCCGTGCATCAGCACTTCGCCAGAGACGCTGTGCTGGACGATAACGGGCATCATGCCCGCGGTTTTGACCCAATCCAGACGGGTCAGTTGTTCTGCAGTTAACACGCGCGAATCTCCACACCGTTGTCAATCAGGAAGCTTTTCAGCTCACCGATATTAATAATCTGTTTGTGAAACACCGAAGCTGCCAGCGCGCCATCAACATTGGCTTGCTCAAACGCTTCGAGAAAGTGTGCCATGGTGCCCGCACCACCGGAAGCAATCAACGGCACCTTGCACACATCACGCACTTTCTTCAGTTGTACCAGGTCGTAACCGTTGCGCACGCCGTCCTGGTTCATCATGTTGAGCACGATCTCGCCTGCACCCAGCTTCTGCACTTCCTGCACCCAATCCAGCGTCTCCCATTGGGTAACGCGGGTGCGGGACTCATCACCGGTATACTGGTTAACGTGATATTTACCGGTTGCTTCGTCAAACCAGGTATCGATACCCACCACAATACATTGCACGCCAAAGCGATCGGCCAGGCGGGTAATCAGTGACGGGTCAGCCAGCGCGGGCGAGTTGATAGAAATTTTATCGGCACCGAACTCCAGAATGCGCGCGGCATCCGCTTCACTCTTGATGCCACCTGCCACACAGAATGGAATATCAATCACTTCCGCTACCCGTGATACCCAGCTCTTATCCACTACACGGCCATCAGACGAGGCAGTGATATCGTAGAACACCAGTTCATCGGCCCCTTCCTGTGCATAACGCTGCGCCAGCGGTACGATGTCGCCAATGATTTCGTGATTGCGGAACTGAACCCCTTTCACCACCTGTCCGTCACGAACGTCGAGACAGGGAATTATCCGTTTTGCCAGCATGCAATGGCCTCCGAAACCGTAAATTTATCTTCCAGCAGTGCGCGACCGACAATCACGCCCTGCGCACCGCTGCCGCGCAGGGCGGCGATATCGTCCAGCGAACCAATGCCGCCGGATGACTGAAACGCGATATCCGGGAACGCATCAGACACTTCCTGATACAGGGCGACATTGGAACCGCTCAGCGTGCCATCACGCGAAATATCGGTGCACAGCACATGCTTCAGACCAACCGGCTGATACCAGCCAATGACCTCTTCCAGCGTTACGCCTGCTGCTTCCTGCCAGCCGCTGATCGCCACTTCTTTGCGATTGTCGGCGTCGATACGCACATCCAGCGCCAGCACGATGGCATCTGCGCCAAACTCCCGGAACCAGCTTTTCACCTCTTCCGGTTGTTTCACGGCGGTGGAACCCACCACCACGCGACTGGCACCTGCCGCCAGCAACGCCGCGACATCTTCACGATTGCGGATACCGCCACCGACTTGCACCGGAACGCTGACGCCGCGCAGCAGGGTTTGCAGTAATGGGATCTGACGTTTGGCCGGATCTTTGGCACCGGTCAAATCCACCAGATGCAGCACCTGCGCCCCCTGGCGTTCGTAGTCCTGCAAGCGTGGCAGCGGATCGCTACCGTAGTCACGCTGCTGGCCATAATCGCCCTGATGCAGACGCACCACTTTGCCGTCGATTAAATCTAAAGCGGGAATAATCATTACATCTCCAGGAAATTTTTCAGCAGCTGCGCACCCGCTTTACCGGAACGCTCCGGGTGGAACTGCACGCCGAAGAAGTTATCTTTTTGCAAGGCGGCAGTGAACGGCAAGCCGTACTCGCACTGAGCAATGGTATTGGCGTTGACCGGCATGGCGTAGCTGTGCACGAAGTAGAAATAGCTACCGTCGTCGATACCGCGAAACAGGTGGTTTCCGGCCTGCGAGGTGATCTGATTCCAGCCCATATGCGGCAGAGGTAAACCTTTGGTATCCATCAGCGTTACCGGCTCATCAAGGATGCCGAGCGTGGTGACGCCGCCATTCTCATCACTGCCGCGTCCCAGCAGTTGCATACCGAGGCAAATCCCCAGTACTGGCTGCGTACAGGCTTTTACCAGCTCGATCAGATCGCGTTCCTGTAACTGGTTCATGGCCGCCTGAGCAGTACCGACACCCGGCAGAAACAGTTTATCTGCGCGCAGCACCACATCAGGATCACGGCTCACTTCCGGGGTATATCCGAGGCGCTCAACCGCCCACTTTACCGACGACAGATTGGCGCAGCCGGTGTCGAGAATCACCACGTTCATCACAGCACTCCTTTCGAGCTCGGCAGGGTGTTACCGTCCACGCGGATCGCCTGGCGCAGAGTGCGACCAAAGGCTTTAAACAGGCTTTCCACGCGATGGTGATCGTTGCGTCCTTTGGTTTTCAGGTGCAGGGTGCTCATCATGGCGTAGGAGAGGGAGCTGAAGAAATGCTCGACCATCTCAGTGCTGAGGTCGCCCACGCGCTGATAGCTGAACTCCGCTTTGTATTCGAGGTGCGGGCGACCGGAGATATCCAACGCACAACGCGCCAGACATTCGTCCATCGGCAACACGAAGCCGAAACGGCCAATACCACGTTTATCCCCCAGCGCTTTCAGCAGGGCTTCGCCCAGCGCCAGACCGGTATCTTCTACCGTGTGGTGGTCGTCGATATACAGGTCGCCTTTCACATCAATATTCATGCGTAAGCCACCGTGTACCGCAATCTGGTCCAGCATGTGGTCAAAGAAGCCGACGCCGGTGTTGATCTTGCTGCCGCCTTCACGGTCGAGCCACACTTCAACTTTAATCTGCGTCTCTTTGGTGTTGCGGTTAACCAGCGCATAGCGATCGCGCTTGGTCAGACGTTGCTGGATAGCGTTCCAGTCTTCACCTTCTGCACCGTAACGCAGGCCCTGAATACCCATATTTTGCGCCAGCTGGATATCGGTGTGACGATCGCCGATCACATAGCTGTTCGCCACATCCAGCGCGCCTTCTGCCAGCCAGGCTTCAACCATTTTGGTTTTTGGCTTACGGCAATCGCAGTTGTCTTCCGGCTTATGCGGGCAGATCAGAATGTCACTGAAACGAATACCCTGCGACGTCAGGATCTGCATCATCAGGTTGTGCGGCCCATCAAAATCGGCCTGCGGGAAGCTGTCGGTGCCCAGACCATCCTGATTGGTGATCATCACCAGCTGGTAACCGGCGCTTTGCAGCGCCAGCAGGGCAGGGATCACGTTTGGCTCGAAGGCCAGCTTGTCCATGCGATCCACCTGAAAATCCACCGGGGGTTCAGAGATGATGGTGCCGTCGCGGTCGATAAAAAGGGTCTTCTGACTCATGCTTGCTCCACAGGTAAGGCTTGCAGCGCGGCGATCAAGCGCTCGCACTCTTCACGGGTGCCGATTGAGATGCGCAGGCATCCCGCCAGGCCGGGGTTTTTATTCTGGTCACGCAGGATAATGCCTTCATCCCACAGGGTTTTAAACACTTTCGGTGAATCGGTGAAACGCGCCAGAATATAGTTTGTCTCGCTTGGGAATACCGCTTCCACACAAGCGATCTGCGGCAGCTGTTCCAGCAGCCAGCTACGGTTGGCATTCAGTTGCAGCGCGTGTTCACGCATCAGCGCCAGCCCCTGATCGCTCAGCGCCTGAGCCGCCACATCCGCTACCGGGGTGGCGAGCGGGTAAGGTGCAATCACTTTCAGCAGCAGGTCGATCACTGGCTTGTTCGCCAGCGTAAAGCCGCAGCGCAGGCCAGCCAGCGCAAAGGCTTTCGACAGGGTACGCAGGATCACCAGATGCGGATAATCTTTCAACCAGCCTGCCAGCGTCGCTTGCGGGCAAAATTCGATATAGGCTTCATCCGCCACCACCAGCGCTTTTCCGGCGGTCATATCCAGCAGGGCGCGGATATCGTCCGGGTTTATCAGGTTGCCGGTCGGGTTGTTCGGACTGCACATATACACCACTTTTACCCCGTCGAGCTGGTCAGCAATGGCGGGCAGATTCAACTGCCAGTTGTCCAGCGCTGGCACGGTGCGGTATTCGATACCGATGGTTTCAGCGCTGACGCTGTACATGCCATAGGTTGGCGGGCAGAACAGAATCGCGTCTTTGCCTGGCTCACAGAAAGCACGCATCACCAGTTCAATACCTTCATCCGCACCACGGCTCACCAGCACCTGATCCGGGCTGACGCCGGAATAACCGGCGTAACGCTCGATCACCAGCTTCGGCTGGCATTCCGGGTAACGGTTCAGCGTCTGCTGCGACAACTCAAACGGCACCGGCAGCGGGAATTCGTTGGCGTTCAGCCACACATCACCGTTACCCCCCAGGCGACGGGCTGATTGATACGGCGTCAGCGCGCGCACATTGGCGCGGGCCAAATCTTCAACATTCAGGCTCATGCTTGCTCCTTCAGGGCCGCAACACGCAGGGTAACGGCGTTTTTGTGGGCTTCCAGCTGCTCAGCGGCGGCCAGGGTTTCGATGGTGGCCGCGAGGTTAAGGAAACCCTGTGGCGTCAGTTCCTGCACGGTCATACGCTTCTGAAAATCCGCCAGACCGAGGCTCGAGCAGGTGGCGGTGTAGCCGTAGGTCGGCAGCACATGGTTAGTGCCGGAGGCATAATCACCGGCTGACTCAGGTGACCAGTCACCAAGGAACACCGAACCGGCGCTGGTGATGCTATCGACCAGGTCACGCGGAGTACGCGTCTGAATAATCAGGTGCTCAGGGCCGTATTGGTTCGAGATGGCGACGCACTGCGCCAGATCTTGCGCCACAATCAGGCGGCTGCTGGCTAACGCCTGACGCGCGGTGGCGGCACGCGGCAACTGCGCCAGTTGCTCGTCAACTGCGGCTGCAACGCCGTTTGCCAGGTCCAGTGATGGCGTCAGCAGAATCACCTGCGAATCCGGGCCATGTTCAGCCTGGGACAACAAATCAGAAGCCACAAAGGCTGGGGTTGCGCCAGCATCGGCAATCACCAACACTTCAGACGGACCGGCAGGCATATCTATCGCTGCACCATCCAGACGCTGGCTCACCTGACGCTTGGCCTCGGTGACATACGCGTTGCCTGGACCAAAGATCTTGTCCACTTTTGGTACGGTGTCGGTGCCGAAAGCGAGGGCGGCAATCGCCTGCGCGCCACCAACCTGAAACACTTCCTGCACGCCGCACAGTTGAGCGGCATAGAGGATCTCATCGGCAATCGGCGGTGGTGAGCACAGTACCACACGGCCACAACCGGCGATGCGTGCCGGGGTTGCCAGCATCAATACGGTGGAAAACAGCGGGGCAGAACCGCCAGGAATGTACAGGCCAACCGATTGCACCGGGCGCGTAATCTGTTGGCAGCGCACGCCGGGTTGCGTCTCCACATCCACTGTCGCCAGAATCTGTGCGTTGTGGAAAGTTTCGATATTGCCCACGGCCACGGCCATTGCCTGCTTCAATCTGTCGCTCAGGCGGTCACTGGCGGCTTGCATCTGCTCGGCCGTCACACGCAGGTTATCCACCTGCGCTTTATCAAATCGCGCGCTGAATTCACGCAGCGCATCGTCACCGTTCTCTTTTACCTGTGCCAGGACATCACGCACCACCTGGCTGATGCTGTCGGAGGCGGAAATCGCCGGACGCATCAGTAACGCCTGTTGCTGCTCGGTGCTGCATTGCTGCCAGTCAATCGGGGTCATCAGGGCGCTCATTCGGTCACTCCAGCATTTTTTCAATCGGCAGCACCAGAATTGAGCTGGCACCCAGGGCTTTCAGTTTTTCCATGGTTTCCCAGAACAGCGTTTCGCTGCTCACCATGTGCATCGCCACACGGCTGACTTCACCGGCCAACGGCAGGACGGTAGGACGCTCCGCACCTGGCAGTAGGGCAATCACTTCTTCCAGACGCTCGCTCGGCGCGTGCAGCATGATGTATTTGGACTCACGCGCTTTGATGACACCCTGAATACGTGTCATCAGTTTGTCGACCAGCTCTTGTTTGGCACCGGACAGCTCACCGTCACGTTGGATCAATACCGCTTTGGAGCGATAAATGACTTCAACTTCGCGCAGGCCATTGGCCTCCAGCGTGGCGCCGGTGGACACCAGGTCGCAAATCGCGTCGGCCAGACCGGCACGGGGTGCCACTTCAACTGAACCATTCAGCAGACAGGATTTAAAAGCAACGCCTTGTTTATCGAGATACTTTTTCAGCAGGTGAGGGTAAGAGGTGGCAATGCGGGATTTATCAAGGCATTGCGGACCGGTGTATTCCGCGTCAACCGGCATTGCCAGCGACAGGCGGCAACCGCCAAAATCGAGACGACGCAGGGTAAAGTAACGCGGATCCTCACCCTGGGCGCGGCGCGTTAACAGCTCCTCTTCCAGCACGTTTTCGCCCACGATGCCAAGATCCACCACGCCATCCATCACCAGTCCGGGAATATCGTCATCGCGCACGCGCAGGATGTCGATTGGCATGTTTTCCGCAAACGCAATCAGACGCTGCTGCTGAAGGTTAATTTTAATGCCACAGCGTGCCAGCAGTTCGCGTGATTCATCACTTAAACGGCCAGATTTCTGCATAGCTATGCGTAAACGGGTGTTATCTAACATGGTTCCTGTCCTCTTATTCATTCCTGTCTGAACTCAGTTGGGTTGCGTCAGCCCATAAAAAAACCCCCGGAAGATGATCTTCCGGGGGCTCTCTTTGCGCTCACACCACTGGAAGATCCTAAACGTCTTCCAGCACACATCGCCTGAAAGACTAGTCAGGATGATGGTGATGATGGTGGTTGAACTGAACGCGTTTCATAAAAAATTCCGTTGCTGAATGGGTATTCATTTGCGTGCTGATTAACCTAGCGAAGATAGCGCCGTGTGGCAAGCCTTTTTTAACGTCAATTTCTGGAATCTCCCGCAACAGTTAGCGCTGGTTTGACACCCACGACAGCACTAAGATGAAGTGTCTTTGAGCAGCGAAGCCGGGAGTCGATATGAAAAAGGTCGCGATTGTGGGGCTGGGATGGCTGGGCATGCCGCTGGCGATGGCGCTGGCGACACGCGGCTGGCAGGTGACGGGCAGCAAAACCTCGCCAGATGGGGTAGATGCGGCTCGTCGTTGTGGCATTGAGGCGTTTCAACTGGTGCTGACACCTGAGCTGGAGTGTGAGGCAGAAGATCTGGAAGCGCTGATGTCGGTGGATGCGCTGGTGGTGACCTTACCCGCCAGTCGTACGGTGCAGGGCGGTGAAGATTATATGCAGGCGGTACAAAATGTGGTGGATACCGCATTAGCCTTTAAGGTCCCGCGGATTATCTTCACCAGTTCCACTTCAGTGTATGGTCCTGGTCCGGGGGTGATGAAGGAGCACAGTCCGTTGCAACCTGAAACCGTGGCGGGTAAAACGCTGGTGGCGCTGGAGAACTGGTTGCACGATTTGCCGGGAACCTCAGTGGATATTGTTCGTCTCGCCGGGCTGGTGGGACCCAATCGTCATCCCGGACGTTTCCTTGCCGGGAAAACGGATTTACGCGATGGCGCACATGTGGTGAATCTGGTGCATCTGGATGATGTGGTGGATGCAATTGTGCTGTTGTTGCAGACGCCGAAAGGTGGGCATGTATATAACCTGTGTGCGCCGAAGCATCCGACGCGTCGTGAATTTTATCCGACAGTAGCGCGTCAGCTTGGACTGACCGCGCCAACCTTTGTGGCTGAGCAGACGGGGAATGCAGGCAAAACCATTGATGGCAATGCGATTTGCGATGAACTGGGCTTCGAATACAGTTGGAATGACCCGATGACGATGCCATTGGAATAGTGGCGTAAATCATGGGGCCTGTCATAAGGCCCCATGGTGAGGGATTAACTCTCTACCGCAGCATTATGTTGCATTGGTGATTCGATGGCGTTACTTCGCAAAATAAATAGTTTTTTAAAAATATACATACAAGAAAGGATGCACATTATTTCAAATACAAAATCAACTCTAAATCCTGAAGCGTAAACAGTAGGAGACATTCCCAGCATTGTTACGGTCATAAACCCCAGAAACATAGCAATAATTGGGAGGGTCGAGATCATTTTGTTTATCAACATGTCCAACATAATGATAAACAGGGACGAAATGACAATAAATAAATACAAGTAAGAAAGAAAAATTTTCTCTGATGACCAGTTAGATGCATCCAGTGTCGTGCTATAGAAAAAGGAAATATTAGAGAAGAAACCAGTCAGTGAGTTTGTTATGGATAATGCAATAAATGTCATCATGACAACCATCGCAATCTTGATTGATAGCAGCATCTTACCACCCACAGATCTCAGGGCAATAATAGCTGCGACAAGACCGATCAATGGGATATTGCATCTGAACGTCATTAGCTGATGTAACTTATCAAAGCCAAGCGAAAGTTTATTTATAAGGCCATAAGTGGTATATTGTGGATACCAATTCCATGGTTCAAGTAATAATCTTTGCTCGTTTCCCGGCGCCTTGAGGCAAATAGCCAGGTTTATTATGCTTATTGTAAGAATTGTTATATTAAACTTGCTCCTTGATTCTTTATTTGACAGCAAGATGCAGCTGATTGCTATTACATATGCAATGCCTGCCTGCTCCATGTATGAAAAATAAAATACTGCGATAAAACAGAAAGCTTTCTCAATTGGCTTGTTGCTGTTGGTATACGTCACAGAGAAAGAGTATATAGCAAGGGTTACGGGAAGAAGATAATTATAAAATCCGGTAATCCACCATGATGCATCCGTGTTTATATTGTTTGGGATGGTGGCAAATAACCCCAGTGTAATAGCAAAAGATATTACACTGACTTTCTTATTTACAATTCTTGATAGTGAAAAACACAAAACAATGACAGCCAGAGGGACGCCAATCTTCCAGAAAGCCTTAAAGCTAATGGTAGTTGTCATCAATAGTTCAATAGGGAATCGGCCCGTCCATGTAAAATATCTTTCAACAAGGATTTGGATGATATGGTTTGAATTAAATATGCTAATAAAGTACTGGTCATCAGAAAAATCACGGAGATGTAATTTTCTCACAATAATAAATAGGTATGTAAACGCACAAATGAGGACAGATGTTTTAATCCATTTATTTGCAATGGTATTTGGCTGCATGGCCTGCTCCTTTGCTGTCCATTGAAATAATCATGATATCGTGCGTGAAACTGCTTCTTGATAAAAAACCACTCCTGGTGGCAATGAATCCTGACTTGTCATGATTAGAGGGGATGGAAGGTGCAGAGTCATCAATTTTTCTAACTACGGTGGAACTCATTAACTCAATCCATTCACCGTTTTTTTCTTTTGCATAAATCCTGTTCAGAACTTTTGTGTTTCCTGGAACGAATGCCCATCCTGTCACGGTTATCTTTTTTTCTTCAAAATGACAGGTGTTGACAGAAAAGCTTTCGAGCTGATATTCGGCTGCTTCAGGTGTGGCTGGCGAGGCATTGTTCCATGACCTGAAAAACAAATAGGTCATAATTACAGAGGTAACTAGCATGACAACAAATACCATGTTTAGATTTATATTTATTCGCCTTGAATTTATATATTTATTTTGGCTCATTCTTATTCTCGTCGTTCTTTATTATATAGCGCGGTCTTTTCTTCGTCTCAATATAAATTCTGCCAATATACTCCCCAAGAACGCCAATCCCAATCAGCTGAATGCCACCGAGGAAAAGGATTGAAACCAGAATTGAAGGATAACCTCGTACCGGGTTGCCGAAAATAAGGGTGTTTAACACCATATAGGTGCCATAAATAAAGGATAACCCGGCAACAAACAGGCCAATATAGGTCCACATACGTAGAGGAAAGGTGGAAAAGGAGGTGATACCTTCCAATGCAAGGTTCCAGAGTTTCCAGCCATTGAACTTAGTTGTGCCCGCAACGCGCTCTGCTCGGGTATATTCAATGACTTCAGTTTTACCACCTACCCAGCTCAAAACGCCTTTCATAAACAAATTTCTTTCAGGCAGCAACTTGATGTTCTCGACAACTTCACGAGACATCAGTCGAAAATCGCCCACGTTTTCTTCAATCTGTGGTTTGCTAATCTTATTGTGTAAATGGTAGAACCACTCGGCACTTTTGCGCTTCAGATGAGTATCTGACGATCTGTCGATACGTTTTGCCAATACCACATCAGCACCGTTCCGCCACTTCTCAACAAGTTGGGGAATTATCGCAATCGGGTCCTGCAAATCGACATCAATCGGGATAACCACATCTCCCGTTGAGGCTTCAAGTCCGGCAAAGAGAGCGGGCTCTTTGCCAAAATTGCGGGTAAAGGTGACATATTTAACCAGCTGATCATCGAGGCTAATATTTTGCAGTATCTGTTCAGTGCTATCCGTGCTTCCATCATTAATAAAGACAATCTCAACGTCATCATCGCCAAATCCATTGAAATTCCGGATGGCGTTATAAAAGACCGGCAGTGCTTCTTCTTCGTTAAGAACAGGAACTATCAGTGAGATTTTCATTTTCGCACCCTGAAAACGAATAATTTTGACCAGAAAAAACCGCAAACCAGGCTTATCGCCGAGAAAAGGATCAGAGTCAGCAGTGGATTGATATGTGCGTTATCAGCAGCCCATCCCACAGCAAGCGCGGTGGCCCCCATAAACACGGTATAGAAAATATATCGCGCCGTGGTGGCTTGCGCGTTAAATGTCCATCGGGCGTTGGCAAAAAATGAAAAGGTGACAGCCGTGCAAAACGCAATGAAGTTCGAGACGGATTGCTTAAAACCAAGATTGTACAATGTGCCAAAAATAACCCAATGAATCAGAGTATTAAGGACACCAATTGAGGCATATCGGGTAAACCGTTTGAGCATTTTGCCACCCATTCTGGAAAACGCTCACGATCTTGTCACCAGAACAGCGATATAGCAAGTTTTGGTAAGGATAACGTTATTAACTGTAAGATAAGGCTGTATTTCCCCTTTCTAAGGTTACACCCCCAATCGATCCCGCAACGCATACCACACCGCACCCATTGCCGTGAGTGGCACTTTAAAGCGTCTGCCGCCGGGGAAGGGCAGATGCGGCAATCGGGCAAAGGCATCAAACCGTTCCGCCTGGCCGCGCAGGACTTCCGCGATCAGCTTGCCGGATAAGTGGGTACAGGTCACGCCATGACCACTGTCACCCTGCATAAAGTAAACATTCTTCTCCAGTTGGCCAAACTGCGGCATCCGTGACAGCGTCAGCAGGAAATTTCCGCTCCAGCGATAGCTCAGTTTCACATCGCGCAACTGCGGGAAGGTGCGCAGCAGCTTCGGGCGAATCAATGCATCAATATCCTCCGGCTCGCGTGCGCCATACACCACACCGCCGCCGTATAACAGGCGGTTGTCTGCGGTGAGACGGAAATAGTCGAGCAGATAATTACAGTCTTCTACGCAATGATTATTCGGCAGCAGACTGAGCGCCAAATCGCGACTCAGCGGTTCGGTGGTGACGATTTGTGAGCCGCAAGGCATGCTTTTACGGCCCAGACGTGGTTCCAGTTGCGTCGGGAGATAGGCGTTGCCAGCGAAAATGACAAAGGTGGCGCTAACATCGCCGCGCGCCGTTTTTACCCGATGCGGTGTGCCATACTCCACTTTCAACGCGGCAGATTGTTCATAGATACGCCCGCCATGCCGCCGGATGGCCTCGGCTTCGCCCAGCGCCAGATTCAATGGATGCAGATGCCCGCCGCGTTTGTCCAGCAATCCCCCAACGTAACGGTCGGTCGCCACTTCACGGCGGATACCACGCTCATCCAGCAATTCCAGCTCATGGTTGCCATAGCGCGCCCAACTGGCTTTCTGGTTACGCAGATGGCCCATCTGGCGATTATTTAACGCGGCAAAAATTCCGCCGGGGCGATAGTCACAGGCGATGGCATAGCGATCGATACGGTCGCGAATAATATCCGCACCTTCGAACATCATGCTGCCAAGCATCTTAGCGGTGTCTTTGCCGTAACGTTGTTCAATCACATCAACGTCGCGGCTGTAAGAATTGACCACCTGGCCGCCATTACGTCCACTGGCACCAAAGCCGATTTTCGCCGCCTCCAACAGCACCACATCGTAACCCGCTTCAGTGAGATACAGCGCCGATGACAGGCCGGTAAAGCCGCCACCGATAATGCAGACGTCACATCGAATGCTCTCCTGCAATTCTGGCCAGGGTTCATGCGCATTCGCTGTTGCGGCGTAATAACTCTCCACATGTTGCATCACAACCTCCTTCTGCGCGTGGGCTCAGAAATTTGCCGGCGAATGGGCGCTCACAATTCGGCACGGCTGATCAGACATATTGGTAAAGCTATGCGGTAAACCGGTATCGATGACGTAGCTTTCTCCGGCGTACAGATGATAGCTCTGACCATTCACTACCAGCGTAATTTCACCCTCCAGCACGGTGCCAGTCTCTTCGCCGGGATGGCGGAGTTTTTCACCGGTACTGGAACCTGGCGCGTAATGCTCCAACAGCATCGCCAGCGCGCGCTGCGATGCCCCATTATCAATCAGCTGTAACGACACCCCCAGGCTGCCAATCTCCACCCGATCATCGGGGCGAACAATCACGCGTGGTGTGTAGTCCTGCTTCGGCTCGGAAAAAAATTCTGATAGCGATAAGCCGTACACCTTCAGCAGTTTTTGTAGGGTACTCACCGCCGGGCTGACTTTATCCTGCTCGATGGTGCTGATGGCGCTATGGGTCAAACCTGACAACTCAGCGACGCGACGCTGAGACAATCCCAACTCCTGCCGGATTTGCGATAAACGTCGTCCGGGCGCCAGAGTGGCGTCGTTCATGGTCGTTTTTCCTTGTGATAACGAACAGCGGCGTGAATAAATGCCTCGAACAACTGGCGCGAAACCGGATCGTCGGTTGAATGCCACTCCGGATGCCACTGTACCGCCAGAGCAAACGGGTGCTGACGTAAACTGACCGCTTCTGGCAGGCCATCGGCCGCGCGCGCCTCGATGCGCAGTTGGGGGCCGGGTTCACGGACCCCCTGTTGATGGAGCGAATTCACTCTAAAAGCGGCATCGCTACCAAGTATGTGGCTGAGCAGACCATCGGCTTCCGGTTTTACCTCATGTACAGGGGCATACTGTTGTTCCAGCGGCAGCGTGTCATCCTCACGATGCTCCTGGAATTGATGAGTGAGGTGAAGATAGCGATGCAACGACCCTCCATTTGCCACCACCATCTCCTGCAATCCCCGACAAATACCCAATATCGGCATCTTTTTTCCCACCGCATGGGTAATCAGGCCGAATGCGAGACGGTCGCGGGCCGGATCGGCATGAGGCTCCACACCTTCTTCGCCATAATGCCAGGGTTCTATGTTGCTCGGGCTGCCCGTCAGCAAAATGCCATCCAGCAACGTCATACTGTTTTCTAATAGATGAGGGGCTTGCATCAGTTGATGCGGCATAGGGAGGGGCAGGCCACCGGCGAGCACGATGGCATCAAGATACTTGTTATGGACGGTCTGCCCAGGATGGCTACCGATGTTGTTCTGACACATCACTACGCCAATCAAGGGTTTGTCAAAAATAATGCCCATTACGTCTCCGCGTCGCTGTTCAATATTTTCGCCGATAAAGCGCACCTGACGTAAAAGTGTGCAATATAATGTCAATCTAGCAACCGTCTGGCTAATCTTCAAACAGATTTGTTACATTTGCACACTTTTTCTCCAGGAGCTATCTTAGATTTGTGGCTGTTATTTTGAGCATTGCGCAAACCTGACAAACGGTAAAGGGCGGGTGGGATCATGACGAACCTCGTAGAAGTAGAAGACTTCACGCGACATAGTGAAGAGAAGCGAACCAGCGCGTTCCAGCTGGAGGTGAAAACCTGGCTGGAACGCCATCCTGAAACGCAGTATGTCGATATTCTTCTGAACGATCTGAATGGGGTATTTCGCGGTAAGCGCATTCCCGTCTCAGCGCTGGCAAAGCTGGAAAAAGGGTGTTACTTCCCGGCTTCGGTTTTCGCTATGGATATTTTGGGTAATACCGTCGAAGAGGCTGGACTGGGACAGGCACTCGGCGAACCTGACAATATCTGCTTTCCTGTTCCCGGTTCTTTAATGCCTTCCGCCGCCGATCCGCAACGTGTCGCGCAACTGATGTTGACCATGTGCAACCAAGATGGCACTCCCTTTGACGTTGAACCCCGTAATGTCCTCAATCAATTGTGGCAACAACTGCGCAATCGGGGATTATTTCCGGTGGTAGCGGTAGAGCTGGAGTTCTATCTGGTCGATAAAAAACGCGATGCGGAAGGCTATATCCAACCGCCGTGCGCACCCGGTAGCGATGAGCGCAACATGCAAAGCCAGGTCTATTCGGTGGATAACCTTGATCACTTTGCCGATGTGTTACGGGATATTGATTCCCTGGCGAAGCAGCAGGGGATACCGGCCGATGGTGCCCTGGCGGAGGCCTCACCGGGACAGTTCGAGATCAATCTGCACCATACGCGCGATGTATTGAAAGCCTGCGATCACGCAATTCAACTCAAACGTCTGGTTCGTCAGGTCGCAGAAAATCACGGCATGACGGCGACTTTCATGGCGAAACCCTATGAAGAGTACGCCGGTAGCGGCATGCATGTGCATATCAGTATGCTGGATGCCGCCGACCACAACGCCTTTTCCCTTGATGACGGTAGTGATTCGCCGCTGCTGAAACGTGCACTGGCAGGCATGATCGATTTAATGCCTGCATCAATGGCACTGCTGGCTCCCAACGTGAACGCCTATCGTCGTTTTCTGCCGGATGCTTTTGTCCCCCTTCAGGCCTCATGGGGGCACAACAACCGTACCGTGGCGCTGCGCATTCCCTGTGGCGATGTCGATAATCATCGCGTGGAATACCGCGTGGCGGGGGCCGATGCGAATCCTTACCTGGTGGTGTCAACCATTCTTGCCGGTATTGTACACGGACTGGACAATCAATTGCCGTTGCCGCATCCGGTGAAAGGCAACGGCCATGAAGCGGAAGGACTGGCGCTACCGATTCGTCAGAGCGATGCGCTGTACGAATTTGAGAACAGCTATCCGCTACAGAAGCTGCTGGGCGAGCGTTTCAGCGCGGTGTGGCACAGCTGCAAACAGTATGAACTGATGCAGTTTGAGCGACTTATCACCGCCACCGAGATTGACTGGATGCTGAAGAACGCCTGAAGCAGGGAGATTTAGCGCAACATCTTGTATTGATGCCAGTAATTAAGGCAAAATATGCGCCCTGCAAAATACCAACATAACCGACGCTTATCGCGTCGGTTATTTTTTGCATAGTGATTTCACTCTACTTCAACCGAGGCCGGACACGCATCCGGATAGATAGACACTACAAACACGCGTTGTGCGTGAGATTTTGAGGAAAAAAGATGGGGATGTTTTCAACTGCACCAGCGCTGGCTGGTTCTCGCTTTCGTGATGACTACGGCGCTGTGATGAGCACTCTTGCTTATCAACCCACCTCCTGTCGCAATTTGCGCAGTTTCCCTGTGGTACAACCCAGTCAGGTTGTTGCTGTAGGGGGGCTGAACGATGTCGCTTAATACCTCTAGCGCACCACAGCGTGCACATCTGAAAAAATCCCTGACTCTGATCCCGGTGGTCATGATGGGCCTGGCCTATATGCAGCCAATGACCCTGTTTGATACTTTCGGCATCGTATCGGGTCTGACCGACGGCCACGTCGCCACTGCGTATGCGTTCGCGCTGATCGCCATTCTGTTCACTGCTATTAGCTACGGTAAGCTGGTACGCCGCTTCCCATCTGCGGGCTCCGCTTATACCTATGCACAGAAGGCCATTAGCCCACACGTTGGCTTTATGGTGGGCTGGTCATCCCTGCTGGACTATCTGTTCATGCCGATGATCAACATCCTGCTGGCGAAAAGCTATTTTGAAACGCTGGTGCCGGGGATCCCGTCGTGGATTTTTGTCGTGCTGCTGGTGGGCTTTATGACGCTCTCCAACCTGCGCGGCATCAAAACCGTAGCCAACTTCAACAGCGTGATTGTGGTGTTGCAGGTGTTGGTGATGATCGTGATTACCGGCATGGTAATTTACGGTGTTGTCCACGGTGTTGGCGCAGGTACGTTGACCAGCAGCAAACCGTTCTGGTCACAGGATGCCCATGTGGTACCGATGATCACCGGTGCGACCATTTTGTGTTTCTCGTTCCTCGGCTTTGACGGCATCAGTTCGCTGTCGGAAGAAACCAAAGACGCTGAACGTACCATTCCGCGCGCGATTTTCCTCACCGCGTTGATTGGTGGCGTGATCTTTATTGCGGTGTCTTACTTCCTGCAACTCTACTTCCCGGATATCTCACGCTTCCAGAATCCGGACTCATCACAGCCGGAAATCATGCTGTTTGTGGCGGGTAAAGCCTTGCAGGTTGGTATCCTGATCTTCTCGGTGGTCACGGTGCTGGCATCTGGCATGGCGGCGCACGCCGGTGTTTCCCGTCTGATGTATGTGATGGGCCGTGATGGTGTATTCCCGGAGCGTTTCTTCGGTTATATCCATCCGAAATGGCGTACCCCGTCATTGAACGTGCTGCTGGTCGGTGCCATTGCGCTGCTGGCGATCAACTTTGACCTGGTTACTGCAACCGCGCTGATCAACTTCGGTGCGCTGGTGGCGTTTACCTTTGTGAACCTGTCGGTGATTGCCCAGTTCTGGGTGCGTGAGAAGCGCAACAAAACGCTGAAAGATCACATTCACTATCTGGTGCTGCCGGTGTTGGGTGCGATGACTGTTGGCGCGCTGTGGATTAACCTGGAAGAGACTTCAATGGTATTGGGTCTGGTCTGGGCTGCGGTGGGGATTATTTACCTCGCGGTGGTTACGCGCACCTTCCGTAACCCGGTGCCGCAGTACAGCGAAGAAGTGTAAGTCGGCAAGGTGCGCGCTAATGCGCACCTTCCGTAAAGGCGCGGGTCACCGCGCCTTTGTCATCGACATCGCGTTCATCCGTTAACCGGCAATCTGTAATTCCCAACTCCCCAAACTTAACGTCTCGCGCGCCGCTTTACTCAATTCGTTATCTGTAATCAGCGTATCAATCCGTTCCAGCGGCAATGCCAGATGCGTGGCAATCTTGTTGTACTTGGAACTGTCGCTTAACAATATCCGCTTGCTACTGACATCGCTCGCTGCCTGTTTTACCGGCACTTTCTCTTCATCAGGGGTAAATAATCCGCGCGGTCCCCAGCATGAGGCGGAGATGAACGCGATATCAATCGCCAGTTGGCGCAAACTGCGCGCCGCAGCGGCACCAATACTGGAACGGTTTTCCCGACAAACGGTTCCCCCGGTATGGATCAGCTTACAGTTGCTGCTTTCCATCAACAGACGCGCGATGACAAAGTCATTGGTGACCACCAGTAAATCCTCCCGGTCAAGCAGTTCCCGTGCGAGGGCCAGCGTAGTGGTGCCGGCATCAAGGTATATGCAACTGTTACGCGGAATATGACGCGCCGCCAACTGGCCAATCGCCATCTTCTCGTTGCTGTACATGCTGGTTTTTGCCAGATGAGACGGTTCTGCCGCCAGTCTGTCTGCCGACCGCACGCCGCCTGATACCGAGAGCACCGCGCCTTGTTCCTCCAGCTTCTGCACATCACGGCGGATGGTCATATGGGATACCCCCAGCCGCTCGGTTAGCTCGGCGATACTGACCACGCCACGCTCGGCAACCAGCGCTAAAATCTGTTGATGACGTTCAACCGGAATCACAATCGCCTCCATGAAATTATCATTTTTTCACATTGTAGAGCATCGCTTCTTTACATGCAGTAGATATTATCCCTGTGGAATGTAAGCAAAAATCGCCCAAAGCCTGCGGATAAGCCACGTCGTGGCTGTGTGAAATGTTGTTATGAGAGATGCGTCGAAGTTAATTTTTGTGATTCTCCGCACATTTATCCGCCAGTGTCTGCGGCAGAATTAACAGCAATGAACAAATAATCACTTAAATTAACAATGGAGGTTCGCTGTGTCAGCAACCGTCAATAATATCTGTGTAGTGGGTTTGGGTTCGATGGGTATGGGCGCGGCGCAGTCCTGTATTCGTGCCGGTTTAAACACCTGGGGGGTTGATCTCAATCCCCAGGCGCTGGAAACCCTGCGTCAGGCCGGCGCGCGTGACGCACAGACCTCCGCTGCCGCGTTCGCTCAGGAACTGGATGCGGTGTTACTGCTGGTGGTCAATGCCGCGCAGGTTAAAGCGATTCTGTTCGGCGACAACGGTCTGGCGGCACAACTCAAACCCGGTACCGTGGTCATGGTGTCCTCCACCATCTCAGCCCAGGACGCGCAGTCCATTGAACAACAACTGGTGCAGCATCAACTGGTGATGTTGGATGCGCCGGTATCCGGCGGCGCAGCGAAAGCAGCAACCGGCGACATGACGGTGATGGCATCCGGTAGCGAGGAAGCCTTTGCTCGCCTGCAACCGGTACTGGACGCGGTTGCCGCGAAAGTCTACCGCGTGGGTAGCGACATCGGTCTTGGCTCAACAGTGAAAATCGTTCATCAGTTACTGGCAGGCGTGCATATCGCCGTTGGTGCAGAAGCGATGGCCCTGGCTGCGCGAGCAGGCATCCCGCTGGAAACCATGTATGACGTCGTGACCAATGCGGCAGGAAACTCCTGGATGTTTGAAAACCGCATGCGTCATGTGGTGGATGGCGACTATTCACCGAAATCAGCGGTCGATATCTTTGTCAAAGACCTCAACCTGGTGGCCGACACCGCCAAATCCCTGCATTTCCCGCTACCACTGGCCTCGACTGCACTCAACATGTTTACCGAAGCCAGCAACGCGGGTTACGGGCGTGAAGACGACAGTGCGGTGATCAAAATCTTCAGTGGCATCACGCTGCCCCAGCCGAAGGGGAAGTAACCATGCGTTTAGGTGTCATTGCTGACGATTTTACCGGCGCGACTGATATCGCCAGTTTTCTGGTGCAAAACGGCCTGCCGACAATTCAGTACAACGGCGTGCCGGAAAGTGTGGATAGCCTGAGTGCACGGGCGATAGTTATCAGCCTGAAGTCACGCTCTTGCCCACCCCAGCAGGCGATTGATCAGTCGCTGGCGGCACTGCGCTGGTTGCAGCAGCAGGGCTGCGATCGTTTCTACTTTAAATATTGCTCCACCTTTGACAGCACCGCACAGGGCAATATCGGTCCGGTGACGGATGCACTGCTGGCTGAATTAGGTGAAAGCCAGACGGTGATTTCACCTTCTTTACCCGTCAATGGTCGTACCGTCTATCAGGGTTACCTGTTCGTCGCTGATCAACTGCTGTCGGAATCCGGCATGCGCCATCATCCGGTGACACCGATGACGGATAGCAACCTGGTACGTCTGATGACGCGTCAGGCGCAGGGTAAGGCTGCCGTGATCAATGCCAGCCAACTGGATAAAGGCGCAGATGTGGTGCGTGACCAACTGGCAACGTTGAAAACCCAGGGTATCAACTATGTGGTGCTGGATGCGCTGCATGAGCAACACCTGCTGACCCAGGGTGAGGCCTTAAAAGAGATGCGCCTGGTGACCGGCGGTTCCGGGCTGGCAATCGGTATTGCTCGCGCCTGGTCAACGGCGCAACAGAATGCGGCCGAAGCGGAGTGGGCCGGGCGGCCACAGGGCCAGCGTGCGGTTGTCATCTCAGGTTCCTGCTCGCAAATGACCAACCGCCAGGTCAACACCTATCGCCAGATCGCACCCTCATTCGAGGTGCAGGTTGAGCGCTGTCTCGAAGATGCGGCCAGCTATGCCGATGAATTGTGCGACTGGGTGGCGGCGAACAGCCAGCAGGCTCTGGCTCCGCTGCTTTACGCCACTGCCGATGCACAGCAGTTGCAGGCGATTCAGCAGCAGTACGGTGCCGCACGCAGCAGTGAAGCGGTTGAGCTGCTGTTTGCCGCCGTTACCCGTGAGCTGAAGGCACGCGGCTGGCAGCGGTTTATTGTGGCCGGTGGTGAGACCTCGGGAGTGGTGGCACAAACCCTCGGTGTGACCGCCTTCCACATTGGTCCGACGATTTCACCCGGCGTACCCTGGGTGCGTGATATTCATCAACCGCTGTCGCTGGCCCTGAAATCAGGCAACTTTGGCGATGAACAATTTTTCGCCCGCGCACAAACGGAGTTCTCTGCATGACCGAACAACAAGCCCGCCTGGAGATGGTGCAACTCGGCGCCTCGTTTTTTCAGCGTGGTTACGCGACCGGCTCGGCAGGAAACCTGTCGCTGTTACTGGAAGATGGCAACCTGTTGGCGACGCCAACCGGTTCCTGCCTTGGCGAGTTACAGGCCGACCGTCTGTCGAAAGTGACGATGCAGGGCGAATGGATTTCCGGTGATAAGCCGTCAAAAGAGATCGCTTTTCACCGCGCACTCTATCTGAACAACCCACAATGCAAAGCGGTGGTTCATCTGCACAGTCATTACCTGACGGCGCTCTCCTGCTTGCAGGGGCTGGACACGGAAAACTGCATCCGTCCATTTACGCCTTATGTGGTGATGCGCGTGGGGGATGTGCCGGTGGTGCCGTATTACAAGCCAGGCGATCAGCGCCTGGCGGAAGACCTGGCACAACTGGCGTCACGTTATCGCGCCTTTTTACTGGCAAACCACGGGCCGGTGGTGGTCGGGAAAACGTTACGCGAAGCGGCGGATAACACCGAAGAGTTGGAAGAAACGGCACGCCTGATGTTCACGCTGGGCGATCGTGCCATTCGTTATCTGAGTGATGACGAAGTGGCAGAGTTGAGGAATTACTGATGCCAAAGTTTGCTGCTAATTTATCTACACAATTCAATGAAGTGCCGTTTCTGGAACGTTTCGCTGCGGCAGCCAACGCGGGGTTTCGCGCCGTTGAATTCCTGTTTCCTTATGACTACCCGGCAGAGGTGCTGAAAGCCGAACTGGAGAAATATCAACTGGAACTGGTGCTGTTCAATACCGCCGCAGGCAATGTTGCCGCAGGGGAGTGGGGTGTTTCAGCCATTCCGGGCCGCGAAGCGGAGGCGCACGCGGATATCGATCGTGCGCTGGAGTATGCACTGGCGCTCAACTGCCCGCAGGTACATGTGATGGCGGCGACCGTCGCGCCAGGGGCTGACCGTACGGCGTATGAAACAACGTTTGTCAGCAACATGCACTACGCAGCTGAACGTTTTGCCCCGCATGGGATTCGTCTGCTGTTGGAAGCGCTAAATCCGGTAACCAAACCGCATTACCTCTACGCCAGTCAGTACCAGACGCTGGCGATGATGGAGCGCATCGACAGATCGAATGTTTTCACCCAATTGGATCTGTTCCACGCGCAGTTGGTGGATGGCAATCTCAGTCACCTGATTAAGACCTATGCGGGTCGCTATCGTCATATCCAGATTGCTTCTGCACCGCATCGCCATGAGCCTGATGAAGGTGAAATCAACTATCCGTGGCTGTTCAACCTGCTGGATGAGGTGGGTTACGACGGTTGGGTTGGCTGTGAATATTTTCCTCGCACCACCACGGAAGCGGGTCTGGGCTGGTTCGCACCTTACGCACAATAACCCTGAGTTTTACCGCCCCACACACAGGACACACGTTGCCCCGTGGGGCTTTTGTAACCTTTGTTTTGCCTGAGCCAGAGAAATCTGTACCCGAATATACTAATTAAATCAGAGGACTATCATGTCAACCGCGTTGTTGTTAACCATCGCTGTCGCCAGCATTGTGATCCTGCTGCTGCTGGTGATTAAAGCCAGAGTTCATCCGTTTGTCGCTCTGTTGATTGTCAGCCTGCTGGTGGCGATTGCTACCGGAATCCCGGCGGAAAAAATCATGGAGACCATTTATAGCGGCATGGGCAGCCTGCTGGGACATATCACCATTATTATCGTGCTGGGGGCGATGCTCGGCGCAGTGATTGAAGCCTCTGGCGGCGCGGAGTCGCTGGCCCAGCGTTTCAGTAAAACGCTGGGTATGAAACGTACCGTCGCTGCGCTGACAATGGCGGCATTTATCCTCGGTATTCCGGTATTTTTCGAAGTGGGCTTTATCATCGTTATCCCGCTTATTTACGGTTTCACCAAAGTGGCACGCGTCTCGCCCGTGAAATTTGGTCTGCCGATGGCCGGTGTGATGTTGACGGTGCATGTGGCATTGCCAACCCATCCAGGGGCGGCGGCAGCGGCGGGCATACTGCATACCGATATGGGCTGGCTGATGATGCTCGGCATTCTGATCTCCATCCCGGTCGGCATTGTTGGTTACTACGTGGCGAAAATGATGAATCGCCGTCAGTACCATCTGTCCGTTGATGTACTGGAACAATTGCAACTGGCAAAACCAGAAGGGACGACCAGCACCCAGGAAACCCCTCCGGGCGCGATGACCATTGCTGGTTTGATCGTGGTGCCGATTGTATTAATTGTGCTGGGTACCCTGTCACACTCCATGCTGGCTGAGGGCAGTGTTTTACGGTCAATTATGACCGTCATCGGCACCCCACCGATTGCGCTGTTGATTGCCCTGGCGTTGGCAGCATGGTTGCTCGGCGTGCGTCGTGGCTGGAGCAAGGACAAACTGGAAGATTTGACCGGCCGCGCTATCCCCAGTTCCGCCAGTGTCATTCTGGTCGCCGGCGCGGGTGGCGCTTTTGGTAAAGTGCTGGTCGAGTCAGGCGTGGGCAAAGCGCTGGCGGTAACGCTGGAGACACTCCACCTGCCATTGGTTCCGGCCGCATTTATTCTGTCGCTGGCGCTGCGTGCGTCGCAGGGTTCCGCCACCGTGGCAATTCTCACCACCAGCGGCCTGCTGAGTCAGGCGGTCGGTGATGTCACCGATATGCAGCGTGTGCTGGTGACGCTGGCAGCCTGTTTTGGTGGCCTCGGCTTGTCACATGTAAATGATGCCGGATTCTGGGTAGTGACCCGTTATCTGGGGCTGTCAGTCGCCGATGGCCTGAAGACCTGGACAGTCCTGACCACATTGATGGGGCTGAGCGGTTTTGCACTGACCTGGCTGGTGTGGGCGTTGATCTAACTGAGGTGAGAGCGGGCATCCGCCCGCTCTTGATTAAGAAACCAGCTCCTGCGCGTACAAATACAGCGCTTTCAACAAACCCAGCTTCTCCGCATTCCCTTCATGCAAACTCGCCAACGACTCCAGCTCCAGCAGAAACGCCTGCACGCGTTCAGCATTCAGCGCTTCGCGACGATGCTGTAACCAGCGTTGCTGCTCGGCGTCATCCAGCGTGCCGGGGAAATTGCGCGCCCGATAGCGAAACAATAACTTCGCGATACGCTTGTCATCAAAGGTTAAGTCCAGCGCGGGTAAATTCTGCGGCGGTGTCTGGCGCACGATATTCATCGCTGCACGATCGGCATCGCTGAAAAATCCGTTGTAGAGCTGTGCATCCACATCATCCGAGGGGGTAAAAGGCTCAGCTTCGGCAAACAACGTCACCACTTTTTCGCGCACTTCCGCATGCTGGCGCAGCAGGGCGAGGTTGGCGAGGCAGTGCTGACGATCGATATTCAGGCGTTCCGCATCTTCCGGGCGCAGGGTATTCGCCGGGGCCAGCACCGGGCATTTGTTGATATGCACCAGTTTGATGGGCACCGCCGCGAGGTCGCCCAGCGCGGTGTGGCGGGTATACAGCCGCTCACGCAATTCATCTGGCGACAGCGTCAACAGCGTGCTCATATCCCCCGCCAAATCAGCCACAATCAGCGCGTTACGGTTATCCGGATGCCACGCCAGCGGCACGACCCAACTGGTATTGCCGCGTGCCGCACCAAACATTCCCGAAACGTGCACCAGCGGCTTCATTTGCGGAATATCGATCAGCGTCATCAGTTTCTGTTTATTACGATGAGTAAACAGGAACTCAAACAATTTTGGTTGTTTCTCTTTGACCAGCTTCGCCATCGCTAATGTGGCGTAAACGTCAGACATCGCATCATGCGCCTGCTCGTGTGCCACGCCATTGGCTTTGGTCAGATGTTCCAGCTTAAAGCTGGGGAAGCCGTCATCATTTTCCGGCCAGACAATGCCTTCCGGGCGCAATGCATAGCAGGCACGCATCACATCAAGCAGATCCCAGCGTGAATTGCCGTTCTGCCAGCTCCAGCCATAAGGATCGAAGAAATTACGATAGAAAATGTTGCGGGTGACTTCGTCATCAAAACGCACGTTGTTGTAACCCACCACGCAGGTCTGTGGCTCGCTAAACAGGCTGTGGATACGTTCGGCAAAGGCCGCTTCCGTGACGCCACGCGCCTGCGCGGTTTGCGGCGTAATGCCGGTGATCATCACCGCCTCCGGTTGCGGCAAATAATCATCCGCTGGCTGGCAATAAAACACCTGCGGTTCACCTGTGGCATTGAAATCTTTATCAGTACGCAGCCCGGCAAACTGCGCCGGTCGGTCGAGTGACGGGCTTTTGCCGAAAGTCTCGTAATCGTGAAACAAAAAGGTGAAGTCGGAGGCGGGCACGGCGTTATCCTGGCAATGGAAAAATCAACGCACAGGATAGTCGCCCGGCTGACACAGTACAACCTTCCTCCCGGGGTCTGCGTGCCAGCGCGCAGAATTTGTCCTCAGTTCATACTTTTTTTCAATTTATTCAAACCTCTTAAAGCCATTTGCCGTAAAACGTGCGGCGGTAAATTCATTTTTTGAGGAAGAAGTGTTGAAAAGGCGTCTGCTGGTTACTGTTTCTGGAATGATTGTTTGGGCATCGCTGGCGCAGGCTGACGACAGCATGCCGTTCCCCCTGACGCCTCCGGCGATTGATGCGGCTTCCTGGGTACTGATGGACGCCACAACCGGACAGATTCTCACCGCCGGGAATCCCGATGAGGAGCGCAACCCCGCCAGCCTCACCAAGCTGATGACTGGCTATGTGGTGGATCGTGCCATCGACCAACACAAAATCAGCCGTGACGATGTGGTGACGGTGGGTAAAGATGCCTGGGCGGCCGGCAACCCGGTATTCAAAGGTTCCTCGCTGATGTTTCTCAAACCCGGCGATAAGGTCACGGTACGTGATCTGAGCCGTGGCGTGATCATCGATTCCGGTAACGATGCCTGTGTGGCGCTGGCCGACTACGTCGCGGGCAGCCAACAAAACTTTGTCACCATGATGAACAGCTACGTGCAAAAGCTCGGCCTGACCCATACCCATTTTGAAACCGTCCACGGTCTGGATGCACCCGGTCAGCACACCACCGCGCGCGACCTGGCGGTACTGTCACGCGCCATCATCAGTGGCGAACCCGATTTCTATGCCATGTACAGCGAGAAAACCCTCACCTGGAACGGTATTACGCAGAACAACCGCAACGGATTGCTGTGGGATAACAACCTGCACGTCGATGGCCTGAAAACCGGCCACACCGAAACCGCCGGTTTTAACATCATCGCGTCAAACATCGTTGGTCAGCATCGGCTGATTGCGGTGATCATGGGCGGCAAAAGCTCCAAAGGGCGTGAAGAACAGGCGCGTAAGCTGCTGGTCTGGGGACAAAATAACTTCGACACCGTCCAGTTGTTCCATGCCGGGAAAAAAATCGGCACGGAAAACGTCTGGTACGGCAATCCGCATCAGGTTGATGTCGGTACCACCCAGGATATCTACCTGTCACTGCCGCGCGGCGAAGTGCAAAACGTTAAAGCCAAATACGTTATCGATCGTAAGGATCTGGAAGCGCCGTTAAAGGCCAATGAACAGATCGGCGAGATTCAGGTGATGGACAAAGATAAACAGCTGGCGAGCTATCCGCTTTACGCGCTCAACGCGGTCAATAAAGCGGGTATCGTGACGCGCATTGAAGATTACCTGAAGCAAAAACTGTAAGCATGAACTAACTTCGGTATCAGTGCCGTAGAGTGTCGCTGATATCGAGGTCAATCATGAAAACATCTGTTGTTGAACGTCCGGCGCAACACTGGGTCGGCTATCATCTGCAAGGTCCGTGGCAGGAGACGGTGCCACAGGGCTTTGCTCAGCTTAAAGTCTGGGCCGCGCGTCACGGCCTGTCAGGCGAGTGGATGGCCATTTATTATGGTAATCCGCAGGAGCTGCCCCCGGAAGAACTCAGGGTAGAAACGGTGCTGACCGTCCCGGCCGATTATGCGCTGGCAGCGGGTGGCGATATTCAGCATGGCACTCTGGCCGGCGGCCATTATTTCCACACCTGCACGGAAGTACTGAACAACGATTTCTTCGCGGCCTGGAATGAATTTTTTGCACAATTGCAGGCGCGCAGTGACTGGCAGGTGGATAATCGTCCCTGTTATGAACACTATCTTTCGGATGGATCGCAAAGTGGTAACTGGCTACTGAACATGTACATCCCGGTTCGGCCCCGCTAAAAAAGGGGCTGGCGTTACATCTATGTTTCTATTGGGGAAATTTGATGTTGCGTTGATGTTGATTTTTGTAAGCAGTGGTCAAAAAGTCAGGAAAAACGCGTGTCAGGTGTTAAGGGATCTGGTTTCGCCAGGGTAACATAGCGCGCAAAATTTTCCCGCACCCGGATAATCATGTTACGCGCTGACAAGCCCATTTCGTCGATTGAGTTCTGGTTCTACCGCCACTATCGCGCCGTACACGGCGTGCGTATCGCTATCGCTTTTGTCCTGAGCTTTTTGTTTGTCCGTCTGACGGACATTCCGGAAGGCACCTGGCCACTGATTACGCTGGTGGTGGTGATGGGGCCAATCTCGACCTGGGGTAATGTCTTTCCGCGCGTAGTACAGCGCATCATTGGCACCTTTGCCGGGGCGATCTCCGGATTGATCGCGCTGAAGCTGGAGTTGATATCCTTGCCCGTGATGTTGGTGTGGTGTTTTGCGGTGATGGTGATTTGTGGTTATCTCACCCTCGGCAAACATCCGTATATGGCGTTGTTAATTGGTATCACCCTCAGCGTCGTGGTTGGCGCACCGGCAGGGGATTTCACCGTCGCGTTATGGCGTGGTGGCGATGTGATTCTCGGATCGCTAATGGCGCTGCTGTTTACTGCTATCTGGGCGCAGCGCGCTTATACCCACTGGCGCATCCAGTTGTCGGACGCCTTTATCAGCATGGCGAAAATTCATCATACCGGCTTCTCAGCTAACCTGGTGGATAAGCCGCGCCTGAACAAACCGTTCCAGAAGCTACTCACCAATGTGATCAAGATGCGTGCCTTGTTGGAACCCGCCAGTAAAGAGACACGCATTCCCAAATCGGTGTTTGAAGCCATTCAGACCATTAACCGTAATATGGTTAACACCATGCAGATGCAAATTGATGCGTGGTGGGCGTCACGCGAAAGCCACTATTTGCTGCTCAACGCACCGACCCTGCGCCGCACGCAGCAAATGACGGAAAACACCCTGAACGCACTGGCGGCGTTAATGGTGAAAGGGGAGACGGAGCAGGTGACAGCCAACAGCCACGAGCTGGGCAGCATCATGCAGGAGCTGGAGCAGTTGATTGCCACTGGCAGCAAGCAACTGGAAACCACCTCGATCTACGGCTACGTCTGGCTGAGTCTGGAACAGGCGCGTCAACTGGAGCGTATGACCGATCTGGTAAGGCTGGCGTTACGTAAATAGTTTTCCGGGGCAATGACTTAATGTGAATCGCCCTTTCTTTGCGCTAAGATAAGTGCCAGTCCGATTTTAGATGTGAGAATTGCTTACAGGGCTGGCAAGCCGCTAAGCTAAAGGTTATGACTATCTCGCCTGCTCAAGCAGGCCCTAAGAAAGGTGCCAACATGGAAAATGCCAAGCAATCATTTCAGGACGTTCTGGAGTTTGTGCGTATGTTTCGTCGTAAAAACAAACTACAGCGCGAAATTACGGATAACGAAAAGAAAATCCGTGATAACCAGAAACGTGTGTTGCTGCTGGACAACCTGAGCGAATACATCAAACCGGGCATGAGCGTTGAGGCGATTCAGGAAATTATCGCCAGCATGCGCGTGGATTATGAAGATCGCGTTGACGAATACATCATCAAAAATGCCGACCTCTCCAAAGAGCGTCGCGAGCTGTCGAAAAAGCTCAAAGCGATGGGCGAACCCAAACCGCAATAAGATTCAGGGGCCATTTGGCCCCTGAATTTTTTGCCGATACTGCACTCACTAACATATTGCACATCTCCCTCTACCGTCTTGCGGGAGAGGGCCGGGGTGAGGGTTAGTTGCGCATTAGCCGCCGGGCCAGCGCCTGCAACTGCTGCGCCACCTCTGCCGCATCCAGCCCGTTTTGCTGCGGTGCAGCGGTGGTTTCCCGGATCACCAATTGGGTTTCCAGCGATGGCATTTCAGCACTGACGTCATTGAGCCGTGCCAGCAGGTGATCCACACTTTCCGCGCCCAACTGCTGTAAATCCTGACGCACCGTGGTGAGGGGCGGCTGGTACCAGGCGCTCTCTGCGGTGTCATCATAGCCAATCAACGATATTTCGCCGGGAATCCGCACGCCATGTTGGTGTAGCGCGCGCATCGCGCCCAGCGCCATCTGGTCGTTCGCCACCAACAGCGCCTGCGGCAGCGTGTGAGGCAACAAACTAAGTAAGGCCTGATAACCCGATGCCGCGCTCCAGTCCCCCTCCAGCACGCAACAGGCTTCCAGTTGATGAGCTGCCAGCGCCTGTTGCCAGGCCAGAAAGCGGCTGCGTGCCGAGGCGGAACTCGTCGGGCCATTCAATACGCCAATCTGGCGATGGCCGAGCGCCACCAGATGATCTACCGCCTGACGCGCACCGGACTCGCTCAGGAACTGGCATTGCGCTACCCCGGCATGGCGTTCCACATCAAGAAACAGCGCGGGTTTTGTGCCACACTGCTGCTGGATTTGCTCCGCTTCAGCCGCATCCAGCGGCAGGTTGATCAGCAGCGCATCGACCCGCTGGGCCAGCAGCTCATTAACCGTGTCCTGCGCATTGCCTGCGGTCATTGCAATCACCAGATGGTAACCGAGCGCCGTCGCGCGTTGCTGGATGGCGGAGGCAATCTGCGCCGGAGCCATCAGCGCCAGATCGCTGGTTGCCAGCCCCAGCGTGCGCGTGGCTTTACCTGCCAGTTGCTGCGCCACCCGGTTCGGCACATAGTTGAGTTGCTGCATCGCCGCTTCCACTTTGGCGCGGGTGCGGGGAGAAACCTGTGCGGCGCGGTTAAGCACGCGGGAGACAGTCTGGTAAGAAACCCCCGCCAGTTGGGCAACGTCATCGAGGGTTACGGAGCGCGAAGTCATTGATCTCTCCTGAAGATGAAGCTGCGAGTGTAGCAAATTTTTTCCCTTCGGCGAGGTCTTAAGCCAGGATGAAAACCTAAGGAGAACAGCATGAAGCTTAATGGTGAACATATTCAGGATATCAATGCGCTGGCGGCATGGCTGGCGCTGGATCATATTCCGCAGGAGGGTACGCTGGAGGCCGATTTAGCCATTCTGGCCGGACATGCGGTGCTGCCGAATATTGAAGGTGTGGTCGCACTGACCAAAAAATATCAGCTCCCTTTGCTTATCAGCGGCGGTATCGGTCACTCCACGCCACTGCTGGCACAAATGATGGCGGCGCATCCGTTGTACCGGCAAATCGCGACTCAGGGTAAAAGCGAAGCAGAGATGCTGGGCGATATGGCGCGTCTGTTTGCCGCGTTGCCGGACGACCAACTGTTGCTGGAAGATAAATCGCGCAACTGTGGCGAAAATGCGGCCTTCAGCCAGCAGTTATTAGACAAACTGGCGTGGCAGCCGCAGCGGGTGATTCTGGTGCAGGATCCGCTGATGCAGCGTCGTACCTGGGAAACCTTCCGCTGGCAGTGGCGCGATCGTGACGATGCGCCTGAGTTTATCAGCTGGCCGGTGTTTACCCCGCAGGTGATGATGGATGCCGGTATGCTGCGTATTATCGGCGCGCCACCGCAGGGGTTGTGGTCAATGGAACGTTTTCTGTCGTTGCTGATGGGGGAAGTGCAGCGTCTGCGTGATGATGAAAACGGCTATGGCCCGCGCGGCAAAGGGTTCTTCGGTCATGTTGATGTCCCGGATGCGGTCGAAGCGGGCTGGCAAAGATTGATGCGCCTGCCAGGGGTGCAGTCGCGCATCAATGGATAATTAACCTTCTACGCCGTCAACACGATTTTCCCGACGTTAAGGCCCTCTTCCATGCGCTGATGGGCCGCCGCTGCTTCAGCAAGGGGATAGACACTGTCGATAATCGGTGCCAGTCCCTCCTTGCCAAATTCGGATAACCAGCGTTCACGGAAGCGTTGTGACATCGCGTGTTTGACCTCCTGACTGCGCGATTTCATCACCGTGCCGAAAATTTGCAGGTGGCGATACAGCAGCCGATCCAGTGGAATTTTGGCATTTTCGATGCCGCCCATAATACCAATCTGCACCAGGCGACCGCCGAAGTTGAGCGCATTAACGTTACGTTCGAAGTAGGGCGCACCGATAAAGTCGAGGATCAAATCGACGCCGCGTTTCTCCGTCAGGCTGTCGACCACCGTGGCGAAATCCTCATGCACATAATCGATAACATAATCTGCCCCCATACGACGTACCAACTGATGAGCGCTGGCCTGGGCGGTGGTGATCACCGTTGCCCCGATGGCATGCGCCAGTTGTACCGCCGCACCACCCACGCCACCCGCCCCTGCATGGATTAACACCGTCTCGCCTGCCTGCAATTTACCGAGATTCACCAGCGCTTCATTGGCGGTGACAAACACTTCGGTGATGGCTGCCGCCTGGACGTAGTTCAGGCTGTCAGGGATCGGCATCGCCATGCGGTAATCAATGCGCGCCACTTCGGCGTAAGCCCCACCGCCAACGATACCCATTACGCGGTCACCGACCTTGTAACCGGAAACTTCGGCACCGACGGCAATCACATCACCGGCGATTTCCAGCCCCATCAGGGTGGAATCCCCGAAGTCAGGGCGGCCATAGCCGCCACGACGATGGGTGAGATCGGCCCGGTTAACCCCGGCGGCGCGGGTGCGCACCAGTAAATCCTGTGGGCGCAGAACCGGTTCTGCAACCTCGGTCAGGGTTAACACCTCGGCCGGTCCAAACTGATCAAATGTAATGGCTTTCATGGTCTTTTCCTTAATTATCAATTGCTCTGGTCATCGGCAAAGGTGGCGTTGGCATAGGCTGACGCGGTAATGGCGGCCGGGAAACCGGCATAAAACGCCATATGGGTAATCACGGCACTTAACTCGGTTTGGGTCAGGCCATTTTCGATACCACGGCGTAAATGCGCGGGCAGCTCATTGGCGTGGTTCAGTGCAATCAGACAGGCGATGGTGATCAGGCTGCGGTCGCGCGGGGCCAGATCCGCATCTTTCCAGACGTCTGAATACAGCGGCTGTTCAACAAAGTCCGCCAGTTTCGGGGTAAACGGACGAGCGGCAGCGCGCGGGCTGGTGAAATCAATCGGTTTCATGGTCATCTCCTTAAATCTGGCTGATAAATTTATTGGTCAGGTAATGTTCAATGCCTTCGGTACCGCCTTCAGAGCCGTGGCCGCTCTCCTTCATTCCGCCGAACGGCAACTCGGTCGCAATGATGCGGTACTGATTGATGCCGATCATCCCGGCTTCGAGGCCATCGCCGACATCAATGGCGGTACGGGCATCACGGGTAAAGGCATAGGCAGACAGTCCGTAGGGCAGGCGATTGGCTTCTGCCAGGCCGTCTTCCAGCGCGTCGAAGGGGCGCATCACGGCAATCGGGCCAAACGGTTCTTCATGCATGATGCGGGCGCTCATCGGCACATCCGCCAGCACGGTGGGTTGGAAGAAATAACCGGGACCCGCAATACGTTTGCCGCCGATCAGTACTTTTGCCCCCTGGGCGACGGCATCCGCCACCAGCAATTCCATCTTCTCCAGCTGACGTTGATTCGCCAGCGGGCCAACCTGCGTTCCTGCCGCCATACCGTCACCAATCACCAGCTTCTCGGTTGCGGCGACAAAGGCCGCGACAAAGCGTTCATATACCGGACGCTGGATCAGAAAGCGGGTGGAAGAGATACAGATTTGGCCGGTGCCACGGAAGCGATTTGCGGCGCCCCCGGTTGCGGCGGCATCGATATCGGCATCGGCAAACACCAACACCGGACCGTGTCCCCCCAGCTCCAGCGTGATGGGTTTTACCCCGTCGGCGGCACGTTCTGACAGTAGACGACCGACCGGAACCGAACCGGTGAAGGCCACCTTACGAATGATCGGTGAGGCGATGAGCTGAGAAGAGACTTTATCCGGTACGCCAAAGACAATTTGCAGCACCCCTTTTGGCAGGCCAGCCTCGTCGAGACAGCGCGCCAGCGCCAGTGCCGTTGCCGGGCTTTCCTCACCGGGTTTCAGAATCACGCTGCATCCCGCAGCCAGCGCGGCAGACAACTTGCGTGCCGGGGTGATAGCCGGGAAGTTCCACGGGGTGAAGGCGGCGACCGGGCCAATGGCCTGACGTTTCACCAGTTGCTGCACGCCGGGACGATTGGCGGGCACCACGCGGCCATGAATACGGCGGGCTTCTTCGGCGAACCATTCGAAGTATTCGGCGGCGCGCAGCACTTCATCACGGCTCTCGGTCAGCGGCTTGCCCTCTTCGAGGGTCATCTGCGTGGCGATATGCTCAGCGCGTTCACGCATCAGTTCCGCTGCACGCTTCATAATGCGCGCCCGTTCAGCGGGGACGGTGTGACGCCAGACGTCAAAGCTGTCACGCGCAACATCCAGCGCCAGCGCCAGGTCAGCTTCGGTCGCCAGCGGCAGGCGGCCAAGTACGTTGCCAGTCGCCGGGTTTACCACGGCGGCGGTATCGCGGTCGTCGGCGTTCAGCCACTTGCCATTGATGAACAGGTAAAGTGAATCATAAGTTGGGTTTTGCATGGTCTTCTTCCTCAGATGGATGATGTTGTTGATTTGCGTTGAGAAGAAGGTTAAGCCCGGCGAGCTTCGCTGATAAGATGGCCTTTCCCCACAACAGCTATGCAAGAAATGCACAGATGCAATCAGAGAAATTTGCCGAGTTCCTTGGCGTCTTCGTTGACGTCGCACGCGAGAGTAGTTTTTCCGCTGCTGGTCGGCGGCGTGGCCGTACCCCCTCGTCGATTGGTCGTCAGATTGATGCACTGGAAGCGCATCTTGATACGCCGTTGTTTCTGCGCTCCACCCGCCATCTCACCCTGACGGATGCCGGTGAAGCCTTGTTGATCCGTGCCAGACAGATTCTGGATTCGCTGGTGGATGCACAGCAGGAGCTGGCGTCGATGAAAGGGGAAGTCACCGGGATTTTGCGCGTGGCCTGCTACCCGACCTTTGGCAAGCGCTACGTGCTGCCGGTGATGGGGGAACTGGCCCGTCAGCACCCGGATTTACGGCTGGAGCTGGATCTGACCGAACGTCTGGCTGACCCGGTAGCGGAACGTCTGGATCTGGTGATCCGCATCGGGGATATGGCGGACAGTACCCTGATTGGCAGTCGCATTGCTGTTCAGACCCGCGTGTTGTGCGCCAGTCCGGCATATCTGGCGCAGCACGAGGGACCTGCCACGCTGGCCGATCTGGCCGCACATCGGCTGATCGACAAATTACATGGCTCCGACCTGTTGGGTTGGTCTGCGGTGCTGGGGCATCCGACACGGGCATCCAACACCGCACCGGTTTTTGGTTGTGATGATTTTGAAGGGATGCGTCTGGCGGCGGTGGAGGGACTAGGAATCGCTTATCTCCCCGATTGGGTGGTGGGGGAGGATATCAAGGCCGGGGTTTTGCAGCAGATTTTTCCTGAGTGGTCGGCACAGCCGCAGGCGGCAACCGGGATTTACGCGTTACGCGCGTTACGTCATCCCCCGGCTCGCGTCACCCTGTTTCTTGATGCCTTGCGCACCCGGATTGGCAATCCGGCGATCTGGTCAGTGCAGGATATTTAATGGGCGTAGCGGCGCGATTTATCGCGCGCCTTTGACCTTGTGCAGCAGGCAAAATGCGTGATAAATCGCGCCGCTACGGTTGGCGATTACCGGTTCTTCAGATACACCTGCAAATTAACATACACCGCATTCAGCAGCGGCGTAGCCACCCCGTTGCGCGTGGCGCGCGCCACCAGGTCACCGATGATCTGATCCGCCTCAATATCAAAGCCCTGGGTCAGGTCACGGTACATCGAAGAGGTCATTGGGGTGGCCGGATTATTCAGCGTCTCAAGAATCTTCGCCGTCACCGCCGGGCGCTCAAGATAGCCTTCGGCGCTGATCACCTTCAGCACTTCACCGAAGATGCCCTGCAACAACGCTTCCCCGCCCTGTGATGTCAGGATTTGCTGAGTATTGCCGCGCCCGAGGCAGCACACGGCTCCCAGCGTACTCAGCAGCAACCACTTCTCCCACAGCTCACTGCTGATGTTGTCGGCAAACACGGTGTTGAACTGCGCACCGCGCAACGTCTCATCCACCCGTTGCAGACGCGCGTCATTCACGCCGTTCAGCGCCCCGTAGAACAGGATATGCAGCGGCGTCATCTGCACCACTTCGCCGTTCTCACCGAGGGTGGCGTTGATTTTACACAGGCCGCCAATCACCTTGTCGCCAAAACGTTTTTGCAACGTATCGATATGCCGCATGCCGTTGAGAATTGGCATAATCAGGGTGTCAGGGCCGACAGCCGGGGCGATATCTTCCATCGCCTGCGCCAGACCAAAACTTTTTACCGTCAGGATAATCAGGTCATAGCTGCCGTCCAGCGTGCCGGCCTGTACCAGTTGCGGATGCAGGGTTTCGGTGCTGTCGGGGGTTTTCAGCACCATCCCGTTCGCTTTTAACTGCTGAAAACGGCGCTCGCGCACCAGAAAAGTCACATCACGTCCTGCTTGCGCCAGACGCGCACCGAAATACCCGCCGGTTGCGCCGGCGCCGACTACCAGAATGCGCATGGTTGTGTTTCCCGTTGTGAATGAGACCCCTACCTTAAAACGCAGCGCTGAGGGATGCCAGTGGACAAATGCGTATGCATGTAAAGGACTGATGAAAAACAGCTCAATCTGTTCGCATTTCTTCCTGCGCGAGGTCTAAGCTGATTGGCAACGGCGGGCAATGGTGCCCGCCTTTTTCCGTCGAACTGACTAAGGACGCATCATGCCCCGACCGCTACCCATCGAACGTTATCGCAATATCGGCATTTCCGCGCACATCGATGCCGGTAAAACTACCACCACCGAGCGCATCCTGTTTTACACCGGGATGAGTCATAAGCTGGGTGAAGTGCACGATGGCGCGGCAACCACCGACTGGATGGCACAGGAGCAGGAGCGAGGTATTACCATCACCTCGGCAGCGGTAAGCTGCTACTGGCCCGGTATGGATGGCAGCTTTGCGCCGCACCGTATCAACATTATCGATACCCCCGGACACGTCGATTTCACTATCGAAGTGGAACGTTCAATGCGTGTGCTGGATGGTGCCGTGATGGTGTATGACGCCGTGGGTGGCGTGCAGCCGCAATCAGAAACCGTCTGGCGTCAGGCCAACAAATATCATGTGCCGCGCATTGCCTTCGTCAACAAGATGGACCGCCAGGGCGCGGATTTCTTCCGCGTGGTGCAGATGATGAAAGATCGTCTGCACGCCCATCCGGTGCCGATTGTGATCCCGATTGGTGCCGAGGAGCACTTTACCGGCGTGGTGGATCTCACCAAAATGCGCGCCATTTACTGGGACGATGCCACGCAGGGTATGACCTTCAGCTACGCTGCGATCCCGGACGAATTACAGGCGCTGGCCGCCGAGTGGCGTGAAAATATGGTGGCTGCCGCCGCAGAAGCCAGTGACGCCTTGATGGATGTGTATCTTGAGCAGGGCGACCTGAGCGAGGAGCAGGTGATTGCCGGTCTGCGCCGGCGTACCTTGCTGAACGAGATCCAGCCGATGCTGTGCGGCAGTGCGTTTAAAAATAAAGGCGTGCAACGCATGCTGGATGCGGTGGTTGAGCTGATGCCGTCACCGGTGGATGTACCCCCGGTGGCGGGTATTGATGAGCACGGCGAACATGCTGAACGTCATGCTGATGATGACGAACCGTTCTCGGCGCTGGCATTCAAGTTGATGAGCGACCCCTACGTTGGCCAGCTGACTTTTGTGCGCGTCTATTCCGGCGTGCTGCGTAAAGGCGACAGCGTATGGAATGCGGTGAAAGGACGGAAAGAACGCATCGGGCGTATCGTACAAATGCAGGCGAACGATCGCATCGAGATCGAAGAAATTCGCGCCGGTGATATCGCCGCCTGCGTCGGCCTGAAAGAGGTCACGACCGGGGAAACCCTGTGTGACCCGAATGCGGTGATCACCCTGGAACGTATGGACTTCCCGGATCCGGTGATTTCGCTGTCGATTGAGCCGAAGACCAAAAGCGACCAGGAAAAAATGGGGCTGGCGTTGCAGCGTCTGGCGGCGGAGGATCCATCGTTCCGCCTGCATACCGATGAAGAATCGGGCCAGACCATTATTTCCGGTATGGGTGAGCTGCATCTGGAGATCATCGTTGACCGCATGAAACGCGAGTTTGGCGTGGAGGCCAATATTGGTCGCCCGCAGGTGACTTACCGTGAAACCATCCGCAAAACGGTACGCGATGTTGAAGGTAAGTTTGTGCGCCAGTCAGGTGGTAAAGGTCAGTACGGCCATGTGGTGCTGACGCTGGAACCGCAGCAGCCGGGGGGCGGATTTGCCTTCGAAGATGCCACCAAAGGCGGTGTGGTGCCGCGTGAATTTATTCCTTCGGTCGAGAAGGGGATTCGTGAAGCACTGAACAGCGGCGTGCTGGCGGGATATCCGGTGGTAGACGTCAAAGCCACCCTGACCTTTGGTTCGTATCATGATGTCGACTCATCCGAGATGGCATTCCGCATGGCCGCCATCTTCGGCTTCAAAGCGGCGGCAAAACAGGCCGATCCGGTGATCCTCGAACCGGTAATGCAGGTGGAAGTGGAAACCCCGGAAGAGTATGCCGGTAACGTGATGGGCGATCTCTCTTCACGCCGTGGCACCTTGCAGGGCATGGAAGAACGCTTTGGCGCGCGAATTATTCACGCCGAAGTGCCGCTGGCGGAGATGTTTGGTTACTCCACCACGCTGCGTTCGATGTCGCAGGGCCGTGCAACCTACAGCATGGAATTCAACCACTACGCCGAAGCACCGAAAAACGTCGCCGACGCGATCATCGCGGCACGGCATTAAACTTACAGCGCCGTCACGCCCCGCGTGGCGGCCTGCTGTTCCCACTGCAACACTTCATCGTAAAAGGCGCGATCCGGCGTAGCGAAGCCGCCGATCAGGCTGGTTGCGCACAGTTCCCGATAAGCCTCATCCTGCACCAACTGTGTCAAGGCGCTACGTAAGGCGGCCAGCGTCGGTTGATCGGTGCTGGCGGCGGTAATCAGCGGCAGCGCAGCACACAACGGCGTTTCACCAATAATCGTTAACCCGGCCAGCTCCTCGGGAAAATTGTGCAGCAACAATGCCCAGGTGATGCAATCAATGGCGGCAATATCCGCCTGCTGATGACGCAGGGCGGCCAGCGACTGACGATGGCTGCCGCTGAAACCTGTTTCGGCAAAGAATCTTCCCTGCTGCGCCAGCGGGGCCACCACGTAACGCAGCGAGTTGTAGCCGGAGTGCGAATCATCGCTGTTGCACACCGCCCGGCGACCACGAAAATCGGCCAGCGTCAGCGCTGCATCCTCGGCGCGAACCACCAGCCAGCTGCGATAACGCAAACCTTCACAACCCGGTGCGCTGGATTGAAATGCGCCCACCAGTTGCACATCCGGCAGCAGTTTTACCAATGGGTAGCCACAGGTCTGGCTCAGCAACAAGTCGTGATCGCGCCAGTGCGGCAGCAGATCGCTGTGCCACGCCACGCGGGCTGCCACGCCGCGCGCGGCCAGCAACTGCACCAGCGCATCCGTCAACGCTTCGGTGGTGGCATGGTTGATATCGTACATCGGTAAGGAAAACGTTTTAGTCATGGCGTACATCCTGTTTGCGAGCCGGGTGGACGTTAACCGCAATCGGTCTGGCCCAAAAGCGTTGCAGCCATTCGCCATAACCCGCGACGCGAAACCCCTGGTTGCGTTGGAAATAGTCCTCGCGATGAAGCAGGTAAACGCGACGCAGGCCATACCACGGCAGGCCCGGCAGATCGTGATGTACTGAATGATAGTTGAGGTTAAGGAACAGCACGCGCCACGCCAGCCCCGCTTCGTTATTCACCGAACGCGCCAGCGGTTCCTCCTCGGCGCGATGTTCATAGAAAGACCGGACTTTGGTCAGCGCCAGCGCCGGATAACTCACCGCCAGTACTAACCACAGCGGTGAATAACCCCATTGCGCCAGCCACCAGAACAACCCAGCCAACAGGCTGAGGTGAATCACCCACATGACGATGGCCTGCCTGTCACGCTGACGAAACGCCAGCAGCAGCGCTCGCAGCGTCGCAAGAATGTCCAGCAATGGCCCCAGCAGCAGCCGTCCGGTGAACGTATTACGCAGATGGATCACCCGGCGCTGCCAGGGCTGCAAGCGCGCCCAATGTTGCGGTGTCAGATAATAGCTTTCCGGGTCGTCATCGGGATCGGTCAGGGTGTGGTTACGATGGTGCGCCAGATGTGAATCGCGATACAGACCATAGGGATACCACACCGCCAGCGGCAGAGTGCCGAACAACTGATTGAGGCGCGGCCAGCGGGTAGGGTGGCCGTGGATCAACTCATGCTGCAACGACATATACCAGGTGGTAAAGATAATCATCAGCAACGTTGTCGGCAGCCAGCCAAGTTGTTGCCCGAAAAATAACGTGCCAAACCAACCACCATACACCGCCAGCATCAGCAGCCAGGTTGGCAGTTCACTGCGCCATAACCAGCTACGCGCCAGTTGATGAACCTGTTCACGTTGTTGTGCGTTGATATAGGCGGAAGAACCTTTGGGCATGATGGCGACATTGTCCTGCTGGCTGAAAGGGTGTCGCCAGACGATGCGGCAAGGTCAAAAAAAACACAAAGACCTTAATTTTCTTACTTATGTCGAAAAACTTGATGAAGCGGGTGAAAACAATTGGCTATCAGTACGGACGCGGCTGACGTAACCTTTCAGCATCGAAAACGACTTACTTACGCCGGGGCGTAACCCGCCCGCGAGGAGAACAGTTCCATGAAAAAGATTGGCTTTTTATCCTTTGGTCACTGGACGCCATCATCACAATCTGCCACCCGTTCTGCTCAGGATGTGTTGTTGCAATCTATCGATTTGGCCGTGGCCGCTGAAGAGTTAGGTGCCGATGGCGCATACTATCGCGTGCACCACTTTGCCCGTCAGTTAAGTTCTCCGTTCCCCTTGCTGGCCGCTGTGGGGGCGCGTACCAAAAGCATCGAGATTGGTACTGGCGTGATTGATATGCGCTACGAAAACCCGCTGTACATGGCGGAAGATGCCGGCGCCGCCGACCTGATCTCCAATGGCCGTCTGCAATTGGGTATCAGCCGTGGTTCGCCGGAGCAGGTGGTTGAAGGTTATCGCTACTTTGGCTTTAACCCGAAAGACGGCGAAAGCGATGCCGATATGGGACGTCGTCATACCGAGGAGTTGCTGGAAGTGCTGCGTGGTGAAGGCTTTGCTAAACCCAATCCACAGCCGATGTTCCCAAATCCACCGGGGCTACTGCGCCTGGAGCCTTTCTCTGAAGGCCTGCGTGAGCGTATCTGGTGGGGTTCCGGCTCGAACGCAACCGCCATCTGGGCCGCGCAGCAGGGGATGAACCTGCAAAGTTCAACGCTGAAAGATGATGAAACCGGTGAGCCGTTCCATATCCAGCAGGCGAAACAAATTCGCGCGTACCGTGAAGCCTGGCAGGCAGCCGGTCATCAGCGCACGCCGCGTGTTTCCGTCAGCCGCAGCATTTTTGCTCTGACCAATGATATCGACCGTGCCTATTTTGGTCGCAGCGGTCAGGATCAGGATTCCGTCGGTTTCCTCGATGAGAAAACCCGCGCTATCTTTGGTCGCAGCTATGCGGCAGAGCCGGAACAGCTGATCAAACAGCTGGCACAGGATGAGGCGATTGCCGAAGCCGATACGCTGTTGCTGACCATTCCGAACCAGCTTGGGGTGGATTACTGTGCGCATGTGATGGAAGCGATCCTGACCCATGTGGCACCGGAGCTGGGCTGGCGTTAACGCAAAAACGCGCCGCTACAAAATCCTGCGATATTTTATCGGTGCGCATTATGCGCACCTTCATTTTTTACACCGGCGGATAGTGGGCAAATAACGCGGTGTCTTCCATCTGCTGCGCCACCTGCTGCAAACGCGGATAATGTTCTGCCGGCACCACCTGCGGAATAATCGACTGAATAAATCCCCAAATCACCGCGCTGCTGATCGCCACCTGATCCGGCTGTTGCGGATTGATCTCGCGTTGTTCCAGCTCGGCATTCCAGGCTTTACAGGCCGTCAGCAGTTGCTGTGTCACGCGGTCGAGCCACGGTTGATGCTGCTTCTCTTCTGGTCGTAGCGTGCATTCGTACTGGAACTGCACCGCTTTATCACTGGCGGCCAACGCCAGCCCGAGAATCTGGGTATCTTTAGCCAGCGCAGTCGGCGCTGTGGGAAGCAACTTGCGGGACGTAGCGGCCTGGCTTTCCAGATAGTGCAGAATCAGCGACGAATCCATCAGCGTGCTGCCATCGGCCAGCACCAGCGTGGGGGCTTTGACCACACCATTAATCTGCGCGAACTGATCAAAGTGACGAAACACCGACAGCGACTGATGTTCAAACGCCATGCCGTAATGCGCGAGGGAAATTGCCACGCGGCGTACATAAGGGGAATCCAGCATACCAATCAGTTTCATCATGACTCCTTGTAAATCCTCAGTTTCTTTGCCCAGACAGTACCCCAGCCGCCGTGATTCAGCCAGCGACGCTTTCTAAGCGTTTTTGTTAGTAAAACTTACGCTTATTGTGGCAGGCTTAGGTTTTCATTATGTGAGGAACGGTGATGGCAGATTTCCCCCCGGTTGCCAGTCTGCGTAGCTTTGAAGCGGTAGCGAGACTGGGTAGCGTTACTCTGGCGGCGAAAGAGTTGCATGTTACCCATTCGGCCATCAGCCAGCAGATTAAAGCGTTAGAAGATCTGTTGGGGGTACGCTTATTCACTCGCCAGGTCCGCGGAGTACAGATTAACGAAGAAGGGCGGTTATATGCGATGCAGATCCGTGAAGCGCTGGGGCGTATTGCCGATGCTACGCGTCAGGTGCAGGTCAAACCGCGGCGCGCCGAACTTAGCCTGGCGGCGGTGCCTTCGTTCGCCAGCCACTGGCTGATGCCGCGGCTGCCACGTTTTCGTCAACGTTTCCCCCATATTCATCTGCGCTTACAGGCCAGCTTGAGCGTCAACGATATGCAGCAGGCCACCACCGATATCGCCATTCGTATGGGTAAAGGTGACTGGGCTGGCGTCAACAGTCAGCTATTGTTTGCCGATACGCTGCTGGTGGTGGCGTCACCGCAGTTTAATGGCGGTAATCTGCCGCAGACCCCACAGCAAATTGCCGCCAGTGAACTCCTTTTTACCCTCGAATCCTGGGATAACTGGTGCCAGGCGGCGGGATTGAGCCAACCGATAGTACCGAATGGCCTGGTTACTAACGATTCAAACCTGATATTACAGGCGGTACGACTTGGACAAGGTATCGCGCTGGAACGACGATCGCTGGTGCAGGACGCGCTGGATCGGGGGGAAATGGTGCAACTCAGCCCGTTCAGCGTGGATTACCCGTGGCCGTATTGGCTGGTGACGCGTAAGGAGAGTGAGAAGCGCGAGGAGGAGACGGCGTTTATTAGTTGGCTGATGGAGGAAGTGGCGCATTTCATAAATAACTAATTGAAAAATCACGATACGACCAGGGGGGATGCTTTATATTCGCGGCGGCATCGATTCTGTTTCCAGCAGGATGCAGGAAATTAACATACCGCCATTCCAGAAAGGAAACCTCAATGATTGATACTCAATCCGCCACGCAAAAACCGATAAACCGCCCATCTGGTGCCGATCTTGATAACGGGAGGATAAATTATAGCTGGGGAAATTGCCTCTCCGACCTCGCTACCTCGCTGGTCAGGCCGGTGTCTGACGCCTGCTCATTGATATCTCTACCCCGCTCGGCATGCGACCTTGGACTGGGCATGCTAAATAACATCACCTATTTTCTCGCCCATCCGGCTTTTCTTAGTGGCTCGACGACGGCCCCGGTTCCTGGCGCTATTATCGGGGTAGGGGCCAACGTGCTGGCATCCGGGTTACACAGAACTAAAATACGCGACGTACAGTCTTTTATTGACCGTCTGCCCGCCTTGTACCGCTACTGTTTAAAGGATCGCAAGAAACTTATCGGCACGTTGGAGAGGATCATGGACGGACTTCAGCCACCTGAAGAGCGTGTTGCCAACTCCGGTGGAAAGCCGTGTGGTGAAGACGGGCGAAATGATAGTCAACAATTTGAACGCCATAAAAACAATATTAAAAGTCTGATCCGTTTTCTTCTCTATCCGGAATTTGAGTTGCTGGAACTGGTAGATCGGGTGTTTTCTTTGAGCGATACGCCGCAAAAAACCGTGTCGGTTGACGAAGTCGCTTTCCGTGCGAGAAACGCACTGGATGTACTTAAGGAGCGCAAAGAATGGGTAGAAAAATTTTTATCATATGTCACTGCGTTAAATAAGCTGCCGTTAAGATCAGAACTCATCCAATCTCAGCGGCAAATGAAAAATGAGAGGGAGCTGGCGGCGTCAAAAGAGGCATGGAACACCTTTACAACGGAGTGGTTTCGGTTGGCCGAAGTGTTAAGAAATATTCTGCTCGGGCTGACCGATTTACGAACGCATAGTAATCCATTGCTTCCGCTATTAGAGGATGCTTTACCGCTGACAAGTCATGCGACCGGGAATGTTTGGGAGCAATTACTACAGGATAATTGTGGTAAGCCTGCGCTGCATACATCCCAGTATCTGTTTGCGAGTGATAAAAACCATAAACCAGTCAAAGATGATATATTTCCGGAGTTTGATCCAACACCTGAACCCAAACGGGCTGCCATTCAGCGGAAACCGGAGCAGGACGCTCCGACGAGGCGGGATGGCGTCTCATTATCGCCACTGATTCAGAGTTTGACCGACAGTATTTCCACGACATTTCGCGGCATTGAAAACATAAGTTTATTCCCCCTGTTCTTACCGCTGGTGGAGGGGGCCGGGAAGGAGAGTGATTTAATCACGACGCAAATACCAGATGACATATGGCTACAACATCCAGAACTGCTACCAGACAGGTCCAATACTACCACAACAGGCGAAACCACCCCATTATTACGGAGGCTCAACAACCAGCTTTCTATCAGCGTTAATGGATCCTTAACTGAAACATCAACGGAAGAGAAAATAAAATCAATTATCTGGCAAGACTTTCTGGCTGCCCCTCCCGTTACCAAGATGTATGAATATAATTTATTATATAAGCATTCTGAAAATATGAGAATGCTCAGTTTGCAGGATAATATAATAAATGGCGAGGATGTTACCGTTGAGAATTTACTTAACGCATATGCGGGTGTCTGTAATAATGCACTGAGTCAAGGTTTGACTGACGTTAATCAGTACGAGTTCAGTTTATTTGTTCGCACTCTGGTTAGAGGCGGTGATTTTGCCGTTTCACCAGAACAATTGATGACTAAAATCCTAAGTCTTCCTGATAAAAAAGAATGGCTGGCCAGTCTGTTTTTTAGCAGTCTTATCAAGGTTGATAAAGATATTATAACTTATGCTATGGACTCTTTTTATCAAAGAATAAAAGGTGATGTTAAAATATCCGATCTTCACTCAATAAAAGAAGCGGTATTATCATCATTGCCTGCTAGCAAATCTTCACCATCGCCGGGGGATACGAATGCTATAAAACATTCCCGACATCAAAACGAACAAGCTGAAAAGTTCAGACGGTTAAGTCGAACACAACTGGCGGCAATCAGGCAGATTATTGACCATAAATTAGCTGATCTGTTCCCGCTGGCAAATGTTAACTTGACTCATGGGGGGCAAACAGAAAATCATCCCTATCTTAATTACCGCGTACTTTCTCTTGAAGGTATTATGCTGAATTTTGGTGCAGCCTGCGCTAAAACCTATGACCTTTCTCTCTCAGTGAATGAAAATCCAGTTCAGTTGCAGTTTATTGCCTTGCTGACTCTGCTTCATGCCGACCCTGAATTTATGCCGCCAGATAGCAAGGATTATTTTAAATTGTATGATGAAGACCAAATCACAACATCTGCGGTGACAGAAAATAATATTAAGATTAATGAGGTTGCGTCATCATTTAGAGGATTAGGTAAGTTATTAAAAGATCTGAAACAGGTTTATCATTTAAGTAATAAACTCTTCTCCGCGCATTTAGATTTTGCTGTTGCAATGAACGCATCAGACGAAAGCAATGATGATGCTAAAAAATTAACGTTAATAAAAGAAAAGTTTTCGAGGGAGTTTGTTGAGACATGTGAACATATTCTGTCTTCGCTGCCGATGGAAGCCAAAAATTACATTGAGAAAGCAGTCTCCGCTGGCACGCTCAGGGTCAAAGTAAATCGATTAATCATCAGTGTTAATGGCAATAAAAATAATGTTCCGTTAAATGCGGGGACTATTATCACTGTTCAAAATTTAGAGGGTATTATCACCCGCGCGTATCTGTTGAGTCCCTCGATGATGATCACCGATATGGTTAACTCCGGCATATGTGAGATCCCTGTTTCATCCCTTGAAATAAAAGATATCAGTAAATACGTCGAGCAGCATTCCCTCTTCTTTATTAATAAGTTTATCCCACATATGATGCATAAAAACAAAGCGGAGGATTATAAGTTTGCCATCCCTCAAGTTAAATTGATCAAACCCTTGTCGATTGCAGGATCTAACTGGACATCTCAGGTGTCAAATTTTACAGCAGAAAATATTCATGTTGTCTATCAAGCTGTTCAGGAGGAATTGCCTGAAATACTGCCTCAGGCTGAAGCATTTAAGTGGTTTAATATTCAGCCTGAAGTGGCCCCTTTATTTCCTCTATTGCCGCAAGATGGCAAGTATGAAGAAAATAACGATGAGGCATTAAACAAATTAGACAATCTTTTAAATCAACTTCTTGGTTTTATCCCATTCGGAAGTTGTGTAAACTCAGTTGCGGATCTGATAAAGATAACAGAGATTGCAAAAGAAGAATCTCAGAAAAAAATAATATTTATCAATAAAGCAGAAAAATTCAAAGTGTTGAAAAACGACACGGGGAAGGCGCCAATAGAGATAATAAGTAAGCCAGATGCTGGACCGCTTCGTATACAAGAGATAACCTCATCCACCAATGAGGGGCTGGACGAGGCGAAAGTGGCACTGGCTAATGATGGGATAGGTTGCATAGCCGACTTTATGTCATTGGGTACGGAGAAAGCGGTGCAGGATTTGCAACAAATTGCAGAGAAGGCACTAAAAAGAATCGTATTGAAGCATGATCTTCACCAGGAAAATGGCCCACGGAAGGTCAATGAATTCACGCCATTTAAAAATCATAAAGAAAATACCTGGGGAAATAAACTTAAACAGCATGAGGCGCTTGCTCCTTTTGTCAAAGAAGTATCACCGGATAAAAAACCACAGACAGATACCTTCAATCTGGATAATATACCGCAAGATCATATTTATAGCGGAATTATTTATAATGCACCTGATGAATCCTTAACCATTGTTTTTAAAGTTGGCAATGATGAAAGGATGTATTCTGTCGAGGGTGCAGGGAATTTACTTGCCAGAAAATCAGATGGCTATCAGCTAAGATATTGGCGGGAAAAGATATCAGGTAAACAACTGGATAATATAGCCGGTAAATTCTTAGGTGGTCATGCAAAAAAAGAAGACCTTAAGCAGGCGGTAAAAGAAGAAATACAGTGGAATCATCTGGACAGCTACGCTGTGCCGGAGGGTGCTTTTGGCACGGCTTTTTCTCAAGTCGAAAAATTAGATAACAGCCCGGATATTTATTTTGATAAAAAATCAAAAGATTATTTCCTGAACAGGAATGATGGGTATATCAGGCTTGAAAAAAACAGCCCGGAGAATATTTTTAATGCGGTGGGTGAAAATGCCCCGCCTGACTTCAATGTACAAATAAAGGTAGAGCAGGATGGTAGTTATCGAGTTATTGATGATAGCCGGATCAAAGTCAGGACGATCGATGCGGCATTACATGCACTGAAAAAAACACATCAGGATAAACCCATTTTCAATAATGATATTTTTCTGTCAATGATTGGGCCAGATGAAACGTTAACCATGACCCAAACCCATGTTCTGCTATCACCTTATCAGTATGGTGATCTTTCGGAAAATGCGGTGAGATTTATTCAGGTACTTGAGGATAAAAATGGAGGGTTGCATTATCGTATTGGACCAAACGAAGAGGGGCGTTTTGTTCCATTAGATGCTGAACAGAGCGCCTCTGTGGGTAAGTTCTGTCGTGTTAAGAAAAGAGCGGGAACCCGTAAAGAGGGTTGCGTGCAAACGCAGATCGGTCAAAAAACGCTGTCGAGTGATACGGCACAACGCGTAAAGGAGCTGGATGATCTCTATCAGGCCCGTGATGAGTACAGAAATAGTGAATCGGAAACCTTTAAGATTTTGCAAAGTTATCAGCGGATAGATGAGCTAAAATCCGAGATAAATATAGATGATGATATAAAGTCGCTTATTGATAAGCATCGTGATCTGGAAGGCGCTGGTGTGGTGGAGAATTGGTCTGACAATGACTTTTTCTCTTCCATTGTTGATGCGGGTGAGTATTTTCTGATAATTGGCAATAATTTCTGGAAGAAAGTTGTTAAAAAAAGTCATGCGAATGAAAAGGAATTGGCTGAGAAAATTTCAGACATTACTCAGACTCTGGTCGATGCGAAAGCAAATAACAAAGAGCACGACTTCGTTTCGCGAAGAAAAGAATACAAGGATAAGTACTTAAAAACTGAAAATGAAATATGGGACAAAGCCTTATCAGAAGTGAATACCAGGGGAGCCGACTACAAAATTGATGGTAAACAAATTGTACATAACGAAAACACGAATTCATTGTATAAAAAACTGGGGCGTGCCTCTGATGAAACATTTTCGAGTGAGTATCCAGAAATAAAAACCATCATCGATGATGGTGTTAAAAAAACCAGAGAGATAGCCAAAGACGCTTTGGCTAATGGAAAAAGCGAACAAGATTTTTGGCGTTATTTCACCGAGTTAACCGGTATTGACCCCAGGGATTTATCACAGGAAATGCGGATTGATATAGAAGATAAGTTCTATGGTATTACTCAACTTTCTTCTGAGTTAACGCTGGAAAATATTGAGGTGCTTGAAGAGTTTAGTGTTCTTACCTCGCATCATTTACACGAGAAATCAACAAACCCACTGCGCAAAGAGATGGAGATATTCGGCAGTCACATCCACGGCTTTGTTGAGGGGGGCGACTATCCCATTCATATTGCGGTCAATAGCATTAAACTCAAAGAGCTGCCGGAAACGATAATTCATGAAACTGGCCATCTTCAGGGAGATGAGTTTTTTGACAAGGAAATTTATACCGATCTGGAAACAAATATCGCGTCTGACAGGAAACAAAACCTCCCGGCGCTGGTTAAGATATTGTGCCATTCTCCGCTCGCATTAGCTAAATACCTGAAGTCAATTGGCGAGAGTGTCGGGATTGTCTTTCAAAAGGTAGGGCGTTCTGTCCTGGAGGAACTCAATTACAGGAATTCCGAATTGGCAGATTTGGTGGGTTACGGCGCAAATGAAAACCTAGCACAGATTAACGAGCATGCCTCCAGGATAACCGAACTCGAAAAAGCGCTAAATGACCTTGCGAAGGTGGTCCGATCCCATGATTTTAATCACGAATCAATTGATAACCTCGTCAGGTTCATGTCTGAAGCGGGTAACGCACAGCATCGGGCTGCGGGATTGATAATGCATCCCGATATTTTCGCTGCAATGGTTCAATATATTGCCGCCCCTGCGCGCGTTAAGAGGTCGGTTGAGACAGACAGCAGCCAGGATAATGACGCGACTCTGTTTAGCAAGATGGTGACAGTTGGGTTGGCTAAACGGGTGTTCACCACTCAGCTACAGCCCCGGAATTTGACTCATGGGGAAGCCCTGCTATCGGTGAATTTCTTCAACTCACCTTCTTTAGAGACTTCGACAGTAACGGCGCAGGCGTAATCTACATCACGCGATAAATCGCGCCGCTACAGGCAAAAAAAAAGCAGCCTTTTCAGGCTGCTCTTTCTTCGAATTTGGCTCCTCTGACTGGACTCGAACCAGTGACATACGGATTAACAGTCCGCCGTTCTACCGACTGAACTACAGAGGAATCGTTTGAACGGGGCGCATAGTAACGAGCGAGCCGCGGCTTGTCAAAGCCCTTTTGCACAAATTGTTCTGACTGCTGAAGAAAGCAGCATTCTCCCGGTCTGTGGGAGAAAAATCCCGGAGCGGGTCTTGCAGGAAAATGGAACATCCCATCCATAAAGGAGATAAATGGCAAGCTTGATTGTGATGGCAGTCACTAACTCTATGAAAAATTACATTCTGATTTGTCGTTTTTGTCAGATTCATCGCATGCATGATCACAGATATTTCATTTGGCCGTTGTGGCTGTTAAGGGTGAAATTTATATTCCGTATCACTTCTTCTGTGAACCCAGGATGTGCAGTATGAACAAAGTCAGAATCGGCATGATTGGCAGTGGTTACATCGGTCGTTGTCACGCAATCGCTTATGCGCAGGCACCCACGGTATTTGCCCTGAAGGGTGAAATCGTGCGTGAGATGCTGGCGGAGGTCAATCCGGCGCTGGCGGCCAAACAGGCGGCAACCTTTGGCTTCGCGCGTTCAACCGGTGACTGGCGTGAGCTGGTGCGTGATCCCAATATTGATGTGGTGGATATCTGCGCCCCCAACTTCCTGCACAAAGAGATGGCGCTGGAAGCGATCCGCAACGGTAAACATGTCTATTCCGAAAAGCCGCTGTCGCTCTCTGTCGCCGATGCGGAAGAGATGGTGCAGGCTGCGCAGCAGGCCGGGGTAAAAACCCTGGTAGGCTTCAACTATATGAAAAACCCGACCAGCCAACTGGCACGAGAAATCATTGCCCGTGGTGAAATTGGAGATGTGGTGCATTTCTACGGTACCCACAACGAAGACTATCTGGCGAAAGCGGAAACGCCGCTCGACTGGCACTGCCAGAAAGCGCTGGCGGGGCTGGGCGCACTCGGCGACCTCGCAGCGCATATCGTCAATATGGCGCACTATCTGGTGGGCGATATCGCAGAAGTCAGTGGCGATATGATGACGGTCATTAAGCAACGCCCGGACCCGAAAGATGCCAGCCGCCTGTTGCCGGTAGAAAATGAAGATCAGGCCAGCGCGCTGCTACGCTTCAAAAATGGTGCGCATGGCGTATTTGAAACGTCGCGTATCGCCTGCGGCAGCAAAATGGGGCTGACCTATGTGGTGACCGGCACCAAAGGCACGCTGCGATACACCCAGGAGCGAATGGCGGAGTTGGAACTCTATATTCACGATGATCCGGCCGGACGTCAGGGTTTTAAAACCATTCTCACCGGCCCGGCGCATCCGGATTATGCCAACTTCTGCGTTTCAGCCGGACACGGTATTGGTTTTAACGATCAGAAAACCGTCGAAATTCGTGATCTGATTAACGGCATCGCCGCAGGTGACCGGATGTGGCCAGACTTCGCGGAAGGATTACAGGTTCAGAAGGTGCTGGAAGCGGTGGCGATATCTGCCACCGAACGACGCTGGATGACCGTATAATATTCTGCGTTGCCCAACGGCGCGTTCAAGCGCGCCGTCAGGTCGCCATCTGCCACCACAACTTATCCAGCGCATAGTAGCGATCGCGTTCCATCTCCGGTTGATACAAATCGCGTTTCCACGGTTTCGCCAGAATATAATGCAGATTCTTAACCTCTTCGGCGTGCCACAGCTCAGGATGCTGGAAAGGTAAGGTCTTTAACGCGTTGTAGATATAAGGCAACGGCAACCAGCGCCCGGCAAACACCTCATTCAGCAAATCCTGCTCGGAAAACGGGTAGCGGCGCAAATCGTCAATGGCGGCAACGTTCTCCTGCAACTGCCGGAAGACCGCCATATCAGGTTTCAACACCAAAAAGCCGCCATTGAGATACAGATCGACGTTGGCGGGGGCAGGTTGCTGGCGCTCCTGCCAGGTGTAGTGGCAATGCTCTGGCTGCCAGCTGGCGGGATAGCTGGCAATTTGATTCGGGTTGCAGCGACAGGCATGGCAGGCGGCGAGGGCATATTCACCCAAATCGAGGGTGAACAGTTCGTCCATATTGCGCAGTACCAGCATATCGGCGTCGAGAAACACCACGCGCTCGCAGCCGGTCAATTCCCAGACCCGCAGCTTGCTCCACACCTCGCCAAACTGCGCCGAGGCATAGTGCTGCGCCAGATCGCTTCGCGGTGTCAGCGGCACCACCGGATGAATGACGCAGCCCTCGGCCTGCAAGGCTTCACGCGTCGTCTGGTCAATGGCATCGGTGACCATCACCACCAGCGGCCAGCGGCTGGCGCTTTTTTTCAACGAACGGTGCAGCGCGTGCACGCCCACCAGATAATCGGGTTGTGTTAATAAAGTGACCCAGGCAAACATACTTTCCTCTCGTCAGGCTTAATCGAAAAGGGCGGTAACGTAGTCGTTGCTGAAACGTCGCTGTGGATCGAGCTGCTGGCGCACCGCGCGAAAGGCATCCCACTGTGGATAGATATCCCGCCAGGTGTAACGCTGCGGATCGTAATATTTTCCCCAATGGGGGCGGCCACCCTCAGCCGCGAGCAGCTTTTCCACTTCAGTAAGAAAATGCAGGCCTTCCTGCGATAGCGAACCGTCGTCGGCGTAGTACACCACAAAACCAAAAAAGCAGGTGGGCTGTTGATACGCCGGGCTGAGCCATGCCGACGATGGCCCGGTACAGCGCAGAATAATCGGGTAATGCATATGTGGATGTTTTGCCGCGTACCATGCTTTAATTTTCCCGATGACAGCGGGCGTTCGCGCCAGCGGGACACCAATCTCCACATTGATCTGCGGCACCGCAATGCCACGGCAAAATAACTGATAGATATCGCCGCTGATGTCGGTGAAGTCGCGAAAACGCGTCACGGTGCGGAACTGTTTACCCCCTTTGCCGTGAATCTGCGTATCGCGATGCATCTGGGCCAGCGTCTGGTCGATAGTTTCATTCAGGCTGCTGTCGGTCCCCTCGCCATGTTCAATCACTTCACGCTGGTTGGCGTAGTAACGTTGTTGATCCTGGGGATTGGCTTCTTCGGCATTCCACACATGCAGCAGATTGTCGTCAACAAACCACCAGGCTTTGCTCAGTTCGTATTGCTGATTCCAGGTCAGCAGATCCTGACCGAGGTTGTCAGCCGTAACGGCATATTTATGGCAGGTAAACAGGCGAAAAGGGCGGGTGCGTAACGTGACGGCTGTGATAATGCCTAATGCGCCCAGCCCCACCTGTACAGCAGAAAAATCGGCATCATCACGGGTGAACTCCCGCAGGCTGCCATCCGCCAACACCATGCGAATGCGAGTCGCTTCGTCAGCCAGTGAACTTTGATCCAGCCCCTGACCGTGGGTGCCGGTTGACATCGCACCCGCCAGAGTCTGGACCGCAATCACGCCCGGCGAGGAGGCCAGCATGCGATCCATCCCTGTCAGGGTGGCATAGATCTGCTCCAGTTGGGTGCCAGCGGCAAAGGTGACGCTCTCATCATCGACAGCGATCACCCCCTGCATTGCGCTGAGATCCAGTAGCAGATCCTGTGCCCCGACGCCCAGCATCCGGCCTGGTGACAGACGGCTGCCGAGCACGCGTACTTTGCCTGTGGTCTGACGTAGCAGCTGTTGTAATTCCGCTTCGCAGGTTGGCCGCTGTAGCTGGGCACGCAGACCGACGACGCTATTTTGCGCCCAGTTCCACAGACGGTTTTCGTTATCGATGTTGGCGGTGTGGCGTAAAGGATAAAGGTGGGAATCTTTCACTACGGCGTTCCTTAGTCTGAGGTCTGTGATGGTCCCATTGACTAAAGCGTAGACCATCACAGCGCAGCCGCAGACTAAGGGGCTTTGCGGATATAGCGGAGCGTGGCGGTAACCGCCAGTTGGCGATTGCGGTGGATACTCTCCTCTTCACTGTTATCCGGGCTAAACAGCGCGTTAAAGGTATAACGGTTGGAGACATGATGGACGCAGATGCTGCTTATCAGGCGATGCACATCAATGGTATTCACGCCGGTGATAAAAATGCCCTGCTGTTGCCCGCGCGACAAAATGTCATCGAGCAGGTCGAGGGCACTTTTATTCAGCGCTTTAATACGTTCTGATTGGGTGATGTAGCGACCGCGCAGCAGGTTTTCGGTGCAGACCAGCCGCATAAAATCCGGGTGCGAAACGTGGTAATCGAAACTGGCTTCTACCAGTTTGGTCATCGCCTCTTCCGGGGCCATCGCCGCGAGATTCAGCCCGGTTTCATGCTGACGAATCGCCTGATAAACCTGCTCCAGCACCTCGATATACAACTTCTCTTTATTAACGAAGTGATAGACCACCATACGTTTGGTGGTCTGAGCGTGTTCAGCAATCTGCTCCAGCCGTGCCCCTTGCATACCGAATTCGGCAAAGGTTTTCAGTGCGCCAGCAAGGATGCGTTTCTTCAGCCCTTCAGGGTCATTTTTACGTTTGGTCGTTTCTGACATAGTGCTCAATAACAAGGTGCGAAAAGGTGATGTTAGCACAGCATGCCGGGTGAAAACGTAAGGCTGTGCGCTTTATATGCTTTTTGTGAATAACAATTCTGAAATCGAGATTAAGTGATAATAAGTCGCTGCGTATACTGCGCTGATTCCCGGCCCGCGAGCCGGGCCATGCGCGCCCGATGCAGGTGAACCATGACACTACTCTTTCCCGATGACATTTCATTATCGCGCCGTGCGGCCACGGATACGACAGATATTGTGCACCGTGCACCGGTGGTGGTTAACGTACGCGATCTTTCTCGTACGTTTGGTGCAACTCATGCGCTGCGCAAACTCTCTCTGACCGTCAATCAAGGCGAAATCCTCGGTATTATCGGCCGCAGCGGTGCCGGGAAATCGACGCTGATTCGCTGTCTTAACGGCCTGGAACAGCCGGACGAAGGCGTGATTGAAATCGAGGGGCGTGCGATCAGTGGGTTGTCGGAACAGGACCTGCAAGCGGTACGTAGCCGGGTTGGCATGGTGTTTCAGCACTTTAATTTGCTCTCGGCGAAAACCGTGGCGCAGAACGTGGCGTTGCCACTGAAAATTGCCGGTGTGGCGAAAGCACTGCGTCAGCAGCGTGTTGCGGAGTTATTGCAGCTGGTGGGGTTGTCCGATAAAACGGATCACTATCCGGCGGCACTGTCGGGTGGTCAGAAGCAGCGCGTGGGGATTGCCCGGGCGCTGGCGGGAAAGCCCGCGTTGCTGCTGTGCGATGAGGCGACCTCAGCGTTAGATCCTGAAACCACCCGCTCCATTCTGGGGTTGCTGAAATCTCTTAATCAGCAACTTGGCATCACCATTCTGTTGATCACCCATGAGATGGAGGTAATCAAATCCGTCGCGCATCGGGTCGCGGTGATCGACGCCGGGGAAATTATTGAAAGCGGGCCGGTATGGCAGGTATTCGCCCATCCGCAAACCCCACTGACACAAACGCTGCTGCGCGGTTTGCTGCCCCAGTTGCCGGAAAATCTGGCGGCGCGTCTTCAGCAACAGCCTGTCGGTGAAGCCATTTATCGCGTTGATTTTGCTGGTGAAGATGATCAGGGCGATTTACTGACGCGCCTTGCAACGCGCTGGCCGGGGGCATTCCGTTTATTGCAGGGTGGGGTAGACCACATTCAGCACTACGCGGTAGTCCGTTTCTTTATTGCGCTGCCGCAGGCGCAACAGCAACCCGTCATCAGTTGGCTGCAACAGCAGCAGGCACAAGTGGAGAGAATCGGCTATGTCACCGGTAATGATTGATTTAATGCTTAACGCCATTGGCGAAACCTTGCTGATGACGCTGGTTTCTGGCTTGTTTTCACTGGTTGCCGGGCTGCCATTGGGTTTGATTTTAGTGGTGACCAGTCCCGGTGGCATTGCCGAACACCGGCTGATTAATCAGGTGCTGGGGATCATCATCAATGGGTTTCGATCCTTACCCTTCATTATTCTGCTGGTGGCGCTAATCCCGTTTACCCGTTTTCTGGTTGGCACGTCGCTGGGAACCTGGGCGGCGATTGTTCCGCTGTCGATCACCGCGACGCCTTATTTTGCCCGTGTAGCGGAAGTGTCCTTGCGCGAGGTGGATCGTGGCCTGATCGATGCTGTGCGTGCTATGGGAGCCAGTAAATTGCGTATTGTCTGGGAAGTGTTAGTACCGGAAGCGTTACCGGGTATTCTGGCGGGATTCGTCGTTACGTTGGTGGCGTTAGTGGGTGCCTCCGCGATGGCCGGGGCGATTGGTGCCGGTGGCCTTGGGGATCTCGCGATTCGCTACGGCTATCAGCGTTTTGAAACCAACGTGATGCTGGCGGTGATCGCGGTGCTGATCATTCTGGTATGCGGTATTCAGTGGCTGGGCGATCGACTGGTGGCAAAAGTGGATAAGCGTCATTAATGACGATTTCCTCGTAATGGCGCGATAAATCGCGCCATTTTTTTATGCCTGTTCCGTTCATTCTGGTGTAAACCCGGTATTCATTCCATTCCCTTCACATTCAAGCTGCATGTTTCTATCTAAGAGACAGGTCGAAATTCTGCCATTTACAGACATAACTATGTCCCTTTTTGGTTTTGTAAGTATAAAAACCTGTCTTACCTGACATAACTCAAATTGAGTAAATGCGTACTCAATCAGGACCACTTTTTTTGTGAAATTTTATGAATTTTAGATGTGTGAATTTTCATTATTAGTAGCAAAATTCTTATTAATTGCATCATTTTTTAAGACGATTCTGATTTTGTCTGCCTAAAACGAGGTAAATTTCCATTAGAATTATTTGTTAAGTAATGTTTATGGATGTTTCCAGGAATACCGCACGTTGATATTTTGTCAGGCTTATGTAAACCTTTGCCCGATGTTAACACATGGATGATGATTTATGCTCACGGGCGGGTTTTACCAGGCTCGTGCGGTAGCTATGATGCTACAGAATGATCATAACTAATTGATTTAGATCGATTGTGATCCATGTTGCTCGCGATTAATATTCGTCACGACTTTTGCACCCTGATTGAGCGGTCTTATAAGGCAGGGTGGATTTCAGACCAGGAATGTCATAAGTAAATCTTGTGCACGCTGCTTTACCCCCTATTGAGTTGCAGATATTGATCACTTTAGTGAATGTTTTATAACTGCATATCAACCCCCTCCTGGTCTTACGCTCCCTTTTATTGCATCTGAAATACTTAATTGGAACTGATCAATTTTAAGCAGACATTTGGTCAACAGATTCCGATAAATAGTGTGGTCAATTTTCTAAATGGTCCTGATTGCATCGGTTCGCCCGGCATTCAGTGATTTATTTTGCTAACAACCGGCCAATGGCCATTTTTTAGAGATTAATGGAACTAAACATGAAGAAAATGGTGAATCTCCGCATTGCGTTAAGCCTGCTGTTTGTCTTTGTTGTTGCAGGTTGTAAAGCGCCACCACCCATCACTGACGACAACCTGGTGACCAGCACTGTTGACGGTGTAACCCTGGTCCACCGTCATGCGGTCAATCCGCCTGCGCAGTTCAGTCCTGTCAATGACGCCTATCGCGCGCTCTACCCGACTTCGGTGATGACGCGCCCTGACTACGGCGGCAAAGTGGTGACCACGCTGAAAACCGGTGAAACCTACACGGTCCTTGGCATGGTTGAGAACAATTGGCTGGCGATTGGCGAGCAGGCGCAGCAACAGCAACAGGCCGAAGCCGCACCGACAGAAGGGCAGAAAACCGCGGCTGCGCCAGCAGCAGCCACGCCAGCTGCGGCCCAGCTCACTGGTTATGTCCCGTTCCGCGCTCTGGTGAAAAGCGATCTCTACGATCAAACCCTGAAAGCCGATCAGCCGAAACGTCGGGTGCGTACCGCAAAGAAAAAGACCTGCGTGTCGGTCGATGGCGACAGCAAAGCCTGTCAGAACGGTAACAGCGGTACCTGGATCATCAACTAATCTCGCTAAACATGGAGGGACAGGTGATGTTGATAAGTCGCCTGAGAAAGTGGTGTTTGCCGCTGTTCGTCCTGTTACTGGCGGCATGCAGTAGTAGCCAAACCTCAGTAGCGCGCTACAACCTGCATTTCCAGGCGCATCCGCAAATCAATGCGGGTGCGCCGCTCAAAGTTCGGGTGATGCTACTCACCTCTGACGCCGCATTTATGTCTGCCGACTTCTATTCACTACAAAACCAGCCGGGGGCAGTGCTCGGCGCTTCACTGCTCAATAACCAGGAATTCTTCCTGAGAGCAGGGCAACTCAGTAACACGCTCAGTGGTAAGAGTCTGGCCGAAGCCCGCTTCATCGGCATCATGGCGGAATATCAGACGTTGGACGGCAAAGTCTGGCGTCTGGCACTGCCCTTCCCGGACGGGGATGACAGTGCGTTCTGGCAGTTCTGGAAAAGTAACGATGGTGAGCTGAATGCCAGCATTGTGGCGGATATCAACGGCCTGCGCCTGGTTAAGCAGTAAAGGATGATTATGAACAGAGCCGAAAAGGTGGTGTGGACGGAAGGTATGTTTCTGCGCCCGCATCACTTCCAGCAGTCGGAAAATTTTCTGCACAGTACCTTACGGGAATGGGGCCAGTCCCAGCGTGTCTACACCTGGGGATTTTTTGACGTTGAATTTGATGACGCGCTGCTGCGCCAGGGCAAGCTGGCATTGAGTGCGGCCAGTGGTTGTCTGCCGGATGGCACCTTCTTCGCCTTCAGTCAGCCACAGCAGGGGCCGGCTCCTTTGGATCTGCCGGACAATGTTGATCGGGCGAAAGTGGTGCTGGCGATCCCGACGCGACGCAATGGACGCGAGGCCGTGACCTTTCAGGATGCGTCGGACTCGCTGGCGCGTTATCTCGCCTGGGAAACGGAGGTCGAGGATGACAATGCGTTGGCCGTTGGCGCGGCCACGGTGCAATTCGGTAAATTGCGCCTGCGTCTGATGCTGGAGCAAGACCTCACCGCCGAATGGACCGCGATGGGTGTGGCGCGGGTGGTGGAAAAGCGTAGCGATAACCATGTTCGTCTCGACAGTGATTACATTCCGCCCATGCTCACCCTGACCGGAAACCACGGGCTGCAAAGCATGCTGAACGACCTGCATGGCCTGATTCAGCAACGCAGCCAACAACTGAGCCAGCGCACGCCTGGTACCGGGCGATTCAACAGCGCTGATATGGTCGATTTCATGCTGCTGGCGCTGTTAAACCGGCAGCTTGGTCTGCACGCGCATCTGCAAACCTTACCGTTGCTGCACCCCGAATCCCTGTATAGCCACTGGCTACAACTGGCGTCAGAGCTATGCACCTGGTCGCCCGCCCGCACGCCTGACGCCTTCCCGCGTTATGACCATGACGATCTACATGGTTGCTTCATGCGGTTGACGTTGCAACTCCGGCAGGGGTTGTCGCAGGTGATGGAAGAGAGCGCGATTCAGTTGCCGCTGACGCAACGATCACACGGGCTGAATGTGGCCACGGTACCGGAGAGCAGCATGGTGCGCGAATTCGGCTTTGTGCTGGCGGTGAAAGCCAGCGTACCCGCCGATGCGCTAAAAACCCATTTCCCGGCGCAGATGAAAGTCGCGCCCGTCACCAAAATTCGCGATTTGGTGCAGTTGCAGTTACCTGGCCTGTCACTGATCGCCATGCCGGGTGCGCCGCCACAAATCCCGTGGCATGCGGGCTACAGCTACTTTGAACTGGATAAAAACAGCGAGCTGTGGAAGGAGATGGAGCGCTCGGGAGCCTTTGCACTTCATCTCGCCGGTGAATTTCCAGGCCTGAATATGGAGTTCTGGGCCATTCGCAGTCAGTCAGAATAATCAAAACTGAGCACGCATGATGCAGCCACAACAGAAACCGAATAGTGATGCCGCGCAGCCCGATGTTAGCCACCAGAATGTGTTGGTGGCAGCGGCAAATCCGCTGATTAACGCCATCCCGCAGATCCGGCACTCCGTTTCCCATGACGATCCCGCGCGTCTGCGTCAGCAGTTAATTGACCAGATCCGTCGCTTTGAGCTGAGCTGTCAGCAGTCTGGCCTGAGTTATGAAGTGATCATTGGTGCGCGTTACTGCCTGTGCACCGCGCTGGATGAAGCCGCCGCGCTGACGCCGTGGGGTAGCCGTGGCGTCTGGACCAGCAACGGTTTGTTGGTCACCTTTCACAATGAAACCTGGGGTGGGGAGAAGTTTTTCCAGTTGCTGGCAAAACTGTCACAAAATCCGCGTCAGCATATCCTGCTGCTGGAGTTGATCTACTTTTGCCTGCTGCTGGGTTTTGAAGGGCGTTACCGGGTACTGGACAACGGGCGTTCGCAGCTGGAAACCATCAAACAACGGCTGTTACAGATGATTAAAAGCGTCCGCGGCAGTTATGCGGCGGCGCTGTCGGTGCATCCGACCGATCAACCGGTGCTGCGCAAGCTGTGGCGTCCGATGATTCCGCTGTGGGCCTGTGCCGCAGTGGCCGCGCTCGGTGCCTGCCTGTTCTATATCATTCTTAACTGGCGACTGGGAGATTACACCACGCCGGTGCTGGCTAACATTTATCAGACCTCATTACCGGAAATGCAGATCCGTAACCCGGCACCGCCGCCACCTGCCGCGCTCAATCTGAAAACCTTCCTCAAACCGGAAATTGATGCCGGTCTGGTGGCAGTTCGCGATGAAGCCGATCAAAGCGTGGTGACGTTGAAAGGGGATGGCTTGTTTACCTCCGGTGCGACCACGGTGCGTGGCCGTTATGAAGCGGTTATCCAGCGTATTGCGGCGGCGATGAACAACGTCAGCGGCAAGATTCTGGTGGTGGGCTACAGCGATAACGTGCCGATCCGCAGCGCCCGCTTTGCCTCCAACTATGAACTCTCTCTGGCGCGCGCGCAGTCGGTTCAGACCTTGCTGCAACAGCAATTGACCCAACCGGCGCGCGTTAAAGCGGAAGGGCGCGGCGAAAGCAATCCGCTGGTGCCGAACACCAACGCCGAGAACCGTGCACGCAACCGTCGTGTAGAAATCACGCTGCTGGTGGCACCGGATGCAACGCACGCTGAACTTAACGGCCTGGCGAGAGGGAACTAATCCATGCTGAATCTGCTTTTTGCCGTGCTGACCAGCCGCCTCGCCTGGGGTTTTGTCGGCATCACGGCGCTGTCATTTATCATCTGGGTCATTGGCCCGGTGTTCTCGATTGTCGATTCGCGGCCACTGGAGCCGGAACAGAATCGCGTGATCAGCATTGCCTTGCTGTATCTGGTGTGGGGGTTAAGCCAGGCGATACCTCGTTTCTACAACATGTGGCTCAATCGTAAGTTGATGTCGAGCCTCGAAACCCCACAGTCGGACGTGCCCGATCAGGATCGCAAACGGCTGACCAACGAGGAACAGGTGCTGGCGAGCCGTTTTGGCGAAGCCACGGAGATGCTAAAGAAAGCCCATTTCCAACGCCATCACAGCAAAGGAACACCGTTCTGGGCGCAACGATTCAGCCGCCAGTATCTCTATCAATTGCCGTGGTACATGATCATCGGCGCACCCGGAGCCGGGAAAACCACCGCACTGGTCAACTCCGGCCTGCAATTCCCGTTGGCTGACAAGTTGGGTAAGGCGGCGCTGCGTGGCATTGGCGGTACGCGTAACTGCGACTGGTGGTTCACCAATGAAGCGGTACTGCTGGACACTGCCGGGCGCTACTCCACCCAGGAGAGTCAGCAGGAGCGCGACGCCAGCGAGTGGCACCACTTTCTTGCGCTGCTGTGCAAATATCGTGGTCGTCAGCCGATCAATGGGGTGATCGTCACCCTGAGCGTGGCGGATCTGTTGAGCCAGACACCGGAAGCGCTGCGTAATCAGGCTTTGGCGTTACGTCAGCGCTTGATGGAGTTACATGATCGTCTCGGTATCCGTTTCCCGGTCTATGTGCTGGTCACCAAGGCGGATTTGTTAAAGGGCTTCCGCAGCTATTTTGCCGGGCTGGATAAAGCACAGCGCGAGCAAATCTGGGGCTTCACCTTTCCCTGGGCGCAAGCCTCCACCGCCGATTTCGAACTCAGCAGCCAATTTCAGCAGGAATATTCGCTGCTGCAACAACGTCTGGATGCCGGATTAGCCGATACCCTGCTGGGAGAGAGCGACGCCCAGGCGCGCGCAGAAAGTTATCTGTTCCCGCAGGAGTTTGCCGCATTACGTCCGTTGCTGGCCGAGGCGCTGGAAACGTTATTCGCCCGCTCCGATTTCGAAACCCAGTTCGCACCACGCGGCATCTACTTCGCCAGTGGCACGCAGGAAGGTTTGCCGTTTGACCGCGTGATGGGGGAATTGACCCGTGCGCTCCATCTGCCGGGGCAACAGCAGGGTGAATCAGGCCGCTGGGATCAGGTGGGGAAAGACGCGCCGATTCCGCCTGGCAAGGGACAAAGCTTCTTCCTCAAGGACATGCTGGAAGATGTCGTCTTTCAGGAGTCCGGGCTGGCGGCCAGCAATCGTTGGTGGGAGCTGCGCAATCGCGCCGGTTTATGGTCTGGCTATCTGGCGTTATTGGTGGTGGTGGTGATTGCCGGGGCGTTATGGCTCACCAGTTACAGCAAAAACAAAGCCTATTTGCAGGAGATGGCGGCAAAAACGCCGCAGGTTGAGCAACTGGGTGAACAGCTACAACGCCAGGGAACCGGCGATCTGTTTGCGCTGGTGCCTTATCTCAATACGCTGCTGCATTTGCCAGAGAGTAAAGACTTTTCATTGCAGGACCCGCCACTGACGCGTCGTATGTGGTTGTACCGTGGTACTGAAGTGAGCGATGCCAGTCAGGCGCTGTACAACAAAGCGTTGAAGCAACTGTTGCTGCCCCAGGTGGCGCAAAACATCACCCGCTGGCTGCGTAATGACAACGGCAGCGATGCAGACTACAGCTACGAGGCGCTGAAGGCGTATCAGATGCTGTATCAACCGAAGCATTATGACGGCAAGTTCCTGCACGCCTGGTTGATGTTGAATATCTCGCGTGAGCTGCCGCAGAACGTGACTCAGCAGGAAGTGAAGCAACTGGCATGGCATCTGCAACAATTGCTGGAGACACAAATTCAGTCCTCGCCCTATGCGCAGGATGATGCGCTGGTAAAGCGCGAGCAGGCGCTGATTAATCAGATGCCGCTATCACAGCGCGTTTACGGACGCCTGAAGCGCCTGCTACAACGTGATGGCAGCTTACCCACCGTCAGCCTGGCTGCACTGGGTGGTCCACAAAGCGAGTTGGTGTTTTCGCGCAAAAGCGGTAAGTCGGTCAACGAGGGTGTCTCTGGCCTGTATACCCCGGAAGGGTACTGGCAGCACGTCGACAAACAGATCGCGCCGGTGACGCAGGCGCTGTACCAGGATGATGGCTGGGTGTTAGGTGGCACGACGCAACAGGAGAACAGCCAGCAGACCGATTTGGCGGTACGCCAGCTTTATATGCAGGATTACATTCGCCAATGGGAGCAGTTCCTCAGCGATATCCAGCTCAACAACAGCGCCGACCTCGCACAGCGTATCAACACGGCCCGCTTGCTCTCCGGCAACCATTCGCCGTTGCGCCAGTTGGTGATTAACCTGAGTAAAGTGCTGACGCTGACGCGCGCGCCAGCCGATGACAAAGCGGAACAGTCAACGCCGCCAGCCTCAGACAACAGCGCCACCCGCACCTTGCAGGCGTTGTTCAGCGCGCCCAAAGCCAATGCAGCGCAAAGTAGCGGCGGCGCGGCACCGGAACAGGTGGTGGGCGCGCATTTTGCCTCGATCATCGAGCTGGCGCAGCCGTTGCAGCAGGGCAGTAAAGTGCTGGCGGTGGACGATTTTCTGCACCAGATCGACGATCTGTATCGTTACCTGACTGCGGTGCAGGATGCCGCCAACAGCGGCATGCCACCGCCATCAAGTGATGCCATCAGCCGCGTGCAGGCCAGCGCCGGTCGTTTGCCGGGTACCTTGCAAAACATGGTCTCCAGCATGGCGGTAGGGGCCAGTTCGGATGCCCAGCGTCGTGATATGGATAACGTGCGCAAACGCATCCAGATGGAGGTGGGGAGTTTCTGTCAGCAGGCCATCGCCGGACGTTATCCGCTGGTGCGCACCGGCCGCAACGAAGTGACGCCCGACGATCTGGCGCGCATGTTTGCGCCGGGAAGCGGCCTGATGGACAGCTTCTTCCGCGACAACCTGGCGAACAAGGTCGATACCACCCATGCCGCGTGGCGCTTTACGCCGGGGATTGACGGCAAAACCTTACCGGGTGGCGAAGCGCTGCTGCGACCGTTCCAGCAGGCTCAGTCAATCCGCGATGCATTCTTCACCAATGGCGCGACCACGCCATCTTTCCGCGTCACCCTGCGCACGGTGAAAATGGATAACGATATCCTCACCCTGACGCTGGATGTTGACGGACAAATTCTGCGCTACAGCCACGGTCCACAGGCCGTGCAGATGGTCAACTGGCCGGGGCCGGGGGGGACCAGTCAGGTCAGGATGCAGCTTGGTTTAACCAACGGCACCACCTCAACGCTCATCACCAGCGGTCCCTGGGCGTTAAATCGCTTTTTTGATCGCGCCCGCGTGTCGCAAGCGGGTGGTTTGACCCGTGAAGCCAGTTTTAACGTCGAAGGACATCAGGTCACGCTGTCATTTACCCCCGGCAGCATTCGCAACCCGTTCCAGCTTCCCGCTTTTAGCTGCCCCTGAATCGGAGCCTTACGATGACGCAATACGCAGCCCCCGGCTGGTACGGCAAATTGCCCAGCGCGGGTGATTTTGTTAAGCGGCGCTTTCCCGATAGCTTGCTACGGCAATGGTCGCACTGGTTTCAGGTGGGTTTACACCACTGGCAAACCAGTGCTGAAGGGGAGAGCGCCCCTTCGCGCGCCTTTCTCAGTGCACCGGTGTGGAATTTTGTTGTGCCGCCCATGCTGGGTAGTCAGCTGGTACAGATGGGCAGTCTCACCGCTTCGCGTGATAGCGTGGGTCGCCACTATCCGCTGTGCGCTCTGCGCCACTTCAGCCCGACGGAGTGGTCGCCTGCGTTGTTGGCCCGCTCGGGTGATTGGTATCAACAGGTGGGAAATACCTTGTTGCGGGGGGTACGGGATAACAGCAGCCCGGAACAGTTGGATCAGGCGTTACTTAGCATTCCCCAGCCACAGCCGCCCGAAGCGGGAGAGTCATCTGACATTCTGACGATTATTGGTGACGGAGGCAGCGTGTCGAACCTGAGTTGGCAACTGCCTGCCGACAGCTTTGACCCACAGTTTTACACCAGTTTCTGGTGGACCAACCAAAGCGACGGTTTCCCGTTGTACACCCATGTGCATAGCGGCAACTTCACTGCCCAGTTGTTTTCGTTGCTGTTTGATCCGGCTGGCGGTGCGAAACCTGGACGAAATGGACTTTATCCCCCGATGTTTGAATCCTGAGGTACAACCCGCATGACTATCGATCTCGACGCACTGCTGGTGCCGATCAGCAACGACGACCCCTGCGGTGAAAACCTGGAATATCACGCTGATTTTCAGGCGATGGAACAGGCCAGCGCCGGTAAAGCCGAGCAGCAATTTGGTGAAACTATCATCCCGGCGGAACCGGCTGACTGGAACCGGGTAGAAAAACTGGCGACCGAACTGTTGAGTCGCAGCAAAGATTTACGTGTGATGCTGTCCCTCACCCAGGCATGGACCCATCTTAACGGGCTGCCGGGTTATGCGCAGGGGCTGGCGTTGATTGAACAGGCGTTGCTGCGCTATTGGGATCCCCTGTGGCCCCGCCTCGAAGAGGATGGCGAGCTGGATCCGTTCTATCGCATCAATGCGCTGGCGCTGCTGGAGGACGCCTCCTCGCTGACTGCCGCTGTTCGCCAGGCATGGCTGCTACGTCACGCCTCGGATGGCATCACCCTGCGCGATGCCATCGCCTTGTGCGATGGCAGCAAAAGCGAGACGACAGACTATCCGGGCGGCATGGCACGTTTGCGTGATGAGCTGGCGCAGCAGGGACAGCCCGCTGCCGCCACCGTGCAGCAAATTGATCAGCGTCTGCAAAGCTTGCACCACATCATTGCCGAACGACTGGGTGAAAGCGCCGTACCTGATATGACGCAAGTGCAGAAAAATTTTGCCGTGCTGGTCAGCCTGACGCAATCAGCTGAAGTGACTGAGGTGGCACCGGACACCTCCGACGATCAACAGACCGACGCACCGGCCCCGCGCTCTGTCGCTGACTGGCGCACAGCACAGCTGACCAATCGCGCAGATGCTCAGTTGATGCTGGAAAAAGTGAAGCAATACTTCGCCCAACATGAACCCAGCCATCCGGCCCCATTAATGATTGACCGCGTCCAGCGGCTTATCGAACTCGATTTTATGGACATCATCCGCGACCTGGCGCCGGACGGCGTTCATCAGTTGCAAAACATCTTCGGACGCCACGACTAACGCCGCGTCCAACGCTTCATCACGCAGTGAGACCTGCGCGCCTTAACCCGCGCATCATTTATGGAGAAAATCATGGCCACTATGAAATCCAGCGGGCAGAAATTTATCGCCCGCAATCGCGCGCCCCGCGTTCAAATTGAATATGACGTGGAGATCTACGGCGCGGAACGCAAAATCCAGCTGCCGTTCGTGATGGGCGTACTGGCAGACCTGGCTGGCAAGCCGCTGGAACCGCAGGCTGCCGTTGATGACCGTAAATTCCTTGAGATCGATATTGATAACTTCGACGAACGTATGAAGGCGATGAAGCCGCGTGCGGCGTTCCAGGTCGATAATACCCTGACGGGAGAGGGCAAGCTGAATGTCGAGCTGACCTTTGAAAGCATGGATGATTTCTCGCCGGATGCGATTGCCCGTCATGTGGAACCGCTGAACAAACTGCTGGAAGCACGTACCCAACTTGCCAACCTGTTGACCTATATGGACGGCAAAAACGGTGCGGAAGAGTTGATTGGCAAGATTCTGCATGACCCGACGTTGTTGCAGGCACTGACGCATTTGCCGAAGCAGGCAGACGCGGCAGAAGGTAAGGAGGAGCAATAATGAGCGAGCAACGCCAACAGCAGCCACAAGGCGCATCCAGCTTCAGCCAGGATGAATTCAGCGCGTTACTGAGCAAAGAGTTTCGCCCGAAAAACGATCAGGCGCGGGAAGCGGTTGAAAGTGCGGTCAAAACCCTGGCGCAGCAGGCGCTGGAAAACACCGTCACGATTTCCAACGACTCCTATCGCACCATCCAGTCCCTGATCGCGGAAATCGACGATAAGTTATCTCAGCAGGTTAACCAGATTATTCACCACCAGGAGTTTCAGAAACTGGAAAGTGCGTGGCGTGGCCTGAGTTATCTGGTGAACAACACTGAAACGGATGAGATGCTGAAAATCCGTTTTATGAGTATCTCCAAGCAGGAGCTGGGACGGACGCTGAAGCGCTACAAAGGCGTGGGCTGGGATCGCAGCCCGCTGTTTAAGAAAATCTACGAACAGGAATATGGTCAGTTTGGTGGAGAGCCTTTCGGTTGCCTGGTTGGCGATTACTACTTCGACCACGGCCCGCAGGACGTGGAACTGCTGGGTGAGATGGCGCGTATTGGTGCCGCCGCACACTGTCCGTTTATCACCGGTGCTGCACCGGAAGTGATGCAGATGGAGTCGTGGCAGGAGCTGGCGAACCCACGCGATCTGACCAAGATTTTCCAGAACACCGAATATGCCGCCTGGCGCAGCCTGCGTGAATCGGAAGACTCACGTTACCTCGGTCTGGTGATGCCGCGCTTCCTGGCGCGTCTGCCGTACGGTATCCGTACCAATCCGGTGGACAGTTATGATTTCGAAGAGCAAACCGACGGCTCCGATCACAACAACTACGCCTGGAGCAACGCAGCCTATGCGATGGCGGCCAACATTAACCGTTCATTCAAAGAGTACGGCTGGTGTACCTCGATCCGGGGTGTGGAATCGGGCGGGGCGGTAGAAAACCTGCCGTGCCATACCTTCCCCAGCGATGATGGCGGTGTCGACATGAAATGTCCGACCGAGATCGCTATCAGCGACCGCCGTGAAGCCGAGCTGGCGAAAAACGGGTTTATGCCGCTGGTGCATCGTAAGAATTCTGACTTCGCGGCCTTTATCGGCGCACAGTCATTGCAAAAACCGGCGGAATACCACGATGCGGATGCCACCGCCAATGCGCGTCTGGCGGCACGTCTGCCGTATCTGTTTGCCTGCTGCCGCTTTGCTCATTATCTGAAGTGCATTGTGCGTGACAAAATCGGTTCCTTCCGCGAACGCGATGAGATGGAGCGCTGGCTGAACGACTGGGTGATGAACTACGTGGACGGCGACCCGGCTAACTCCTCCCAGGAAACCAAATCACGTAAACCGCTGGCGGCGGCTGAGGTTAATGTTGAGGAGCAGGAAGACAATCCGGGTTATTACGCAGCGAAATTCTTCCTGCGTCCACATTATCAGCTGGAAGGTTTGACGGTATCACTGCGTCTGGTATCGAAACTGCCTTCGCTGAAAACTAACGATAAGTAACACGCGCTTTAATCAGAGAACCTGAAGAGCAGGTTCTCTGAACCTTTTTCTTATTCACTGTTTGTGCAATGAGAACCCCTCTGAATAAACATGTAGCAATCTATTCAGAAAACGAGGCAGAGGTAAAATATGGATGGTTTTATTCAGCCCCATGCTTTCCTGTTTGCCATAACGATGCTTTTTCAAAGCAGAACGTAAATCAAGCAAGAGAAGATAATTATGGCTATTGATATGTTTTTAAAAGTTGATGGTGTGACCGGTGAATCGAAAGATTCTAACCACACCGGTTGGACCGATATTACCTCCTTTAACTGGGGCGCTACCCAACCTGGAAATATGGCGGTTGGCGGTGGCGGTGGTGCGGGTAAGGTTAATTTCAATGACCTGCATGTTGATGCATTAATTGATAAATCAACTACTGCGATCCTTAAATATTGTGCAAATGGTAAACACCTGACTAAAGTTGAGCTCTCAATTTGTAAAGCGGGTGGTCAGCAGGTCGAATATGCACGTATCACCTTAGAAGATGTGCTGGTTACAGCAGTCAATTACACCGGTTCAGACAATGGTGATACTGTAGGTATTACCTACTCCTTCCAGGCATCTAAAGTGAAACAACAATACTGGGAGCAGACCTCTACGGGCGGTAAGGGGGCGGAGAGCAGTGCCGGATGGAATATTAAGGAAAATAAAGAGGCTTAATTAGCCCTCCGGGAGACCCGTTGTGTCTCCCGGTTTGATTTTATCAGGATAAGGATGTGCTCATGAAAATTTATCATTCAGTAGGTATTCATGGTATCAATAATTCTCAGGATGTTAAGATTGTTCAAAACCTGCTGAATAAGAAGTTTTCAGCCAGATTGAGTGAGGATGGGATTTGTGGACCGAGAACAGTCCATTATATCCTTCATCTGCAAAAACAATTTATGGCGAAACCCGATGGGGTTGTAGATGTTAACGGTAAAACTTTCCGCACCTTAGCGGCTGAAGATTCACAAAGTCGTAACCCGGCACCGGCAGTTGTTCCCGTTGAGCCACAAAAATATGAAAATGTCGCTGGTGTATTAAAAGTTAAATTTGGTCAGGTAACTTTTGATGCGGAAGGTAACGATATTAAAGGTAGCGCATTTTTTAGCCGCATGATCCACTGGCCACCGACTGCATTATCTGGTGTCACTATCGGTCGGGGATATGATATTGGCAGCAGGAAAGAAACGGAGAGCTATAAGGATCTTACCAGTGCAGGTGTGCCTGACAGTCAGGCAAGAATGATTGCCTCCGGCTCAGGCTTAAAAGGGGGACAGGCAAAGATATTTGTCGATAAAAACAGAGATGCTATTGGTGAAATCAGTCATACCATGCAAAAAAATCTGTTTGAGTTGATCTATCCCGGTTATATACAGCGTGCAGCAAATAATTACCGTAACTGGACATCCTCCTTTAATGATGCGGTTGAATGGAATCAACTCAAACCGGCGATTAGGGACGTGTTGGTCGATTTTGTGTATCAGGGTTTTACGAAGGGTGCCAGCCCGATGAAAGCAGGTATGCACAATGACGTGAACGAGTTGATCACCTATATACAAAAAAGTTCGGTTATGCAATCTTATGAGAAAGGACGCCAGCGCGTTCAGTACCTCAAGCAAAAAGGATAAGCTAAATGAAAAAGATTGTACTCCTGGCGATGGTCGCATCTTTGTATCAGGTTTCAGCATTTGCTAAAGATGACTGTAATAACGCAACCAGCGATGCAGAAATCAATGCCTGTTACAAAGCATCAAAAGCAGACGCTGAGAAACAATTGAATCAGGAATATGGAAATGCAAAGAAAAGAATCGATGCTGAGTATTCCGCCTCACCGGCAGATTTACAAAGCTACACGTCAACGTTAACCGAATCCCAGCGCGGTTGGCTGAAGTACCGCGATGGTCAATGTAATCTTGAGTCTTTTATGGCTGAGAAAGGAACCATTACTCACGATACGCTTACGGATAAATGCGTCGCCAGAATTGATTTGGATCGTGTAGAGCAACTTAAAGCTATCCCTTATGAATAACCATTTCTAAGTTGTTTCTTGTTGCTGGCCCCTTTTATTTGGGGCCGTCGTTTGTATAAATAAATCTCTTCTGACCTCTTTCATTTTACTTGTGGCTAGCACATTGCTTTTTACCTTATAAGTGCACTCATTCCGTTGCGGCGCGATTTATCGCGCGGTTTAAAGTACAGAATTAACCCTTCGAAAAGAGCGCGATAAATCGCGCCGCTACCAGTCATAAAAACGCTTCCTATATTCCGCCTCTTTTCCGAGAGAGGCGCGATATAGATGCCGAACAGCTAACCGCAGGAATCCGTTATGCGCTTTACGATAATAACGACTAAACCCGGCCATCAGCCGCCGCAAACTCTTTTTGACTTCTTACCCCCCGGCGGCACCATTGGCCGTGGTGTGGATAACAACCTGGTATTACCCGATGATGACCGAACCATTTCCCGGTTACAGGCGATCGTCCATATTTCCGCCGATGGTGAATGTCGCCTGACCAATCGCGGCAATGTTACGCGTGTGCTGCTGAATGATATTCCGCTGGAACGGGGTCGCCAGGTGGAATTACAGGATGGCGATATTCTGGGCATTGATGATTACCAACTGCTGGTCAACGATATTCACGCGGCACAGCCAGCCAGCAGCGTGCCAAAACCGGCGGCCAAAGCGGCAATCATCGCGGATGAACCCCCCGCTGTCAGCAGCAACACCGCCGCCATCCCCAGTGAAATCTGGGATAGCCTGGCGAAAGAGTTCTCCATTTCTGACGATTTATCGCAACGGAATAAACCAGTACCCGCTTCATCCGAGGCCCATCCGCTGACTGCCCCGGCCGCGGTTGAGCGCAACCCGGAGGATCCGCTGGCGGCGCTGATTAGCGATGCGCCCCTGGATATCGGACAGCAGCCCACCACCCATAGCCTGTTTGATGAAGGTGATGCGTTGTTTGCCGAGGAGAGCATTTTTGACGATGCGACACCCAGTGCGCTGGTGGGGCAGAAACGTGTCGCCGCGCCAACGCCAGTGGAAAACCCAACGGCAGAGCTGGACCCACTCAGCCTGTTTGGCAGCCAGAACACCCCTGATCCACGCCATCACGATGATCCACTCGGCCTGATGATGGGCGGGGCGGTGCCACTGGCACAACCGGAGGTTACGCCAGCAGCAATTATGGAGCCTGAACCTCTGCCAGTGCCGGAGCCAGAACCGGCACCAGAGCCTGAATCAGAACCCGAACCCGAATCCGCAGACGTCAGCCCGACACCGCTGGAGTATGGTGGCATCACGCTGCCAACCCCGCAGGCGGTGCAGCGTACGCCATCACCTACACCCAAAGGGCGTCTGCGCATTGATCCGGTGGCTTCCAGCAGTCAGCGTGAAGCCGCCGCGCAAAGCAGCGGTGATGCACTGAAAGGTGAATTACTCGATGCGCTGCTGGAAGGGATGGGCTTACAGGATTTGCAGCCCACGCCACAGTTCGATCGCGACCAGATGCGCCAGTTCGGCCAGATGCTGAGCATGTTCTCACAAGGCACGGTGGCGTTACTCTCTTCACGCTCGATTCTCAAGCGTGGCGTGAAAGCCGATATGACGGTGATCCTCGACGATGCCAACAACCCGTTCAAACTGCTGCCGTCGGGCAAAACCGTGCTGATGCAGATGTTTGGCAGTCGGATGCCCGGATTTATGCCGCCACGCCAGGCTGTGCGTGATGCACTGATCGACCTTCAGGCGCATCAGTTGGGGATGATTGCCGGTATCCGCGCCATCATCGCGTCAATGCTGCAATCCTTTAACCCGGACCAGTTAGAAGAGGAAGCGCGTGAGGCGGGTTCCGTGTCTCGTCTGGCACTGCCCGGCAGTCGTAAGGCGGCATTGTGGGAGCATTTTGTTGAGCGCTACGGCGAAACCGCTGGTGAGATAGAAGACGACTTCCACACCCTGTTTGGCGAAGCCTTCCTGCACGCCTATGACATGGAAGTTAATCAGTACAAAGATTCACAAACCCACACGGATGACGCATGAATATCACTATTGCTTCCACGTCGAATCAGGGCGACCGCGCCAGCAATCAGGATCAGACCGGTGAGATCATCGGTGAACGCTCAGCCTGCTTTGTCGTCTGTGACGGCGTGGCCGGTTTCCCTGGCGGAGATGTCGCCGCCACCATCGCCCGCAGCAGCTTGATGGAGACGTTTAACGGCGAAACCCATCTGAATGCGCAGTCGATTCGTAATTATGTCAATCACGCCAATCAGGCTATCCGTCAGCAACAGAAGGCGAGCAGCGAGCACCGCCGAATGGGTACCACGCTGGTAAGCCTGTTTATCGACCGTGATTACGAGCTGGCTTACTGGGCGCATGCCGGGGACAGCCGGCTCTATCTGTTTCGGCGCGGTTATCTCTATCACGTCACCACCGATCACAGCCTGGTACAACAAATGAAGGATGCCGGGCACCAGACTGAAGGCATCAACACCAACCTGCTTTATTTTGCCCTCGGCATGGGCGATGAGCAGCGCGATGCCAGCTACAGCGATGTGGTGGAGATTGAAGACGGTGACGCCTTTCTCCTTTGCACCGACGGTTTCTGGCATGGCGTCTCGCTGGAGCAGATGCAGCAATCGTTGCATATGGTCAACACGCCGCAGGAGTGGCTCACGTTGATGCAACAAATCATTAAAAACGATCAACCGTCCAACGGTCAGCAGGACAATTTCAGTGCGCTGGCCGTGTGGGTCGGTTCGCCTCAGGACACCACCTTACTGCACTCGCTTTCTGATGCGGCGCAGTTCTTCCCTCTTCGCGATTGAGAACGCCAACATGAAATATGGATTACTGGGACTGGCGGCGTTGCTGCTGAGTACGCAGGCTATGGCCGAGAACTACCGCATTGTGCAGTCCCCGACACAGAAACTGGATGTGTGGATTGATGACGTAAAAGATAACCAACTGGCGAGCTGGTGTCAGAAGAGTGTGAACCTGCGCATTGTCACCAAAGGGGAAAAAAGTGCCACGGTGCTGGATAGCTTTCTGCCGCGTGTTGCCGGGTTGATGGCGTCGCAGTGTAAAGCGCTGCAACAGCTGCACTGGCAATTGCAGGATGCGGATGGCAATGCGCTGGCCGAAGGGAATGCTGAGCGGGAGCAAAACTGGCAACCGGTTGTCACGCCGCCACCACAAGCGGCCGTCCCGGCACCTGCGGCTCCGGCGATCAGTTCGCCACCCGCCGACACTACCCCCTGGCAGCAATTTAGCCTGCTGGATGGGTGCCACTTCCGTACCTGGTGGCAGCAACCGGCGCAATCCAGCGCCATCTTTGTACCGTCGAAGCAGGGCCTGGTATGCGGTCAGGATGGCTGGTTAAGCGGCCACAGCACCCTGACGCAGATGGGTCGCGGTGCGCCAAAGTCGGTCGACGTCACTTTTGTACAGGGTTTTCCGATTGCCGGATTAAGCAGCGGGCAACCCGCCAGCGAGCTGACCATTACCACCGTAAACCGTGAACGGATGGTGCTGGCGAATGAGAAATCGCCGGAAAGCTGGTTGGTGCTGCCATTCAGCGCACAGTTTAACGGCTGGCTGGCACCGGAGCAGGTGGTGGTGCAGATGCCCGCCAGCGAAGCCGCTGATGAAAGCGCGCTGCGCGCCCGTTTACAGGAAGTACGCAAAGTCTGGTCGCCCTGGTTACACAGTGCCGCGCCGCTGAAAGTCGAGCTGGTGGAGCAGCTGCACCCGGAGCTGCAAGATCCAGCTGCTGCCGCTTACCGCACCCTTAACTAACGCAAAAGGAGTTTGCATGGAGTCGTTACAACAACGTCTGGCAACTGCATCACTGGCGGATAATCTGGCGCAGATTACGGCGCAAATCCAGGCTAATCCAGCCGATGCCGATCTGCGCGCCGCTTTTGTCCAACTGCTGTGTCTGGCGGGCAACTGGGGACGCGCGCAGACGCAGTTGCCATCCTGGCTGGCGCTCACCCCCCAGGCGCAGCCGACCATCACCTTGCTCCAGCAGGCGATTGCCGGGGAACAGCAGCGTGCAGCGGTGTTGCGCGGTGAAGCGCAGCCGCAGTTGCCGGGCAGTGCCTGGCCGTGGTGCGAAACCCTGCTGGCGGCGTTGCAGGCCGAAGTCACGGGTGACGCGGCACGCGGTGCCGAGTTGCGGCAACAGGCGCTGGACGATGCGCAGGCCAATCCCGGCACTCTGGAGCAGCAGGATCAGCAGGTGGCGTTTTCATGGCTGATGGATGGCGACAGCCGTTTCGGTCCGGTGTGTGAGGCCATCGTCAATGGGCGTTATTACTGGGTGCCGTTTGCCGCCATCCGTGAAATGCAGTTCCAGCCACCGGCCAGCGTCACGGATTTGGTGTGGCGTCATACGTTGATCCAACTGGTAGATGGCAGCGAACAGGTGTGTCAGATTCCGCTGCGCTATCCCTTACCGGTACAGGCCGAAGAACGTTGGCTGCGTGGCAGCGTTACCGAATGGCAGCCGCTGGGCCACGATGAAAGCCAGTTTATCGGCCTTGGTCAGAAAGTCTGGTTGAGCGACAACGCGGAGTTCTCGCTGCTGGCCCTTCAGCGCCTGACCTTTAACGACATCGGGCCAGATCATGAGTCGTGATGACGGCTACGCCCAACTGCATGGGGGGTATCGTGCGCGTAAAAATCGCGACACGCTGACCTCACGCGACAAGTTGCAATCCTCGCTGCTGGATCGTCTGACGGACGATGCACCGGACAAACGTAGCGAGCCGGGTAATAGCGTGCTGATCACCCACAGCACCCTGCGTCGCCATGTACTGCGCGACTTGCAGTGGCTGTTTAACACCATCAACAACGAAGCACAGCAGGATCTCAGCCCGTATGGCGAGGTACAACGTTCGGTGTGGAATTTCGGTGTGGCACCGCTGGCCGGACAAAATATGTCAGATATCGAATGGCAGGACATCCAGCGCAAAATGACCAACGCCATTTTGCATTTTGAACCGCGCATTCTGCCGCAGGGCTTGCAGGTGCGTTGCGTCAGCGATCTGACCGCGCTTGACCTGCACAACGTGTTGTCGATTGAGATCAAAGGGCGTCTGTGGTGCGTACCGTATCCGCTGGAGTTTCTGTTTCGCACCGAGGTTGATCTGGAGAATGGTCATTTCGAATTACAGGATGCGGGGTAATCATGGACAGCAAACTACTCGACTACTACAACCGCGAACTGGCTTATCTGCGTGAGATGGGCGCAGAGTTTGCCGAACGTTATCCCAAAGTGGCAGGACGGCTGGGGATGCGCGGCATTGATATCGCCGATCCCTACGTTGAGCGACTGATGGAAGGCTTTGCGTTTCTCACCTCGCGCGTTCAACTGAAAATGGATGCCGAGTTTCCGCGCTTTTCACAACGACTGCTGGAGATGATCGCGCCGGGTTATTTAGCGCCGACACCCTCGATGGCGATAGCGCAACTGACGCCGGATAGCCGCAAAGGGGACATCAGCAACGGTTTTCTGGTGCCGCGTGGCACCATGATGGAGAGCCAGAGCCTGAAAAAATCGGGCGTCACCTGTAGTTACACCACGGCACATGACGTGATGCTGCATCCGCTGCGCATCAGCGATGTGGCGCTGGGTGGCGTACCTGGTGATATCCCACTCGGTGAGCTGAAGTTAAGCGGTCTGGGAGCGGCCAGCGCGTTGCGTATCCGCATTGAGTGTGAAGGGGTGGCCTCGCTCAGCCAACTGACGCTGGATGAGTTGATGCTCTACCTCAGCGGGCCGGATATTCAGGCGCTGAAGTTACTGGAGTTGCTGATGCAGCACCGTGTTGGCATGGTGCTGCAATCGGTGGAACCGCAGCCGCAACGTCAGGTGCTGACCGATAACGCGCTGCAACAACAAGGCTTTGCACCGGAGCAGGCGCTGCTGCCGGATGATCTGCGTAACTTCGACGGCTACCGTTTGTTGCAGGAGTATTTTGCCTTTCCAGCCCGCTTCCAGTTTATCAGTCTGCATCAGCTGGCCACGTTCCTGCCGCGCTGTGACAAAGCCACCGCGTTTGACATCATCATCCTGCTGGATAAAGCCGATGCGGATCTGGAAAGCGTGGTCGATCGCAGTCATCTGGCGCTGCACTGCACCCCGGTGATTAACCTGTTTCCGAAAATGGCAGAACGGCTGAAAGTCAGCGACAGCCAGCATGAATACCATCTGGTGGTGGATAATATCCGCCCGCTGGATTACGAAGTGCATTCGGTGCAACGTCTGTTTGCTACCGTGGCAGGGCAGCGCGAGGAGCAGGTGTTTCGCCCCTTCTGGAGCACCTTCAGCCCGGATCAGGGTGACTACGGTGCCTATTTTTCTCTGCGCCGTGAGCAGCGCACCCTGTCGGAACATGCGCAACGCTACGGCACCCGGACCGGTTATATCGGCTCCGAAGTGTTTCTCTCGCTGGTGGACGAACACCACACGCCGTGGCGTGACGAGATGCGTTACCTCTCCGCCGAGGTGATGTGTACCAGCCGCGATTTGCCGTTGATGTTGCTGCAACAGGAGCAGGGTAATTTCGTGATGCCGGATTCGATCCCGGTGAGCCAGCTGACATTGTGTAAAGGGCCGACGCCGCCGCGTCCGGCGCTGGCGGAAGGATTATCCTCCTGGCGGCTGATCAGCCATCTGCAAATGAACTACCTCAGCCTGATGGACAGCGCCGATGGTGAGGGGGCCAGCGCCTTACGCCAGCTACTGAGCCTGTACGCCAACCTGGCGGAAGCGCCAGTGGCGCGCCAGATCGAAGGTATTCGCCATTGCCAGCTCAGCGCGGTACATCGCCGAGTGCCGGAACCGGGACCGGTAGTGTTTGCGCGTGGGGTCAGCATTGCGCTGGAGGTGGATGAACAGGTGTTCTCCGGGGCCAGTCCGTGGCTGTTCGGTAGCGTACTGGAACGTGTCTTCGCGCGGCTGGTGGCGCTGAACAGCTTTACCGAACTCACCCTCAGCAGCCAGCAACGCGGCGAAGTCGGTTACTGGCCGCCACGTATGGGCCAGAAGGCGTTGTTATGAGTGAGGGCGCACAAATTATCCCGTTGTCGCGTGCCAGCCGTTTGCCAGATGATTTCTGGTCAGCGGTGATGGCGGCACCGTGGCGCTACGATCTGTTCCAGCTGCTGCGTCGGATCAATGCGCAGAGCGGCCAGCGTTATGCGCTGGGACGTGCACCGCTACCGAAGTTCGAAACGGTGCGCATCGGGCAAAAACCTTTCCTGACCTTCGCACCCGCGACCCTCGCCGGGGTGCGTGAGCGTGAGACGGATGGCCGTCATGCTATCTCTATCTACAGTTTTGGCCTGTTTGGTCCAAATGGTCCACTGCCTACGCATCTGACCGAGTATGTGCGTGAACGTATCGACCACCATCAGGATCACAGTCTGGCGGCGTTTGCCGACCTGTTTCATCATCGTGCCACCTTGCTGTTTTATCGCGCCTGGGCGGATGCGCAGCCGACGGCTTCTCTCGATCGCGGCGACGACCAACGTTTTCAGGACTATCTGGCCTGTCTGGCCGGGATTGGTTTTCCGGCACAGCAACAGGCCAGCTCGCTCAGCCTGCATGCGCGCCTGATGCTGGTGGGGCACCTCAGCCGGCATGGGCACGATGCCGAAGGGCTGGTGCGGATTCTGCGCCTTTACTTTGGCATCCCGGTCAGGCTGGAGCAGAACCAGCCACAGTGGCTGACGCTGGATAGCCGCGATCAGGCACGTCTGGCGGCCGGACGACATATGCCGCGTTTGGGCGAGTCCGCGTTTCTCGGTGTGGCAGTGCGCGATGTGCAGCACCGTTTCCGCCTGCGGCTGGGTCCCCTCACGGCAGAACAGTACGCGCACTTCCTGCCCGATGCGCGTGGGGCCTGTGAAGTTCGCGACTGGGTACGGCACTACCTCGGCATTGAAATGCAGTGGGATCTCAGCCTGATCCTCGCCGCTGACGAGGTCAAGGGCACGACCCTGGGGGGCAATGCCCGGTTGGGTTACACCAGTTGGCTGGGGCAGCCGGCACAGCCTGTCGATCGTGAAGATTTCGTTTTTGAAGTTGAGGCTACCGCACGGTAGCCCCATCGCCTTTTCCTGTCACATAGCCTGCTTCTTCTATTACAGAGATTCGATATGTCAGAAATCAGCCGAGCCGTGTTATTCGGTAAACTGGACACGCTGTTATTTACCTCGCTGGAAAGCGCCACCGCCTTTTGCAAGCTGCGCGGCAACCCGTATGTCGAGTTGGTGCACTGGCTGCATCAACTGATGCAGCAGCAGGACGGTGACTTACAGCAGGTGATCAGTCATTTTTCACTGGATGAAAACGCGCTGACGCGGGATATCGTGGCGGCGCTCGACCGCCTGCCACGCGGCGCAAGTGCCGTCTCCGATCTCGCCGAACACATCGACAGCGCCGTGGAGCGCGCCTGGGTGTATGCCTCGCTCAAATATGCGGCCAGCCGCATTCGTGGCGGCCACCTGTTAATCGGCATGCTCAAGACCTACAGCCTTGCCAGCGTGCTGAAAGGTATTTCATCTCAGTTTTCACGCATTAACGTCGATGTCCTGCTGGATCAATTCGAGACTTTACTCGGTCACAGCAAAGAGGCGCAGCAGGCGCTGACGCAGCCGGATGTCGCCGCCGCTCCGGCAGCAGCAGGCAGCAGCACCCTGGCGCAATACGCGCAGGACCTTACCGCGCGTGCGCGTGATGGCCGTATCGATCCGGTGACGGGACGCGATGAAGAGATCCGCCAGATGGTGGATATCCTGATGCGTCGCCGCCAGAACAATCCCTTGCTGACCGGTGAAGCCGGTGTCGGCAAGACGGCGGTGGTAGAAGGGCTGGCCCTGCGCATTGCCGCCGGTGATGTGCCTGCGCCGCTGCGCGATGTGCAACTCTGGCTGCTGGATATCGGCATGTTGCAGGCCGGGGCCGGGATGAAGGGCGAGTTTGAAGCGCGCCTGCAAGCGTTGATCAACGAAGTGCAATCCAGTCCCACCCCTGTTGTGTTGTTTGTGGATGAAATCCACACCCTGATTGGTGCCGGTGGGCAGCAGGGGACCGGCGACGCGGCGAACCTGCTGAAACCGGCACTGGCTCGTGGTCAGTTGCGTACCATCGGTGCCACCACCTGGGCAGAATATAAAAAATACATTGAGAAGGATCCGGCACTGACGCGCCGTTTCCAGACGGTGCAGGTGCAGGAGCCGGATGAGGCCAAAGCCATTCAGATGCTGCGCAGCACCGTCAGTGCGCTGGAAAAACATCATCAGGTGTTGCTGCTGGATGAAGCGGTCAGCGCCGCAGTCAAACTGTCGCATCGTTACATTCCGGCGCGGCAGTTACCGGATAAAGCGGTCGCGCTGCTCGATACCGCCTGTGCGCGGGTGGCGGTCAGCCAGGGGGCGCAACCTGCGGCGCTGGAAGATTGTTTACATCGTCTGGCGGCGCTCGACATTGAAGCAGAAATCGCCGGGCGCGAGGCCAAAGTGGGGCTGGGAGCACCTGATCGCCAGCAGGAGATTGCCCGGCAGCAGGCTGCACTGTGCGCCACGCGTGATGCGCTGACAGCGCGCTGGCAGCAGGAGCGGGCGCTGGTGGATCAACTTATCGCATTGCGCGCACGTTGCGTCAGTGAAGATGATACGGCGCTGCGCAGCGAACTGGACGCCACCCGGCAGCAGTTACATGACCTGCAAGGCGAAGAACCGCTGCTGTTTGCCGCGGTGGATGCCAGCGTGGTCGCCGCCGTGGTCGCCGACTGGACCGGCATCCCGCTGGGGCGCATGGTGAAGAACGAAATCGATGCGGTGCTGAATCTGGCCGATACCCTGAACCAACGGGTCATTGGTCAGCGTCATGGGCTGGATCTGATTGCGAAACGGGTTCGCACCTCACGCGCGCGGCTGGACAACCCCAATAAACCGGTTGGCGTATTTATGTTGTGCGGCCCTTCTGGCGTAGGGAAAACCGAAACCGCGCTGGCGCTGGCCGAGTCGTTGTATGGCGGCGAGCAGAACATCATCACCATCAACATGAGCGAATTCCAGGAAGCGCACACCGTCTCGACGCTGAAGGGCGCACCGCCGGGCTATGTTGGCTATGGTGAAGGTGGCGTGCTAACCGAAGCGGTGCGGCGTCGGCCATACAGCGTGGTGCTGCTGGATGAAATCGAGAAAGCTCACCCGGATGTGCATGAGTTGTTCTTCCAGGTGTTCGACAAAGGCTGGATGGAAGATGGCGAAGGACGCCATATCGATTTCCGTAACACCATTATCATCCTGACTTCCAATGTCGGTACGCAGTTGATCAGCGCGCTGTGCGCCGATCCCGAACTGCTGCCGGAGCCGGATGCACTCAGCACCGCACTGCGCAAGCCATTGCTGGAGGTATTCCCTCCGGCGCTGCTCGGACGCCTGCTGGTGGTGCCGTACTACCCATTAAGCGATGCGATGCTGGCGCAAATCGTCCGGTTACAACTGGCACGCATCGTGCGCCGTCTGGAGGAGAACCACGGTATCGCGGCAGACATCGACGATGCCGTGGTCAGCCAGATCGTGCAGCGTTGCACCGAGGTGGAATCCGGCGGCCGTATGGTCGATGCCATTCTCACCAATACCCTGTTGCCGCAAATGAGTCAGATGCTGCTCAGCGCCCATGCCCGCGATGAACGTTATCGCCGGGTACAGGTGCGAGCCGAGCAGGGCGAGTTTGTTTGCCAGTTTGCTGTCTAAAGCCGTTCGTTATCAGAGAGTTTTCGTCTATGTCGGAACACGATAATCACCTCAATGTCCCCAACGCATTGCCCCTGGGTTACCGGTTTAATGAGTTCGAGATCAAAGAAGTCATCGGCGGTGGCGGCTTTGGCATTGTCTATCGCGCCTGGGATCATCAGCTGGAGCGCGATATCGCCATCAAAGAGTTTATGCCTGCCTCGCTGGCGGTGCGCAGCGAAGGGTTAAACCTGGTGCTACGCAGCGAACGTTTTAGCAAAACCTTCCATGCCGGGTTGAACAGTTTTATTCAGGAAGCTCGCCTGCTGGCGCGTTTTAATCATCCCAACCTGTTACATGTCCTGCGCTTTTGGGTGCAGAACGACACCGCCTACATGGGGACGGCGTTTTACAGCGGCACCACGCTGTCAACGCTGCGTGCGCGCAATCCGCAGCAGATTGACGAAGCCTGGATTCGCCGCCTGTTACCGCCGTTGCTTGGGGCGATTAAAACCATTCACGAGGCGGGTTATCTGCACCGCGATATCTCACTGGACAACATCCAGATCCAGAGCAACGGTGAACCGGTGCTGCTCGATTTTGGCTCGGCACGGAAAACCATCGGCAACCTGTCCGATGAAAGCGAAACCATGCTGCGTCCCGGCTTTGCGCCGATTGAACAGTACAGCGATAACGATGAAAGCGAGCAGGGCGCGTGGACCGATATCTATGCCCTGGGTGCCGTGCTGCATACGTTGATCACCGGCGCACCGCCGCCGGTCAGCGTGGTTCGCAGTATCGAAGACAACTATCAGCCACTGGCGCAACGTCGTCCGGTGGGCTACTCCCCGGCGTTGCTGAAAGCGGTCGACAGCGCGCTGGCGCTGAAGGCAGAAGATCGCCCGCAAAGCATTGACGCATTTGCCGAGTTAATGGCGCTGCCGGAGCGGGAAGCCGAGCCGGTGCTCGCGGCAAAAATCAGCGGTCCGGGCACCATGCTGGTGCCGGTGGAGGCGGTGGAAGAAGACGTAGCGGTTTCACCGGTTAAACGTTTAATGCAACACCGCTTCGCGCTGCCAGGCCTGGTCGCTGCGGGTGTGTTGGTGGGGCTGGGCGTAGGTCTAATGATGGCCGGGGGCAGTGAAGATGCTCCGGTGCAGGCGAACAACACGCCTGTTGCGGCGCCTGTGTCACCGGCACCGGTTCCGGCAGAAAAACCGGTTGCTCCGGCACCTGTCCAGACGGCTCAGCGTGAGCCGGAACCGGCCCCTCCTGCGGCACCGGTGGCTCAGGTTTACATTCGCCTGCAACCGGGTGAGCAGGTGCAGGTGAATGGCAAGCCGCAGGCGCTGGTCCCCGCAGCGAATGGCTTTGCGGCACTGCAACTGGCACCGGGACATTACACCTTCGCCATCAGCGGCCATAACGGCGCACGTGCCCAAACGCTCACCATTGGCGCGGAAGGTGTCTGGTTGCTCGATCCTCACAGTTAATTATTTCCGGGATTTACTTATGTTCTCACGCATCACCGTCCAGCTGCCCACGGAGGGCCTGCTGTTCTGGAAACTCAGCGGGCGTGAAGCCCTGTCAGAATCATTTACCCTTCAGGCGGATCTGCTGTCGACCGATGCCCGCATCGATCGTCATGCCCTGTTGGGTAAAGCGGTTACTTTTACGTTGCCGACCCAGAATCTGCTTACGCCACGCTATATCAACGGCAAGATCACCCGCGTAGCGGTACGCAGCGAGGAGCTGAACGGCACGCGTTATGCGGTTTATGCGCTGACCGTCGAGCCGGACCTGTGGCCGATGAAGCGTGATCGTAACCTGCGTATTTTCCAGAGCCAGACGGTGCCGCAGATCGTGCAGACGTTGTTGAAGGAGTACAACGTCAATGT
>NZ_CP024636.1:3477486-3483770 GCF_009728735.1 Pantoea phytobeneficialis
ACCCTTCAGGCGGATCTGCTGTCGACCGATGCCCGCATCGATCGTCATGCCCTGTTGGGTAAAGCGGTTACTTTTACGTTGCCGACCCAGAATCTGCTTACGCCACGCTATATCAACGGCAAGATCACCCGCGTAGCGGTACGCAGCGAGGAGCTGAACGGCACGCGTTATGCGGTTTATGCGCTGACCGTCGAGCCGGACCTGTGGCCGATGAAGCGTGATCGTAACCTGCGTATTTTCCAGAGCCAGACGGTGCCGCAGATCGTGCAGACGTTGTTGAAGGAGTACAACGTCAATGTCGAGTCAAAGCTCGCCAGCAGCTATCGGGTGTGGGAGTACTGCGTGCAGTACCAGGAAAGCAGCTTCGATTTTATCAACCGTCTGATGGAGCTGGAGGGGATCTACTATTGGTTCCGCCACGAGTCCGATAAACATACGCTGGTGTTGTGCGATGCGGCCGATCAGCATCANCCGTTTAGCGGCTACGCCACCATTCCCTACCACGTTGCCGTTTCCGGTGGCAGCGTAACGGAAGAGGGGATCAGCCAGTGGTCGCTGGCAGAGAGCGTCACGCCGGGGATGTACAGCACCGACGATTACGATTTCCGCAAACCGAATGCCTGGATGTTGCAGGCGCGGCAGAATCCGGTCGCGCCCACGCCGGGTACGGTGGATGTGTACGACTGGCCGGGGCATTTTGTTGATCACAGCCACGGTGATTTCTATACCCGCATCCGCCAGGAAGTGTGGGAAGTGGAGCATCACAGNGTNAGCGGTACCGGTACGGCGACCGGCATTGCGCCCGGTTACACCTTTGAGTTGCTCAATGCGCCACATTTCAGCGACAACGGTGAGTATCTGACCACCAGTGCGGAATATCGCTTCGAGGAAAACAGCTATGCCAGCGGCGATGTCACCGCCTCGCACAACATCACCTTTACCGTGTTACCCACCACGATCACCTATCGTGCGCCCCCCAGAACGCCGTGGCCGAAAACGCATGGCCCGCAGACCGCGAAAGTGGTGGGGCCAAAAGGTGAATCGATCTGGACCGACCGCTATGGCCGGGTGAAGGTGAAATTCCACTGGGACCGACTGGCAAAAGGTGACGACACCAGTTCGTGCTGGGTGCGTGTCTCCAGTGCCTGGGCGGGCCAGGGCTTTGGTGGGGTGCAGATCCCGCGTGTCGGCGATGAAGTGGTGGTGGATTTTATCAATGGTGATCCGGACCGCCCGCTGATCATTGGCCGCGTGTATAACGAGGCGAGTATGCCCCCCTGGGCGCTGCCCGCAGCGGCGACGCAGATGGGGTTTCTCAGTCGCTCGAAAGATGGCACGTCAGACACCGCCAATGCGCTGCGTTTTGAGGATAAAGCGGGCGAAGAGCAACTGTGGATCCAGGCACAGAAGAACATGGATACCCATGTTAAGAATGATGCGACGCATACGGTTGTTAATAATCAAACGGTGACTGTCGGTGCTAACCATGAGACCCGAGTCAAGGGTGATCGCACTATCGGAACTCAGGGAAACAGTAAAACATTAACTACCGGTGACCGGACTGAGCGTACTCTGGCTTCTTATTTAATTTCTGCTGGTGATTCAATTCGTATCGAGTGTGGTGAAAGTGCAATCGAATTGACCAAAGAGGGTGAGATCAATTTTATTGGTAAATATTTTAATCTCACTGTTGAACAGGATGGTGAAATCAATACCTCTAACGGAAAACTTCAGTTAAATCCTGATGGAGGAACAGCAGCAACACTCGCTCCAGGTAGGGGGCAAAAATCCTCAATTGAGAATGAGATTAAAGATTACTTTAATGTTAAGGGATGAACATGGCTATTTATACGCTTCAGGAAGCCTCATTGGAACTGCCTGATATATTCAAAGATCGTACGATGAATTTATTCACGTTGAGTGAAAATAATGCCAGTGAATTCACATTTGTCGTATCACGGGCATCTGCGCAACATGACGAAAATGTAAAAAAAGTGGCAGCGAAAATTGTCAGGGAAATGGAAATAACCCTACATGGCTTCAAAGTCGAGACAACAAGAATTATCCATGTTGATACACTACCTGCTGTTGAGATATTTTATCATTTCAGGAATGAAGGTGGTGAGATTTGGCAGAAACAAACTATCGTGATATTGGATGACGAGATTGTTGGAAAAAAGATTGTTTGTTATATAGGGACTTGCCCTGATAACTTTCCTGATTATTATAACAAACAATATCAGGCGATTGTTGACAGCATTCGATTTAATCGTGTTGAAGTTGCTGAATCAGTCCCGGTTGATTCAAATTCTAATGCGATATTCTTTTCTTTTGATACCGATACAAAAACGATCACTGCCTATGAGGCAGTACAATCTCTTTATAAGCATGTTGATTTAAAAAGAGCCTTGAACGGAAATTATCTTTTCTTCGATGCTAAGGGGCGTTCACTTCACATTGTTGCGCTTAATAATCAGGATCCTGTTCGTTATGCTCTATGCACTTCACCACGAAATGATGCTTCTTCTCTGATTCAGGTTCTGGGATTGGCGAAAGATTTTGATGGGCCTGAAGGTTTATCCAGTGAGCAGTATATTTTGCAGTTTTTACAGAGGCATAAGGATGTGTAAATCATGGGCGAATTTAATGCTGCCCGAGAAGAGGATGATATAGCTCATACTGCTTCCAAAGGCTGGATGATTGCCGGTTTAATCGGTGGTGCAATACTTGGCGCTGCTGCGGTTGCGGTAACCGGAGGTGCCGCACTTGTGGTGGTTTCAGCTGCCGCTGCGGGGGCTTGCTCTGCGGGGGGGATAGGTGAAGTGCTGGGAAGTATGTCATGGGCACCTCGACATAACACCGGCAAACTTCTTACGGGCTCACCGAATGTTTTTATCAACAGCAGAGCTGCGATCCGGGCACATTTATCCAATGGTGCCTGCGATGAACATAGTGGCTCCTTGCAACGGGTTGCGGAAGGATCTGACAAAGTCTTTATTAACGCCTTTCCTGCCGCCCGAATCGGTGATCGCCTGACATGCAGTGCCGAGATATTCAGTGGCTCAGAAAATGTGTTAATCGGTGGGCATAAAATCCAAACAGATGAAATTAATCCAGAGATACCCGGTTGGGTTAACTGGTTGATGTTAGGAATTGGTGCAGGTGCGGTTGCAATTCTGGCTTCTCCGGCCATCGCGTTGTTAGGAACTCTGGGGGCACTGGGTGGCGGCTATGCCGGAAACTGGGCAGGTGGAAAACTGTTTGGTGAGGGTTCTGACGGGCAAAAATGGTCGATGCTGCTTGGCAGCGTGATCGGTGGCGCAGCGGGCGGTAAAGGAGGGATGAAATTTGATGCCTGGCGTTCCTTAAAACCTGACGAAGTTGTGGAGAATCTGCCTAATCTTGTAACTGAGCCAGTATCCTCAAAAATGACGCTAGCTGATGCTGTTGGTAAGGCGAAAGCGGATGAATGGACATCCGCAGGGCGTATGAATGCACTAAAAAATAATCCCAAATTGTCTGAAAAACTCAGTGATGATCAAATAGGGGCCTTATATGGATATACAACAAATGAAGGATACACGGCCCTTAACCCGGCATTGAGGGGGCAGACATCTTTAACTCCTGAATTAGAAGCATTTGCTTCTCACGCTACTGATGGTCTGTCTCAACTCCCCGCCTATGAAGGAAGTTCATTCCGGGGTATCAGTTCTCTTCCTGAAGATGTGCTAGCTAACAATCAGATAGGTAACGTGGTTTCTGACGGTGCATTTATGAGCACATCGTCGGGGGAACCATTCAGTGGTAATATACTAATTAAAGTGGATGGTGTATCAGGTAGGGATATTTCATTTTTATCAGAATATCCTCACGAAGCTGAAGTTTTGTACCCACCAGGTACTCAATTTAATGTGGTAAATAGGGTAGACGGCAGTGGTAAAACGCTGTTGGGCTATAAGGAGTTATGATGATTGATCTTAGGGCTGATGATTTTGAGCTGTTTAGTTATGCGGAGCGTTATGCGCATTTAACTCCTCAGGCCTCACGGCAACTAATGAACCGGATGTCTTTCGATCCTAAACCTTTAAGAGATAAACTTGAAGGATCTGGTAAACCCGAATGGATGAAATCATTACCACAGAAAATATCGGACTCTGAGGTGCTGGATAAATGCCAGGGTGCTCTGATAGGACTGGCGGTTGGAGATGCAATCGGTACAACATTGGAGTTTATGCCCAGAGACAAAGCGCATGTAGAAGATATGGTTGGCAAGGGTCCATTCGGCCTTAATCCGGGAGAGTGGACTGATGATACGTCAATGGCATTATGCCTGGCTGAAACGTATGCGGAAGATAAAAGATGCAATATTGACCTGTTTCGGCAAAAGCTTGTTAGCTGGTATAAAAAAGGAACTAATAGTTCCAATGGCATATGTTTCGACATAGGTAATACAACACGCTACGCTCTTGAACAATTCATCCTTCATGGCGCAGATTGGTTGGGAAACACTTCTCCTGATACTGCTGGAAATGCAGCACTGATTCGCCATGCACCAGTAGCAATTTTTCGGAGAAAGTCGTTTATACAAGGCTGGAGAGATGCAGCAATGCAAAGCCAGGCTACACACGGTGCTGCTGAATCAATTGATAGTTGTCGTTTTTTTAATGTGATACTCCATTATCTCTTAAATGGCTATGACAAAAAGGAGAGTTTCTCCCCCCACATTTTGGCAACGTCAATTCGTGTGCTTCTAATCAATGCCGGAGAGTATAAAGATAAAGCACGAGATCAAATCCGATCATCAGGATATGTTATTGATACATTAGAAGCTGCATTGTGGGCGGTTTGGCACACTGATAACTTTAAAGATGCCGTGTTGCTGGCGGCAAACTTAGCTGATGATGCCGATAGTGTTGCCGCAACCGCTGGACAATTGGCAGGTGCGCTATATGGTCTCTCAGGAATCCCAAAGGAATGGATAAATAAGATAGTCTTTAGGGAGAAAATACTATCTCTAGCTGAAGAAATGTTTGTCAACTCCCCAGATGAGTTGGATTGATTATGAGTCTCAGAACATCGTTCTGAGACTGTTTGAGAAATGTTGGTAGGTTAATTTTTAGATTCATCTGTTGTCTAATATAGATATATTTGGTGTTATTGTCGCTGATGGAAAATTAGGCGGGAGTGTCGGAAGCATCGGAGCCTTCGCCGGTGTAAAGGTGTTTATTGATGAAACCGAATACTCAGTGAATATCAAGGGATCAGGTGAGTTGGCGCTGGCGCCTGGATTAAAAGCAGATGCAGGTCTTCAAGTTATGATCAAGCCACTGGTCGATTGGTTTTTTGGTTATTCGGATGATACTTCATCTTCTCCAATGGCCGGAGATAGTACTATTGCGACCGAGAGTGCTACAGTTTTGGTTGGTAACTAAATTTTATGGTTAGGCTAGAATGGATTGGTTTGGCTTTCTTTTTTTATTTGCTTTTTTTCTATTTGGAATGGAAAGGATCGTTATTCAAAAAAAGGATGGTTAATCTGTGGCGGGCGATTGATTCTGGTTCTAATTGCGACAGTATTGATTAGCTTCTTTTTTAAATGGTTATCTTTCTCTGAGCATAATGCCTGTGTCGCAAGCCAAACATTCCCCTCTGATTATCGGCATGTCTTCGTGTCTGGTGTTATATAGATCTGGTTGGATGTCACAGGAATGAATCTGACTACTTTTTTGAAGAAAATAAACGTTGCCTAGGAATAAGTCTATCTACAATAATACCTCTCTGATAAATACACGTTTCTTTAATTATCTCTCAACAATCAAATTGTTGTTTGATGCTTTGCCCTGCGTATAAAAAATTCCTTTCGGTGGTTAATTGTAAATTCGTTATGGAATCTTGCTTATGTTCTCACGCATCACCGTCCAGCTGCCCACGGAGGGCCTGCTGTTCTGGAAACTCAGCGGGCGTGAAGCCCTGTCAGAATCATTCACCCTTCAGGCGGATCTGCTGTCGACCGATGCCCGCATCGATCGTCATGCCCTGTTGGGTAAAGCGGTTACTTTTACGTTGCCGACCCAGAATCTGCTTACGCCACGCTATATCAACGGCAAGATCACCCGCGTAGCGGTACGCAGCGAGGAGCTGAACGGCACGCGTTATGCGGTTTATGCGCTGACCGTCGAGCCGGACCTGTGGCCGATGAAGCGTGATCGTAACCTGCGTATTTTCCAGAGCCAGACGGTGCCGCAGATCGTGCAGACGTTGTTGAAGGAGTACAACGTCAATGT
>NZ_CP024636.1:3483870-3493180 GCF_009728735.1 Pantoea phytobeneficialis
TTACCGTGTTACCCACCACGATCACCTATCGTGCGCCCCCCAGAACGCCGTGGCCGAAAACGCATGGCCCGCAGACCGCGAAAGTGGTGGGGCCAAAAGGTGAATCGATCTGGACCGACCGCTATGGCCGGGTGAAGGTGAAATTCCACTGGGACCGACTGGCAAAAGGTGACGACACCAGTTCGTGCTGGGTGCGTGTCTCCAGTGCCTGGGCGGGCCAGGGCTTTGGTGGGGTGCAGATCCCGCGTGTCGGCGATGAAGTGGTGGTGGATTTTATCAATGGTGACCCGGATCGCCCGCTGATCATTGGCCGCGTGTATAACGAGGCGAGTATGCCACCCTGGGCGCTGCCCGCGGCGGCGACGCAGATGGGGTTTCTCAGTCGCTCGAAAGATGGCACGTCAGACACCGCCAATGCGCTGCGTTTTGAGGATAAGGCGGGCGAAGAGCAGCTATGGATCCAGGCACAGAAGAACATGGATACCAACGTAAAAAACGACGAGACCCACAGCGTTGGCGGTTCGCGTACCGTCAGTGTCACCCAGGACTACAACGGCACGGTGTCAGGTAGCCACACGGAGGCGACGCAACTGGCCCACTCCCAACTGGTGGGGGGCGGTTTTATTCAGCGTGTCCAGGGGGCGATTGTGCAGGCTTCCGACAGCGGCATCCGCCTGGTGGCGGGCCAGTCGGTGCTGGAATTAGGTGCTAACGGTCAGGTCACGTTGCAATGCGTGAATTTTAATATTGATGCATCCGGCACTGGCCAGATCAACACCGGCGGAACGCTGGATCTCAACCTGAAGCAACCCGGCGCACTGCCCGCCGTAGAGCCAACCCCGGCGCAAATCCAGGACGCCGTCAAAGCGGCATTTAATCAAGGAAAAGATAACGCATGAAAACCGTCCCTTTTGCCCTCTCTGAAGGGGTACTTAACCTGCCTGGCGCAGTCCAGGATCACAGCATCAATGTGTTGAAGTTCGCCGATGCGACCCTGGTGATCACCCGTGCGTGGGATATCCCGGTGGGGGATGAGGAGCAATACCTCAGCCAGCAACTGGCCAAAATTAAACGCAATATGAAAAAGGTGGTGTTGGGGCCGGTGGTGGACAGCGACGTTGCCGGTTTACCGGCGCGTGAGGTAGCACTGCGCTTCGAAAATCAACATGTGATGGTGTATGAAAAGCTCGCCGTGGCACGAGTGAATGACCATTTGCTGGCGTTTACCTTCAGCCGGATGCAGCCGTTTGATGCGGATGCAGATGCCTTCTGGACCGCGATCAAAGCTGGTCTGCAACCGGGAGGCTGAGGATGACAGATTATCTCGCGGCGCGTATCGGCGATCCGCTGGTGCACAGTTCGGCGCTGGCGGATTTTGTCGGCGGCCTGGTGGAAGGCGCGATTGTCGCTGGCATCGTGATCGCCGCCGGAACCGGCGTTGGTGCGCTGCTGGGTGGCGTAGCAATAGCTACGCTGGTGTTCAGTGGCGGCCTGGAGACGATCAGCAATGCGGCGGCGTCACTGGTCGACAGCCTTATTGACCCCGGACCGCCGGATGCGTTTATTGTCAGCGGATCCGGCAACGTCCATATCAAAGGGAAGCTGGCGGCGCGCGCGGCGGGTAGCGTGTCGCGCGATTATCTTAATGCGCCAGCGGCGGCTGACAATGGCATCGATTGGGCGGCGGTAGGCATGCTGGCGCTGACCGGCGTGGCGGCGGCAATGAAGACCGCGCTTAACCCCGGTGCCGCGCTGATGGCGGTAGCCGAGCGAGCCAGTCATCTCTCACTGGATGATGTTAAGGATTGGGGTAAAAACGTCTGGACCAGCCTGATGCAGCCGGTGGTGGAGAGCGCCAGTCCGTATGCGACTCCGCTGCCGCTCGATACCGTGACCTGCACCAAAGGTCATATGGTCACCAGCAGCAATTTTATTGCGCAGGGTTCGAAAAAGGTACTGATCAACAATCAACCCGCCGCACGTAACGGACACAAAAGTACCTGCGAAGCGGAAATCAAACTGAGTGAAAATCCGCGGGTGCGCATCGGTGGCGATACCATTACGGTTCGTGACATCCACAGCGGTAAAAATATCTGGGCGTACATGGCGGGGAACCTGATCGGCGGTGCGCTGGTGGGTATCCTGCCGGAGCTGTACCGCTTTGGCTTCAGCCGCTTGATTTTGCGCGATCTGGCAAAAGAAACGATCTGCCCGATTTTCGGCAACATTGGCATGGAAGCCGCTGTCCAGACCTTACACCCGGTAAATATCGCCACCGGGGCCAAAATCCTCGCACGCGAAGAGGATCTCGATTTTGTCCTGCCGGATCGTATGCCGCTCTACTGGCAGCGTATCTACCACAGCCGCAATCTGGCTACCGGTATGCTCGGTACTGGCTGGATGCTGCCGTTTGAAGTTCGCCTCTGGCGCTTGCCGGATAATCAACTGATCTACCAGGACATGACCGGACGCGAGCTGGGCATGGGGGAGGTCAACCCTGGCGATGTGATTGATTTCCAGCAGGAGGGGCTGAAGCTGTTTTGCAGCCCGAATGGCGCGATGGTGATGCAGACCAGCGAAGGTGAGCATCAGTTGTTTGAGCCGGATCCAACGCGACCGGGCGAGTGGCGCATCCATCGTCTCTATGACCGCCACGAAAACGTACAGCATTTTAGCTGGAATGATGAAGGCAAACTGGTTCGTATCTCCAGCGATAACGACGCGCTGGATGTGGAACTGGAATATGGCACGCATTCCGGGCGTCTGAGCGCGGTTTACCAGATTGCGGCAGGGGCACGTCATCTGCTGGTTACCTACGGTTATAACGACCAGGGGCAACTGACGACCGTGACGGACGCCGACGCTATCGTCACTCGTCGCTACGGCTGGGATCAGGCGAGCGATATGATGGCATGGCACAGCTATGCGACCGGGCTAACGATCCGGTATCAGTGGCGGCCTGCACACAACTCACGGCACTGGCGCGTCCATGCGTATCAGGTGTGCGACGAACGGGATGAGGTGCTGGAGAGCTGGCGCATTGAGACAGATGAGCAGCAGCGCTTTGCGCGTGTCAGCAATGATGAAGGCGTTAGCAGCGAGCACCACTGGGACGCCCTCAGCCGTATTACCGCCTGGAGCGACCCACACGGTGGAGACTGGTCGTTCGACTGGGCGGCGAACAGCGAACAGCTGCTGGCGATGACGCAGCCAGGCGGTGCACGCTGGGAATACGCCTGGGATGAACGCGGTAATATGACGATGGAGCGCGACCCACTGGATCGCACCCGCATCACCACCTGGCATCCGCTGTACGCGCTGCCGCTCAAGGAGGTACTGCCGGACGGCGCATTGTGGCAATACGACTACAATCTGGCGGGTGATGTGGTCGCGTTGACCGATCCCGCAGGCGGCGTTACCCGTTTTGAATGGAATGAACAGGGCGATCTGACGCGACGTATCGATGCGCTGGAAAACAGCCATCAATTCTGGTGGGACATGCGCGGGCAGTTGATCCGTGAAGAGGACTGCTCGGGCTATCAAAGCCAGCGGCAGTACGATGCCTGTGGAAAATTGATCAGCACTACCGATGCACTGGGTAACACCGATCGCTACCAGTGGAGCGCAGCGGGACGCCTGCAAACCTATGTTCGCGCCGACGGGCGGGAAACGCTGTTTAAGTACAACCAGGCCGGGTTGCTATGCGGTCAGAATATTGATGGCATGCTGGAACGCAGGGTAACGCTCAATGCGCGCGGTCAGGTGATTGAGGCGGTTGATCCCGCCGGACAGGTGACTCGCTATGACTTCAACCGGGCCGGACGGTTGGTGACACTAACCAACGGCAACCGACAGCAGTGGCATTTTGACTACACGCCAGCCGGACTGCTCACGCAGCAGCAGGACTACGCCGGACGTAAAACCGAATACCAGTACAACGGCGTGCAGCAGGTGGAGACGTTGATCCGTCACCCTGTGCGCGACAGTCAACTGGCACCAACGGTGGTGAATTATGAATACGATGTTCTGGGCAGGATGGCGGCGCGCGAAACGCCGCAGCACCGCACCGAGTATCGCTACCATGCTCTGAGCATCGAGATCCACCGCTTCTCATACGATGCATGGCGCCAGGCCATCATCAACGAGTGTGAACCGACTGGCGCGGAAGTGATGGTATTCCAACGCGACCCGTTAGGTCGGCTGGTCAGTGAACAGAATCATTCTGGCGAATATCGCCACCAGTATGATGCGCTGGGCAACCTGAGCGCTTCTGTGTACCCCGATGGGCGTGAAATGCAGTACCTGCGCTATGGTACCGGTCATCTGTTGGAGATGCAGTTAACGTTAGGTGGGCGTACGCATGCGCTGGCGGGCTATCAGCGTGACCGTCTGCATCGCGAAACGCATCGCACCCAGGGTGAACTGGAACTGGAGACGCAGTACGACATTGCCGGGCGCATTACCCAGCGTCGCAGCGTCGATAATTTGCGCCAGCGGCTGGTGTCGGAACGGCGTTATCAGTGGGATCGCGCTGACCAAATCATTCGCCAGATTGTCACCGATGGCGCACCTTCCAGCCCGGCAGAAAAATACAGTCAGTCTTTATGGGGCTATGATGCCGCAGGCAGAATGACGCGCAGCATTCAGCCGGGCGGCGAGGAACGTTTCTGGTATGACGCGGCGGATAACCGCACCAGCGAAGATCTGCATCCGGTGTGGGATAACCTGTTGAAGCGCCTGGAAGGCATTCGCTGGGAATACGACGGTTTTGGTCGTATAACCGAACGACATGATAGCCAGCGCGGCATTGTGCAGCATTTTAGTTACGACGATGAACACCGCATTTGCGAGGTGTTGATTGAGGGGGATGCCGAATATACCCGCGCGCAGTATCAGTACGATGCGCTGGGCCGTCGCATCGGCAAGCAGGTGTGGCGGCGCAATGCGGTGCAGCCCGAATGCACGCATTACGCGTGGTCCGGCATGCAGATGGTGGGTGAGCACAGCGACAGCAAACCCGAAGCTGCGGTGCAGTATGTCTATGCTGAAAACAGCTACGAACCGATAGCGCGCATCGACAGTTATCAGCAACACGCTGAGGTTTACTGGTATCACACCGAGATCAATGGGTTGCCAGACCGGGTGACAAATAATTGCGGTGACACTGTCTGGCAGGGGGTGTTTTCCGCCTGGGGACGCACCACACGAGAACGCACTGGTGTTGACTGGGATGTGCCGCAGAACCTGCGCTTCCAGGGGCAGTACCTTGACCGCGAAACCGGTCTGCACTATAACACTTTCCGGTACTATGACCCGTGCGGCGGGCGTTACACCCAGTTGGACCCGATAGGGTTAGCGGGTGGATTGAATAATTATACTTACGTGACAGACCCTATAGGTTGGGTAGATCCTATGGGTTGGAAAGGATGTAGTGTCCGTGAGGGAGATGGCGTTACTCACGATATCGTGCTGGTACTTACTCATAAAGAATACAAGCAAACATTCGGTCATATTAAAGATGTTATTTTCAGTGATAAACGCGATATATTCACTATAGATAGAGCATCTGCCAGCATAAACAGAGCTGAATCGCTTAAAGGAATCCCTACCTTAAAAGGATATGACCGAGATGAGTTCCCAATGGCGATGTTCAGAGAGGGGGGGAAAGGTGCAAGTGTGCGGTACATTGATCCAAGTGATAACCGAGGTGCGGGCTCTTCAATAGCAAATGCCTTAAAACCGTTCCCTGATGGTACTAAAGTAAAAATTGTCGTTGAATAAGAAGGTTTGGAATGAAATTTGACAATATTATTACAGAATTATCTGAGAAAACCTCTTCTTTAAAATCGAAGATTGAGAGTATTCCAGCGAAAAATTTAAAAACTGGAAAGATGGTACTGGAGTCATTATCAAAACTTGCATTTATTCAATATGTGAATGATGAATTTGATGATGCTGAAATTATATCTGAAAAATTATCTTCTATTGGGTTTGATAATGATTATGATTATTGGACTTGGATCGAGTTTTCGATTTCTCTGAGAGCACAGTTGGCACTGTTGAAGCAGGATGATGAAAAATATAACGATTCTGTTTTGAAAATAAAGAGTGTTTTAGATTCCGGCGAGGGCATGCTCAAAAAAATAAGAAATAATGTTCATAATCGCTTTATGGCAGGAGAAGGCGTTGAATTAGCTGAGTCAGTTGCTAGCGGAGAAAACAAAGATTTAGCCATCTCTTTTGACTTGAGACTAGTCTATTTAATGAAGTTGATTAAAATTAAAGTATTAGGTGGTTCACCTGAGTACTCTATTAATAAGGTTGAGAGGGATATAGAGGATAACTTATCTTCTATGCGGGGGTTGTTAAATAAATCGTCAATTAGTAAAGTAAAGCCTTTTTCTTGATTTTTTATTGGTCAGTTTTAAATGATTACGGAACTGACCTTTTACAATGAAGGGTTTGTGTTGACTCTGTCTATATTTAGAATTCATACTTCTAGCTAATATTAATATCATTGCATTAATATTTTCAATAGTAATGGTAAATATTGAATTCTTTAGCAAGTGAATTTGAACAATTCTGAGTTGTGCAAAATTAAGCGATGTGAAACGAATTTACCTCTTAACAAAAGCAAGATATGACTAATAAATTCTCTTTTTCAACGGATACTGCGACGTTATCTGTTTTTGACGTGGCTTCTTTAAAGCACAGAGTTAATGATGATCCTGATTGGTGGAGTATTCCTGATGATGAAGTAGGTGAAATTAATAAAGGGAATGTTCTATTTTTAAACCTTGGCAGTGATGGTGACTACACGGTTGAAATTTGTGATGATCTTAAAGACGGATATGGGTCACTGTTTTTGAATATTCCAGTTGGGAAGGTGTTTATTGGTGCCGGTGAGGATACTAGTGGCGGAGATCTTGAGCCTGATGGTTCAGATTATATGTCAGGCATTTTCTTTGAGCTCTCACCTGGGTTCTATGAAGTTAAGTTTAAAAAAGAAAGATATGATATTTTGTTGTCATTCATAAAATCGAATCGTAGCAGTAATAATATTAATGATTTGATTAGGTTGTAATATACTAATACAGAACTTCCTAAGGAAAGTATTTAGTGTAAAGTAAAAGTAATAAAGAACTATAAATGAAGCTGGAAGTGGTCAGAATGATCCTTCCGGCTTTTTTTGACCACTCATTGCCACGACATATTAATAGTGTTAAGTGTAATGGTGAAGTTGGAACTCTTTGGCCGGGGCATCGGGGTAACTTTGAAAATGCAGGTAAAGGACGCCTAATCGATCGTGTGGCAACACGAACAAGAATGGTTAAGTGTTGAACTTAATATTTTCAGAGGTGATTATGATAGATGTAAATGAAGCGATTAAAAAGTTGGTCTTTATTTTAAATAAGCATTCAATCGCAGGAATGGATTCAAAAACACTACCTGAAGATATTAGTGATGAAACAAGGGTGAAAATATTATCATCATATGAATTGCATGAGTTTTATTCTGCGTTAAAGCCGAACGATATAAAAATAGAAACTGGTTATTCACCTATAAAAATATTTTCACTTGATACGATCATAGCCGCACAATCAGGATATCAAAGTTTGTCTGATGACTCGTTAGTCATAGCTGATGATTTCGGTGGAGGGAAGCCAATAATTGCACATATTGAGAGTGCTAACACTCCAGTTTATGCTAATTATGATGTTGGAAAACCTTTCAAAATTGCTAATGACTTCCCCGGTTTTATTCTTTGCCTGGCTGAAACCATTGACGTGGTTTACGGTTCTTTTAACATATTTGATATAGCTGATTACGATGATGTTATTAAAGGTGATTTTGTAAACGATTTGAGATTTCGAGTGGAAAATATAATTGGATCTTCAAATTTTGATGCTTGGTTCGATTATTTATATGGATGAAGATTTTTTTATTATCATGAAGCAATAATAAAACAAAAAGAACCATAAACAAGTCGGAAGCGATCATGTCGGTCCTTCCGTCCTTATCTTTTGGTTAATTTCATCCTTATCTCTTATCCCGACCAAGTTCCTGTCCTTCCCCGCAACTCTTCCTTATACACCCAATTCCCCGAGGCACCCTTACACTATCATTAACTTCTTTATTTGACACACTCGGTACGCCATACCGGAAAGTCACTTTGATGGTGCCATATTGTACAACTGGAATGCACACACCATTCGTGGTCCGGCATGCAGATGGTGTGTGAGCACAGCGACAGCAAACCCGAGGCCGCAGTGCAGTATGTGTATGCGGAAAACAGCTATGAACCGGTGGTGCGCGTCGACAGCTATCAGCAACACGCTGAGGTTTACTGGTATCACACCGAGATCAATGGTCTGCCGGATCGGGTGACGGATAACCGAGGCGACACCGTCTGGCAGGGGGCGTTTGCCGCCTGGGGACGCACCACACGGGAACGCACCGGCATTGACTGGGATGTGCAGCAGAACCTGCGCTTCCAGGGGCAGTATCTTGACCGCGAAACCGGTCTGCACTATAACACTTTCCGGTACTATGACCCGTGCGGCGGGCGTTACACCCAGTTGGACCCGATAGGGTTGATGGGTGGGGTGAACACTTTTAGTTATGTTGATGATCCAATGGTTTGGGTGGATCCGCTAGGACTTGAAGGATGTTCCACTCGGCTCGGTAAAAATATGATGGAGGCTATGGGATTAAAACGTTCTACCAAATGGAGTGGCTATCAAGCCCACCATATTATTCCCAAAGAGTTATCAAGCCATCCAATACTTAAAAAAATTGGTTATGATATTGATGAAGCTGGAAATGGAATATTCTTAAGGTAGGTAGATGAAGGTGTTAGCACTATGGCAAGGCATCAAGGCAACCATTTTGGTTATACCAAGGCAATTGAAAATGCTTTGAATAAGATTAATCCAGAACAATCGATCAGCGCTTTGAGTAAAGATGTTTCCAATATACAGAATTTAGCCAGAAGTGCGATGAGTAATGGTACTAGATTAGCCCCTTAGATCACCAGACACTTCGCCTCTCTTAAAATAAGAGGTAGTCTTGGAACTATGTTTAACACCAGTCAGAATAATAAGATGGTTGAAGTGTTATCAGGACCTGAGCGACGTCGGCGTCGTACTCCGCAGGAAAAAATTGCCATTATTCAGCAGACTATGGAACCGGGCATGACCGTGTCTCACGTCGCACGACTGCACGGTATCAATGCTAATCAGATCTTCAAGTGGCGCAGGCAATATGAAGACGGCTCACTGACCGCCGTGACCTCAGGCGGAGAAGTCGT
>NZ_CP024636.1:3493280-3537414 GCF_009728735.1 Pantoea phytobeneficialis
GAAACGCGGGCGTTCGCCCGGATGCTGGGGCTTGAGCCATGTACGACCGCAGTTCGTAGCCCGGAAAGCAATGGCATAGCAGAAAGCTTCGTGAAAACGATAAAGCGGGATTACATCAGTGTGATGCCAAAACCGGACAGCCAGGTAGCGGTGATGAACCTGGCGGAGGCGTTCAGTCATTACAACGAACATCACCCGCACAGCGCGCTGGGATATCGCTCGCCGCGGGAATATATACGCAGAAAGTTATCACAACCGTAAGAGAGAAAAGGCGTCTGGATATATAGGGTCAAATCCAGGTACACCGATAAGGGCCTCAGACCTTGCCAGAGATAGCAGTGTGTTAGGGAATCAACGTGCGTTAGAAATATGGAATAACATATTAAATTAAGAGGTGAATGTGAAAAATTTAGACGAGTATTTTATACTTCAACCTATAAATCTTCTTTTCAGTGAGTCTTTGCTTTCAGGTTACAATGGAGCTGAGCTAAGTTTGGATTTTGAAGTCATAAAAGATTTGGAATTTTCTTTGGAAATTTCTAAGAGTCAAAACTTACCTGATGGCTACGTTGTTTGGCAGGATGTAATCGATAACGCAGTAAGTGATTTTAGGTTGGATAAAAAGTTCTCTGATGCAGAGAACTTTATTTCCACTAAAGATGATGATTTTTCATCATATCAAAGTAAATTATCACTTGCTTACAGAAAGTCAAAATTAAAAAAGAGCAATACAGATTATGATGATTTTTATTTCAATGTCTTAGGTGAGGTTTACTACCAACTAAAGATGGTAACATTGCAAAGATATGTTAGGGGGAACGTTGAAAATAGTTTCCTTGAGAAACTATTCCTTCTCTATAGAGAAGGCTTATACCCTTGTGGAAAGAAAAATAAAGGAACCATTGTTGCTTACAATCCTATTGATATAGTCAACTAAACTCGGTTTTTATTTTTAGTGTTGATAATTAAAGTCTGAGCTAATCTTTTCTTATTCTCCTCGTGATCTACTTGTACGCCCCGATAGGGCGTTATTACGTAGCAGAGAATGAAAGCAAAGAAATGGACTTCGAAGAAATTGATAAAATATTTTAAGAAGTGAATTTTTTGAAAGCTATAATGGGGAATAAATTAGAGTGTCATCCGGGATAAAGCAAAGACGATTTACTGGATGTGGATTTTCATTATCTCGAAAACGATGACATCTTAGATTAATAAAAAAGCCGGAAGCGATCTGAATGATCCTTCCGGCTTTTTTTGACCGTTAATTGCCACGATAAATCCATAAGCTTCAGCAGCAACGGTACAGTATGTTAACCCAGTACCCAGTACCCAGTACCCAGTACCCAGTACCCAGTACCCAGTACCCAGTTCGTGCGTCGGCAATTATCAGCAGCACGCCTAGATTTACTGGTATCACACCGAGATCAATGGGTTGCCGGATCGGGTGACAAATAATTGCGGTGACACTGTCTGGCAGGGGGTGTTTTCCGCCTGGGGACGCACCACACGGGAACGCACCGGCATTGACTGGGATGTGCCGCAGAACCTGCGCTTCCAGGGGCAGTATCTTGACCGCGAAACCGGTCTGCACTATAACACTTTCCGGTACTATGACCCGTGCGGCGGGCGTTACAACCAGTTGGACCCGATAGGGTTGATGGGTGGGTTGAATGTCTCAGCCTATGTGTTGGACCCTCTAACGTGGATAGATCCTTTAGGATTAGAAGGATGTTCTACTCGACTCGGTAGAAATATGATGGAGTCTATGGGCCTTCCACGTTCTACAACCTGGAAAGGTTATCAGGCGCACCATATTATACCGAAAGAATTAGCCAATCACCCTGCCTTGAAGAAGATAAACTACTACATTGATGATGCTTCTAATGGTATATTTCTCAGGAAAGTGGATGATGCAAAAAGTGCTATGTCAAGACATCAGGGGAATCATCATGGATATACTGATGCTGTTAAAGATGCGCTTGATAAAATTAATATCAACCAATCTCCTGCTAATATATCTAAACAGGTTAGTGCCATCCAGGATACGGCTCGTCGCGGGATGCAAGATGGAGTGCCAATAAGATCAAAAGATATGTATAACTCGGACATTTTTGGTCGAGATATTGAGCAGGTTGGCAGGCAGAGAGTATATAATTTGTGGTCAGGTATATTTGGGTGATTATATGAATATTCAATCTGATGAGTATATGGAACCAGTAGTTTTTGTTAATGACGCACTTTTTCTTTCGGGTACAAACGACCCCCTTGGTAATTACGATGTTATTGCGGATCCAAAAAAAGCCAGAGAATTGCTTTTTGAACAAAACTTGGATGAATCATACCTGAATTGGAGTGATTTTTTTTCAACATTAATATCTGATTTGATTCTCGACAAAGATTACAAGAACTCTCAAAAGGATATAATGGATAATTCAAAAAAATTAAAGAGTGATGCTCTCAAGGATAATATTCGCAAGAGAAAGGCATTTTTACTGAGGAAGAAAAACGGATTAGCAGATAATGATGATTATGATTTGTTTGTTAATGAAGTAGGTGATGAGGCTATTCATATGCTTAATATGGTGGCAACTCAAAGATATCTGAAGGGTTATCAAGAGGGAACAATGCTGGAGGAAATATTTTCAATATTCAAAAAAGGCTGTATTCCATGTGGCATTAATAGGGATAGAAAAACACTCTCAGTTTTCAATCCGATAGTATTGAAAACATCGTAATAGATAAATTTTCTATATTTATTAAAAGCCGTAGGGGTCTAAATGATCCTTCCGGCCTTATCTTTCCGACAACCTCACCCCATCTCTTTCCACAGTCTCACATCCAACTTTCATGCAAATCTTCCCTAATTACATCAAATTCTCCGAAGTCTCCCTCCTGTTTCACTAACGTCCTATTGCCTCACCTCAACGTTTGTGCATAATTCCGCCGATAGGTTTTCACCTATATAACATTTAACCTATATTACAAGGAGGTTCTGTGTGGTTAGTGGATTAGACGACAACGATCGTGCACGCGTGTTAGCTGCCTTAATGGTGCTGCGTATCCAGTCTGCTGGGGAGCCGCTGAGTGCTTTCTTTCCCTTTGATCCCCGGCGAACCGCTATTTTGCTGTGCCCAGGCAATAAGGTGGGTAAAGAAAAACACTTCTATCACGAGATGATCCCTTTAGCCGACAGACTACTGACCGAGCATCTCCAGCAACTGACAGAGAAGGAGTAATGTATGGGTCGTACGCTGGAACAACTACTGGCTGATGAAAAACCCTCAGTCGTAGCCAGGGCGGAAAAGATGGCCACCGAGACGCTACTGAATATCCATCTCGCAGAACTGCGTGAGAAGGTGGATAAAACTCAGGTGGAGATGGCGACTTCTCTTGGCGTGAAGCAGCCGACCGTAGCCGAAATGGAGAAGCCGGGACGTGATGTCAAGCTGTCCACATTGAAACGTTATGTTGAAGCCGCAGGTGGCAAGCTGCGTGTTGATGTTGAGTTGCCGGACGGTTCTCATTACGGTTTTATGCTGTGACATCGCACATAAACTGACAGGCGTGATAAATCACGCCGCTACCAAGCCTGCGGTATTCAGCAACGCAGTGCCAAAGCGCGCATCCGTAGCGGCGCGATTTATCGCGCATTCTGGTTGTGAACATTTACCAGAAAGCAAAAAACCCGCTCAGGTTTCCCTGAGCGGGTTTTTCTAAATATGGCTCCTCTGACTGGACTCGAACCAGTGACATACGGATTAACAGTCCGCCGTTCTACCGACTGAACTACAGAGGAATCGTTGGAACGAGGCGCATATTAGCGATGCCGCTCCCCGTTGTCAAAGCCCTCCTGCACACTTTTGGTTTAAGTGCGCGGAAAAGCAGCGGATTGCTGTTTTTCTGCCTTGAATGATCACAATTCAAACTGCCAGCAAGATCTCACTTTAAACGCAATTCCTCGCAGATGTTAGATGCGTGTCAAAGTTTTGTTATTTGCCGATTTTAAAACAATCGTTTCAGTGCTTTTATGATGAAAATTTCAAATGGCATCGAGATGGAATAAATGAACTGCTTATCATCACTGGCGGAACAACTTTTACAACCCGAAACGCTGTTTTGAAAATAACTTGTTGATAAGGAACAAGTTACAGGAAGGAGTTGTTGCAAACCGATAACGTTAAACCAGAAGCCTTACCTCTACAACCAGATAAAAAACGCCAGTGACGTTGAGTGAATGTAAAAGAATTTTTTCATTCGAGGTATCAGCCAACCTGTGCATGTTAACGATAAAGAAGGGTTACCTATGAACATTAAAAAAGCGTTAGTGACTTCCCTGTTAGTTTGCATGTTACCTGCCGCTGCAATGGCAAAAGATCTCCAGGTTGGTGTTTCTATGGCGTTGTTTGATGACAACTTTCTGACCATTCTGCGTACCTCAATGCAAAAAGAGATGCAAAAAGACAACATCAAAGGGCAGGTGGAAGACGCTAAGGGCGACGTTGCACAGCAGCTGCAACAGGTGCAGAACTTTATCGGGCAGGGCGTGGACGCCATCATTGTTAACCCAGTTGACACCAATGCGGTAAAACCAGTGATTGATGCAGCAAGCAAAGCCGGTATCCCGCTGGTCTTTGTTAACCGTAAACCGGCGGGCGAACTCACCGACAAAATGGCTTTCGTGGGTTCCGACTCCGAACTGGCAGGTCGTCTGCAAATGGAAGCATTAGCCAAAGCGATGAACGGTAAAGGTAACGTCGCCATCCTGTTGGGTGACCTTGCGAACGAATCAACCCGTGAGCGTACCAAAGGCGTTGAAGCGGTGGTGGCAAAATATCCGAACATCAAAGTGGTACAGAAGCAAACTGCAAAATTCACCCGCAACGATGCGGTGGATGTGGTGAGTAACTGGTTGACTGCGGGGGATGATATCCAGGCTATTGCCTCCAACAACGACGAAATGGCGATCGGTGCTTTACAGGCTCTGGGCAAAAACCCGAACCACATTTTGGTTGCTGGTGTAGATGGTACGCCTGATGCGTTGCAGATGATCAAAAACGGCAAAATGGTCGCCAGTGTGTTCCAGGACGCCAAAGGCCAGGGTGAAGGTGCTGTGCAAACCGCTATCAAACTGGTCAACGGTGAAAAGGTACAGAAGATCGTCGACATCCCGTTCCAGCTGATCACCAAAGACAACTACACCAAATTCGCCAGCATGAACCAGAAATAAACCGAACCCGACAAAGCCGTACGGAGGTGATGTATGACCGCTTTTGCGCTTGAAGCCGAAGGCATCAGCAAGTTCTTCCCTGGAGTGAAGGCACTCGATAATGTCTCACTGCGAGTGAAACCGGGGTCGGTACATGCCCTGATGGGCGAAAATGGCGCGGGCAAATCCACTTTAATGAAATGCCTTATCGGGATGTATCGTCCCGATAAGGGCACCATCCGCATTAAAGGGGAGCCAGTGCAGTTTCAGGACACGATGGACGCGCTGCGTTCCGGGATTTCCATGATCCACCAGGAACTGAATCTGGTGCCTCATATGACCGTGGCCGAAAACATCTGGTTGGGTCGCGAACCGATGAAATACGGCTTTGTCGATCACGCGTTGCTTAACCGGCAGACGCAAGAACTGCTGAACAAACTGAATATCCGTCTCAAAGCCGAGCGTATGGTCGGTGAACTGAGCATCGCAGCGCAGCAGATGGTGGAAATCGCCAAAGCGGTGTCGTGGAACTCAGACATCGTCATTATGGACGAGCCAACCTCGGCACTGACAGAAACCGAAGTCTCGCATCTGTTCACCATTATTCGTGACCTGCGTGAGCAGGGCAAAGCCATCATCTATATCAGCCACAAAATGGATGAGATCTTCTCTATCACTGACGAAATCAGCATCTTCCGTGACGGTGCCTGGGTGGGCAGCAACAGCACCACGCAGTTTACCCGTCAGTCGCTGATTACGCAGATGGTAGGCCGTGAACTCACCCAGTTGTTCCCGAAATTCAATAACGCCATCGGTGAAGAAGTGTTGACGGTACGTAACCTCAACAGCAAAGGTCGCTTTCAGGATGTCAATTTTACCCTGCGTAAAGGCGAAATCCTCGGCGTTGCCGGGCTGGTGGGGGCCGGACGCAGTGAAGTGATGGAAAGCCTGTTTGGTATGGAGAGTTTCGACAGCGGCGAAGTGCTGATTGACGGCGTTCCGGTGAAGATCGACTCACCGTCCACTGCAATTGAAAAAGGCATGGCGTTCCTGACGGAAGACCGTAAAAAGTCCGGGTTGTTCCTGGTGTTGTCGGTGCTGGAGAACATGAGCATCGTCAACATGCCGGATTACATCGGAAAAAGCGGCTTCGTCAGTCATATGAAAATGGCGCAGGACTGCATGGAGCAGATCCGTAAGCTGAACATTAAAACGCCGACGATGGACCAAATTATCAATAACCTCAGCGGGGGGAATCAACAGAAGGTGCTGATTGCCCGCTGGCTGCTGGCGCAGCCGAAGATCCTGATCCTTGACGAACCGACGCGTGGTATCGACGTAGGCGCCAAAGCAGAGATCTATCGTCTGATCAGTGAACTGGCTAACCGTGGCGTCGCCATCATTATGGTGTCGTCAGAATTGCCGGAAATCCTCGGCATGAGTGACCGCGTGATGGTGATGCACGCAGGACGTATAACCGGCATCCTCAATAAAGAAGAGGCCGACCAGGAAACCATTTTGTCGCTGGCATCCGAGTGAGGCGTGAGACAACCATGAGCAACATGAAAGTGACGGCCTCCCAGGCCACCGAGCAGACTTCGTTTTTCGGCAACTTGCGTCACAAGCTGCCCAAAGACACCGGTATTTTTGTTGTTATGCTGGGCATTGCCCTGATTTTCGAAATTGCGGGTTGGTATGTGCGTGACCAATCCTTCCTGCTGAACACTAACCGTCTGGTCCTGATTGTATTGCAGGTGGCGATTATCGGTATCATCGCGGTTGGGGTGACTCAGGTCATCATTACCACCGGTATCGACCTCTCCTCAGGGTCGGTAATCGCCCTGACGGCGGTGGTGGCGGCCAGTCTGGCGCAAACCTCCGATAGCCTGTCGCCGATGTATCCTTCGCTGGTGAACCTGCCTGCTGCGATTCCGATTGTCGCGGGGATTGGGGTAGGGCTGCTGTGTGGTCTGGTCAACGGGGTGCTGATTACCCGCACAGGTATCCCGCCGTTTATTGCTACGCTCGGGATGATGGTGTCTGCTCGTGGTCTGGCGCAGTACTACACCCAGGGCAACCCAATCAGTTTCCTGTCGGATGGCTTTACCTCAATTGGCCAGGGCGCAATGCCGGTTATCATCTTCCTGGTGGTAGCGTTCCTGTTCCATATCGCGCTGAAACATACCCGCTACGGCAAATATGTCTACGCGATTGGCGGCAACATGACTTCCGCCAAAGTGTCAGGCATCAACGTGAATAAGTACCTGATCATCGTCTACACCATTGCCGGGGCACTTTCTGGCCTGGCCGGGGTGGTACTGGCGGCGCGCGTCAGCAGTGGGCAATCCAGTATGGGCCTTGCTTACGAACTGGATGCCATCGCCGCAGCCGTTATCGGCGGTAGCAGCCTGATGGGGGGGGTGGGACGTATTACCGGCACCCTGATCGGTGCGGTGATCCTCGGTCTGATTAAAAGTGGCTTTACCTTCGTCGGTGTGGACGCCTACGTGCAAGACATTATTAAAGGGATCATCATCGTTGCGGCAGTGTCCATCGACATGCATCGTAACCGTAAGAAACGCTAATGACCTTCTGAGTAAATCAGGCTACTGCCTTGCACGGTAGCCTGTGCGCCAGTACCAGGAAATCCAGTCTCCACGCGTAGTTGCGTGATATCCATGACCCGACCTGCACCAATGGTGCACGTCGGGTCATCACTTTTTTGCACATCTGCCTCGCATTTTCTGCACCGTAATGGTGCATTCAGCGCAATCTTTCAACAATCCGTGCCATGCCCTGCGCTTATTAACCCTTATGGGGTAATCAGAAACGCTTATTTTCCGCGCCGTTAGGAAAAATCTGGTAAAGCTTTTTTGTGAACTGATAAAACCTGGCCTGCATATTGCAATCTTTATGACACAAGCCAGCAGGCTAAGAGCTCCAATTATAATTGGGCATTCGGGGATCCGTTACGGAGGCAAAATGAACTTAAGACGACTGAAATACTTTGTAAAAATCGTCGATATCGGCAGCCTGACTCAGGCAGCAGAAGTGTTGCATATTGCGCAGCCCGCGCTTAGCCAGCAGGTTGCTACGCTGGAGAATGAACTTGATCAGCAACTGCTGATCCGCACCAAGCGTGGTGTGACGCCGACGGAAGCCGGTAAAATTCTTTATGCCCACGCTCGCACCATCCTGCGCCAGTGTGAACAGGCACAGACGGCGGTGATCAATGCTGGTCAGGCGCTGAATGGTCAGGTTTCGATTGGTCTGGCGCCGGGAACCGCAGCGTCGTCGCTGACCATGCCGCTGCTGCAAACCGTCCGCGAGCAGTACCCGGATGTGCTGGTGTATCTGCACGAGAACAGCGGTACGTCGCTGAATGAAAAAGTGATGAACGGTCAGTTGGATATGGCGGTGCTGTATGACCGTGCACCGACTGCGGGCATCAACAGCATTCCGCTGATGAAAGAAGAACTCTACCTGGTCGGTGCTACTGACTGTCCGGGAGCAACTGTTGATTTGGCCGATGTGGCACAGATGAATCTGTTCCTGCCACGCGACTACAGCGCCGTGCGTAAACGCGTGGATGAAGCCTTCTCCCTGCGTCGCCTGAGTGCACGTATTATTGGTGAAATCGAATCGATTTCGACGCTGACCGCAGCGGTATCCAGCGGGATGGGTGTGACCGTGCTGCCGGAATCTGCGGCGCGTGCGTTGGTGAGTTCCACTCATGCGTGGATGGCGCGTATCAATAGCCCATCTCTGAACCTGCCGCTGTCGCTGAACGTGTCGGCGCGCCTGCCACTCTCTCCGTCGGCTCAGGCGGTGAAGAATATCCTGCTGTCGCTGCTGAACAAGCCGATGGTGGAAGATCGTGAACTGATGCTGGTGAGCTGATAGCGGCTGGATTCGTGCCGGTTTCGTTCGCCTTGGGCTGATGTAGTTGCAGTTCGCCGGTGCGGCGACCGAGCAAAGGGTGCCTGGCCGCACCCTTTGCAATCCCAGGCCTTGCGCCAGCCTCTTTTTTTGCGCGATCAATCGCGCCGCTACAATTCAACACCGCCTTTCACCGCTGCACGACGTTAACTTCGCTGTCATATCATCATTGCTGCCTGCGCGATCAAGCGCGCCGCTACGAGTAATGTGCTGCCATTTGTAGCGGCGCGATTGATCGCGCAATTAAGCAAGCAGCAGGCTTTCAGGCGGTGGGTGGGTGGAACCTTCTTGAACCAACCTGTCTCCCTCCAATCCCCTTATTACTATTCCGCATAACAAACCGTTTTTAATTATTTGTTGTGCTGCCAGCAACTTCATAACATGGAAGAAACAGGGCAGGAATCAGGAGAAAAGGGTGTGAATTTCCAGCAACTTAAAATTATACGCGAAGCAGCCCGTTGCGAGTTCAACCTGACAGAGGTCGCCAATACGCTCTTTACCTCACAATCCGGGGTAAGTCGCCATATACGCGATTTGGAAGATGAGCTGGGCGTTGAAATTTTCATCCGCCGTGGCAAACGTCTGCTGGGGATGACGGAACCCGGCAAAGCATTGCTGACCATTGCTGAACGCATCCTCGATGAAGCGGGTAAAGTGCGCCGCCTCGCGGATGTGTTTACCAATGAAACCAGCGGGGTGCTGACCATCGCCACCACCCACACGCAGGCGCGTTATAGCCTGCCACGGGTGATTAAAGCGTTTCGTCAACTCTATCCCAATGTGCGGCTGGAGCTGAACCAGGGATCGCCGCAGGAAATTGTGGCGATGTTGCTGGCGGGTGAAGCGGATATCGGCATCGCCAGTGAGCAACTGGTGAACAACGCCAGTCTGGCGGCTTTTCCGTGGTTTAGCTGGCATCACTCGCTGCTGGTGCCGCACGATCATGAATTGTTGCAGAGCGAGCCGGTGTCGCTGGGACAACTAAATCGTTATCCGCTGATCACCTATCGGCAGGGCATCACTGGCCGTTCGCGTGTTGACCGGGCCTTCCAGGCCGCCGGATTAAAGCCAGACATCGTGCTCAGCGCACAGGATTCTGATGTGGTGAAAACCTATGTCGAACTGGGGCTGGGCGTCGGTATTCTCGCTGACCAGGCTTGCGACATCTATGATGGCGAAGACCTGGTGAAAATCGATGCACATCATCTGTTCGATGCCAACACCGTATGGCTCGGCCTGAAGCGCGGCCAGCTGCAACGTAACTATGTCTGGCAGTTCCTCGAACTGTGTAACGCCAACCTGTCGCTGGAAGAGATCAAACGTCAGGCGCTCTCCTACGAAACCGGCGACGAACCGGCAATCGATTTCCAGATCTAATCCCCCCTGCGCGGCCCATCCGGGCCGCACAGCATAAAATTTCTTTTCCCGTCGCAAAACGCGTACCTGTGTTATTTCCCCGTCGCAGAAAAACATCCTGCGCTGTGCCGCCGCGTTACAGTGAAATGACACAGACACAGGGGAAAAGCATGTCGCGTATTCAACTGAAAGATGCGGAATTACTGCGCCAGCAGGCGTTATTTGGCGGTCGCTGGCAGGATGCGCTGGCAGGGGCAACGCTGCCGGTGATTGATCCTGCAACCCAGGAAACGCTGGCCACCATTCCGGCATTGGGTGCCGCCGAAACCGAGCAGGCGATAGATTATGCCGAGTCAGTGCGTATCAGCTGGGGCAAGACCCCGAACGCGACCCGTGCGGCGCTGCTGGAAAAGTGGCATCAGCTGATTCTGGACAACGCCGATGACCTGGCCATCATCATGACCGCTGAGCAGGGCAAACCGCTGGCCGAAGCCAAAGGCGAAGTGTTGTACGGTGCCAGCTTTGTCAAATGGTTTGCCGAAGAGGCGCGGCGTATCTATGGCGACACCATCCCGGCCCCCAGCGAAGATCGCCGCATTCTGGTGCTGAAGCAGCCAGTCGGGGTGGCGGCGGCGATTACGCCGTGGAACTTCCCGATTGCGATGATCACCCGCAAAGTGGCCCCGGCGCTGGCCGCAGGTTGCCCGATTATCGTGAAACCTTCCGAACTGACACCGCTTTCGGCGCTGGCACTGGCGGTACTGGCGGAGCGCGCCGGATTCCCGAGTGGGGCACTTCAGGTGTTGACCGGACTGCCAACTGAAATCGGCAGCACGCTGACTGCCAGCCGCACGGTGCGCAAAATCTCCTTTACCGGCTCTACCCGCGTCGGGCAATTGCTGATGCAGCAAAGTGCCGACAGCATCAAACGCCTGAGTCTCGAACTGGGTGGTAACGCGCCGCTGATCATCTTTGATGATGCTGATTTAGACATCGCGGTGGCCGGAGTGATGGCGAGTAAGTTCCGCAATGCCGGACAGACCTGCGTGTGCGCCAACCGCATTCTGGTTCAACGCGGCATCTATGAACGCTTTAGCGCGCGCTTGTTGGATGCCGTGGCGACCCTGAAAGTCGGAGACGGTTTTGATGCGCAAAGTACCATCGGCCCGTTGATCAACGATCGCGCCGTCGAGAAGGTGAACAGCCATATTGATGATGCGCTTAGCCAGGGGGCCACGCTGCTCAGTGGCGGTATCAGCCAGCCCAACGGCACCTTTGTGCAGCCGACGGTGTTAGGCAATGTGACCAACAAGATGCGTATTGCTCATGAAGAAACCTTTGGCCCGGTAGCGCCGCTGTTTATGTTTGACGACGAGCAGGAAGCAATCGCTATGGCGAATGATACGCCTTATGGGTTGGGTGCTTATTTCTTCACCGAAAATATTCGCCGCGCCTGGCGTGTTGCCGAGTCGCTGGAATTTGGCATGGTAGGATTTAATACCGGCGCGATTTCATTAGATGCGGCACCTTTCGGCGGAATTAAATTATCCGGATTAGGGCGTGAAGGTTCTCGTTACGGAATTGAAGAGTATCTGGAGCAGAAAACTTTTCATATTGGCAGTCTCTGATTAGAAATTAACAAACGGTCAGCTCAACGCCTGTTACTTCCGGTAACAGGCGTTTTTTTATTTTGTGCGCAATGTCATGTTTTTCCGGCTATTCGCCGTTTTAGTGCAAGTTTCATGCGCAGTGCACCAAAGAGATGCGCATAATTTGTGAGCTAAATCATCTGTTTAAAGCTTCGGCAATTCCGCAAAATTTCCCTCACCAATACGGCAGAAAATTTTTTTGGGCTGTTTTTTACGCATTATAATTTTTTGTCGGGCTGGCATACTTTCTGCATTAGCTTATTAACAGCCCACATAAGTGCGGCGAGAAAGTTTAATTAGCACGCTAATGACGGGTGTAACAAATAAGGATTTTTCCATGTTAAGTTTCGACCCTGAAAAAGTTTTATTACCTGCCGGACATTATATTGATGGCCAGCACCAACATACGCAGGGCGCGTCTTTTGCGGTGAAGCGTCCGTCAGATGGCAAAGTCTATGCCACCCTGAGCGAAGCTACGGCAGAGGACGTGGATCGTGCGGTCACGATTGCGCATCGCGCCCTGACCGTCAGTGGCTGGCGTAGCTGCCCACCGCGCGAACGTGGCAAGGTGTTACGCCGCTGGGCCGATCTGATTGAGAGCGATCTGCTGTTGGCGCAACTGGAAGCGCTCGGCTCCACCCGGCCAATCAGCGATGTGGTGCAGCACGAAATTCCGTTCACTGCTGAAGCCATCCGTTTCTACGCGGAGTGCGCCGACAAATACAGCGGTGACCTGTTCCCGACCCAAGAGCGCAGCCTCGGGATGCTGATCTCCGAACCTTATGGCGTGATCGGTGCCATCACGCCGTGGAATTTCCCGCTGTCGATGGCGTCATGGAAATGTGGCCCGGCGCTGGCGGCAGGAAATGCCGTGGTGCTGAAACCTTCAGAGCTGACGCCGTTCTCCACCGTGCGCATGGCCGAACTGGCGGTGCAGGCGGGCTTACCGGCAGGCATCCTCAACATCGTGCAGGGCAGCGGGGCCGTCACCGGCAGCGCGCTGGTCACACATCCTCTGGTACGCAAAGTCTCCTTTACCGGTTCCACCATCACGGGTGCTCGCATCATGAGTGATGCGGCGCAGCATGGTATGAAGCCAGTGACCCTCGAGTTGGGTGGCAAAAGCCCGCAACTGGTGTTCGACGATGCGGGCGATATTGACGTACTGGCGCAACGTATTTTACGCGGCTTTACCGCCAACGGCGGCCAGGCCTGCGTGGCCGGTACACGCCTGATTGTGCAACGGGGTATCGCTCAGCCGTTGCTGGATCGTCTGGTGGCGCTGTGTCAGCAACCGCGTCCGGGCGTGACCTGGCAGGATGACAGCCGCTATGCACCGCTGATTGATGACCGTCAGGGGAAAAAAGTCGCCTCCGTGATTGCAGCGGCCAAAGCCGAAGGGGCGGAGGTGCTGGTGGGCGGTGAACGTTTTGCTGACACCGAAGACGGCTGGTTCTGGCAACCCACCTTGCTGTGCGGTGTGGCACCGAACAATCCGGCGGTGCAGCAGGAAATTTTTGGCCCAGTGCTCACCGTGCAGGAATTTGATGACGAAGAAGAAGGGCTACAGCTGGCGGCGCATGAAACCTACGGCCTGTGCGCTGGGGTGCATACCCTGAGCCTGCCACGCGCCATGCGGGCCATGCGGGCGATTGAATCCGGCACCGTGTGGATCAACCGCTATGGCCGTTCCGGCGATTTTATTATCCCCACCGGCGGCTTCCTTGGCTCCGGCATTGGCAAAGATCTGGGGCGTCAGGCATTTCAGGCCTGTCAGCGTCAGAAAAGCGTATTAATCGATTTTTAATTTCCGTATCAGACAACGACGAGGTCGCGTCATGGCACTGTTTAAACCGAAATACATCACCTTTGATTGCTACGGCACCCTGATCAACTTCGATATGGCCGGTGCGGCTGAGCGTTGCTTCAAAGCGCGCGTCGCGCCAGAAGCGATGCAGGCCTTCACCACCGATTTCGCCCGTTATCGCATGGATGAAGTGCTGGGTGCGTGGAAGCCGTATTACGACGTGGTGAGCAATGCGCTGCAACGTACCTGCAAAAAATGGGGTGTGCAGTGGGACAAGGCCGACAGCGACTTTATCTACACCGACTGCGCCACCTGGGGACCGCATCCCGACGTCCCGGCTGGTCTGGCAAAAGTGGCACAGGAGTTTCCGCTGGTGCTGCTCTCCAACTCGATGAAAGACCTGCTGCCGCACCACATTCCGCGTCTCGGTGCGCCCATCCATATGGCGATCACCGCAGAAGAAGTCGGTGCCTACAAGCCGCAGATGAAGGGCTTCGAATACATGCTGGAAAAACTCGATTGCCGTCCGGACGAGATCCTGCACGTCTCCTCCAGCCTGCGTTATGACCTGATGACCTGCCATGACATGGGCATCACCAACAAAGTGTGGGTCAACCGTGGTCACGATCCGGCTAACCCGGCTTACGGCTACACCGAGATCAAAGATATCGGCGGTCTGCCCGCTGTGGTTGGACTCTAAGCCCGGAGGGCAGCGCAATGAAACTCGAATCTTTCTGGCAGGCGACCGCACCGCAATTCCGTGGCGCAGCAACGGGTGCGCTGCCCGCGACCGCCTCGGTGGTGGTGATCGGCGGCGGGTTCACCGGCGTCTCGGCGGCGCTCAACCTGGCACGCAGCGGCATTGATGTGGTGCTGCTGGAGAGCGGCGACATCATGAGTCAGGCCTCGGCGCGCAACGGTGGTCACTGCAATACCGGCGTATCGCAAAACTTTGCCTCGCTGGTTGCCAGCCAGGGACTGGAGCAGGCCAGCCGCTTCTACCGTGCGTTTGACGGTGCCGTGAGCTACGTCGAGCAACTGGTGCGGGAAGAACAGATCGATTGCGATTTCCGTCTGTGCGGCAAGTTGAAACTCGCCAGCAAAGCCACGCACTTTCCCGGCTTACGCAGCGCCTGGCAGTTGATGCGCGATACCGTGGATCCGGAAATCGAGCTGATTAGCAAAGATGAGATCCGCCGGGAAGTGGGCAGCGATGCCTTTCACGGTGGCCTGCTGCAAAAACGTGGCGGTCAGATGCATATGGGGAAATTTGGTGTCGGTCTGGCGGAAGCCGCGGCACGCAGCGGGGCGAAGATTTTCCCGCACCATGCGGTGACCGGGTTGACGCGTCTTGACGGCTACCGTCATCGCGTCACTACCGCTAAAGGCGAGATTGTGGCAGACAAAGTGCTGATGGCGACTGGTGTGTCCAATGAAGGTCCGTTCCCGTGGTTCCAGCGCCGTATTGTGCCAGTCGGCAGCTTTATCGTGGTGACGGAACCGCTGGGCGATGCGTTGCTCAGCCAGGTACTGCCAAAAGATCGTACCTATGTCACCTCGCTGAATATCGGTAACTACTTCCGCACCACGGCGGATCGTCGTCTGGTGTTTGGTGGCCGCGCCCGTTTTGCCGTCAGCAATCCGACCTCGGATTCGCGCAGCGGCGAGGTATTACGCGCCGCGATGACCGCGTTGTTCCCGCAGTTAGGGCAAGCGCGCATTGATTACTGCTGGGGCGGCATGGTCGATATGACCGCCGACCGGCTGCCGCGTGCCGGTGAGCACGACGGCGTGTTCTATTCCCTCGGCTACAGCGGGCATGGCACGCAAATGTCAACCTGGATGGGGCGGGTGATGGCCGATGTACTGGCAGAAAAAAGCAACGACAACCCGTGGCAGCGTGAGGCCTGGCCTGCGTTGCCCGGTTACCACGGGAAACCCTGGTTTTTGCCTCTTGCGGGCTTGTATTACAAAGCTAAGGACCGGCTCTCCTGATCGTCTGGCGCGATAAATCGCGCAGCTACAAAGCATGGCACCAACTGTAGCGGCGCAATTTATTGCGCAATGCGTAAAAGCCTGCACCCATCTGTAGCGGCGCAATTTATTGCGCAATGCCGCGAGGTGCGGGCTTTCAGTGACGATGATCGAATTAAACAACATTTCATATTGAGGGTGTGCAGATGAGTAAATTTAAGAAAGAATCTGACGCTGTAAATCCGGCCCTGACGCGCGCACTGACCGAAGGGTCGCTGTCCCGTCGTAGCCTGATGAAGTTGTTGTCCGCCGGTGCGGTGATGAGCACCGGTCTGATCGGTTTTCCGGAAATGGGTTTTGCGGCGGAAACGCCGGTTAAAGGGGGGAAACTGCGCGCGGCGATGTCTAACGCCTCGGCTACCGATACCCTCGACCCCGCTAAAGGCAACAACAGCGGCGATTACACCCGTCAGTTTATGTTTTACAGCGGCCTGACCGAGCTGGATAAAAACCTGCAAGTGCACCCCGCACTGGCCGAATCGGTGGAGTCAGGCGATGGTGTGACCTGGCAGATCAAACTGCGCAAGGGCGTCACCTTCCACGACGGCAAACCGCTGACGGCGAAAGACGTGATTTACTCCCTGAGCCGCCATAAAGATCCGGCGGTAGCCTCTAACGCCTTCAAGCTGGCGGATCAGTTTAAGACCTTCACCGCCGTCAATGACAACGAAGTACAGCTGGTGCTGAGCCAGGCCAACTTTGACGTGCCTTATATGCTGGCGGCCGCGCCGTTCCTGATCGTGCAGGATGGCACCAAAGATTTCAGCAAAGGCATCGGCACTGGCCCGTTCAAACTGAAAGAGTTTACCCCTGGCGTGCGTTCAGTTGGGGTGAAGAACCCGAATTACTTCAAGCCGGGTCTGCCGCACCTCGACGAAGTGGAACTGTTGGGCGTCACCGACCAGGCTGCACGCGTCAATGCCCTGATGTCTGGCGATCTGCACATCATCTCCACCCTGGGCGCTGCCGACTGCAAACGCATCAAAGCCACCTCCGATTTCGCCGTGCTGGAGAGCAAATCCGGCATGTACACCAACCTGATTGTGCGTACCGACATGAAACCGGGCAGCAACGAAGACTTCGTGCTCGGCATGAAGTACCTGCAACCGCGTGAGATGGTGGTGAAAACCGTGTTGCAGGGCTACGGCGATGTGGCGAACGATACCCCAGTACCGCCGTGGCATCCGTTCTACAACGCCGATCTCAAGCCGCGTCCGCTGGATGTGGAAAAAGCCAAATTCCACTTCAAAAAAGCCGGAATGGTTGGAGCCAACGTCGAGATCATCACCACGCCTAACATTGAAGGCGCAGTGGAAGGCGGTCAGTTGATTCAGCAGGTGGCACGCAACACCGGCGTGAACTTTAAAGTACGCCGCGTGCCGTACGACGGCTACTGGTCCACCCACTGGACCAAAGACCCGGTCGGTTATGGCTCGATCAACCCGCGTCCAACGCTGGATATGCTGTTCTCACAGTTCTATCTCTCCAGCGCCTCCAATAACGAATCCGGCTGGAAGAACGATCAGTTTGACCAACTGGTGGTGGCAGCCCGTGGCGAACGTGACCAGGCGAAACGCAAGCAGATGTATGGCGATATGCAGACGCTGATTTATGACCACTGCGGCACCATCATCCCGACCTTTATCAGCTCAACCGATGGTTACAGCAAGAAGGTGAAAGGGGTGGAAGCCTGGCCGTCAGGCATGATGATGGGCTATCGCTTCCATGAGTTCGCCTGGCTGTCTGCCTGATCCCTAAACCGTAAGAGGAGCACGCCGATGAACCGATACATGATGTTCCTGATTGCCCGCCGCGCAGGCGCGGGCATCCTGACCTTGCTTATCGTCTCGGCGGTGGTGTTTTTTATCACCAGCCTGCTGCCCGGTGACGCGGCGCAGATGATTCTGGGGCAAAACGCCACACCGGAAACGGTGGCGGCGTTACGCCAGCAGTTGGGGCTGGATCAGCCGCTGCTGGTGCGTTATTTCAGCTGGCTGGGCGGGATGCTGCATGGTGACTTTGGCATCTCTTTCGCCAGCCATTTACCGGTAGCGCAGTTGGTGGCGCAACGTATTCCGGCCACCTTTGAACTGGCGGCGATCACCACCCTGATCTGTGTGCCGCTGGCGCTGGTGATTGGTATCGCCGCAGCGATGAACCGGGGTTCGTTGATTGACCGCTTCCTGGTGGTCAGCACGATGGCGACCGTGGCGGTGCCGGAATTTCTCGTCGCCACCGTGGCGGTGCTGATTTTTGCCGTCAAATTGCATTGGGTGTCGGCGATGTCGTTCGGCAGTCCGAATATGGATCTGCTCAGCTACCTGAAATCCTATGCCTTGCCGGTGTTGACGCTGTGCTGCGTGCTGGTGGCGCAGATGGCACGCATGACACGCGCCGCCATCATCAACCAGCTCGACAGCCCGTATCTGGAGATGGCGCGCCTGAAGGGGGTCTCGCCGTTGCGGGCGGTACTGCGCCACGCGCTGCCGAATGCTGTCGGACCGATTGCTAACTCCATCTCACTCAGCCTGTCGTATCTGTTTGGCGGCGTGATCATTATCGAAACCATTTTCAGCTATCCCGGCCTTGCCAGTGCGCTGGTCGATGCGGTGAGCAACCGCGACCTGCCGGTGGTGCAGTTCTGCGTGATGCTGTTCGCTGCCTGTTACCTGCTGTTGTTGCTGGCGGCTGACATCCTGACCATCGCCTTTAACCCGAAATGGAGGAGCTGATGAATAGCTTGCTACTTCCCTGGCGCTTTTTTCAGTCGCTAACGATCTCTGGCCGCTTCGGCCTGCTGATCTCGCTGTTCTGGGTGTTTATGGCGATATTCGGCACCCAACTGGCACCGCACAGCGTTGAAGATATTGGTGGTGGCCCGATGCTCGGCGGTATGACCGCGGATAACTGGCTCGGCACCGACTATCTCGGGCGCGATATCCTCAGCCGCATTCTGTACGGTGCGAAGTTCTCTATCGGTCTGGCGCTGACCGCCGCGCTTGGGGCCAGCCTGATTGGCACCCTGCTGGCGCTACTGGCCGCGGTAACCGGACGTTGGCTGGAGGAAGTGCTGGGACGTGTCAACGATGCACTGCTGGTACTACCGGGCAAAGTGCTGTCGCTGATGATCGTTGCGGTGTTCGGTTCCTCATTGCCGATGCTGATTCTCACCGCCATCTTCACCTACTGGCCGGGTGCCTTCCGTATTGCCTTCGCTATGGCGAGCAGCCTGCGCAATATGGATTACGTGCGTGCGTCGAAGCTGCGGGGCGAAAGCCGCTGGTATATCGCAATCCACGACATCCTGCCCAATATGGTGCATCCGATGCTCACCGACTTCGGTCTGCGGTTCGTCTATATCGTGTTGCTGTTGAGCGGCCTGAGCTTTCTCGGCCTCGGCGTTCAGCCACCATATGCCGACTGGGGCACGCTGGTACGCGAAAACATTCAGGGCTTGTTTGATGGATCACCGGCGGTACTGATGCCTGCGGTCGCCATCGCCAGCCTGACCATCGGTGCCAACCTGTTTATCGACAGCCTGCAAGCGATGCGTCCACTGACCCTTGCGAAGGAGGGAGCATGAACGTGACACCCCATACCGCCATGCCTGTGATTGCCGTTGAGAATCTGCGCGTCACCGCGCAGACCGACAAAGGTGAAGAGATTGATCTGGTTTCTGATGTGCGTTTTACCGTGCAGAAAGGGGAAGTGCTGGCACTGATTGGTGAGTCCGGCTCCGGCAAAACCACCATCGCTATGGCGCTGATGGGTTATGCTCGCCACGGCTGCCGCATTGCTGACGGCATGATCCATGTTGCTGGCACCGATGTACGCAGCCTGTCACCGGGGCAACTGCGTGAATTTCGCGGTAACAAAGTGGCTTATATCGCCCAGAGTGCGGCGGCGTCGTTTAACCCAGGTATGCGTATTCTTGACCAGGTGATTGAACCGGTGGTGATCCACGGCACCATGAAACGCAAAGCGGCGAAGGAGAAGGCGATAGCGCTGTTTCGCGAACTGGCGTTGCCGAACCCGGAAACCATCGGCGATCGGTTCCCGCATCAGGTATCCGGCGGTCAATTGCAACGTCTGATGACGGCGATGGCGTTGATTGGCGATCCAGATGTGGTGATCCTCGACGAACCGACCACCGCACTGGATGTGACCACCCAGGTCGAAGTGCTGAAAGCGTTTCGCCGCGTGGTGGCCCAGCGTGGCGTGACTGCCATTTACGTCAGTCACGATCTGGCGGTGGTGGCGCAAATGGCCGACCGTATTCTGGTGCTGTTACAGGGCAAAATGGCGGAGTACGGCACCACCGAACGGCTGATTGGCGCGCCACAGGCGGAATACACCCAGTTGTTGATGAATGCGGCGCGTCAGAGCGAGCGTCCCAGTAACTGGAGCTGCGCTACCGCAGAGATGCAACCGCTGCTGGAAGTGCGCGATCTCTGCGCCGGTTATGGTCCGCGCGACAAAGACGGTCAGCCGAAAATCCGCATCCTTGAAGATATCAACCTGAAGCTGTGGAAAGGGCAGGCGATCGGCATCATTGGGGAATCCGGTTCCGGTAAAACCACGCTGGCGCACGCCATTGCCGGGCTGAATGCCCCGAGCCAGGGACATATCCTGTTTAACGGCCATTACATCAACGGCGATATGCACAAACGGCCTGATAACGAGCTGCGCCGTATTCAATACGTCTTCCAGATGGCTGACACCGCACTTAATCCGGCGCACAGCGTCGAACGCATCCTGTCACGACCGTTAGCGTTGTTTCACGGCCTGAGCGGCGCGGCGCGCGAACAGCGGCTGCATCAGCTGCTTGATCTGGTCAAGCTGCCGCGCAGCGTGTTGTGGCGACGTCCGTGGGCGTTATCAGGCGGGCAGAAGCAGCGCGTTAACCTGGCGCGTGCGCTGGCTGCCGAGCCGGATCTGATTTTGTGCGATGAAGTGACTTCCGCACTCGATACCGTGGTGGCCGCCGCCGTGCTGGATCTGATCAGCGAGCTGCGACGCGAGCTGGGATTGTCGGTACTGTTTATCAGCCATGACATGCACGCGGTACGCGCAGTTTGCGACGATATCGTGGTGATGAAAAGTGGCCGCATTATCACCCAAATTGCACGAGCAGATTATGCCTTGCCGACCAGCGAGTTGTATTTCGAACGCCTGAAACGCGCCGTTCCCGAGCTGCGTCAGGGCTGGCTGGATGAGCATGAAGAGGTATTGAAGGCGGAGTAGGTGCGGGCTGTGACCCTCACCCCGGCCTTCTGGGCAGGTGCGGTCTGTGACCCTCACCCCGGCCCTCTGGGCAGGTGCGGGCTGTGACCCTCACCCCGGCTCTCTCCCATAAGGGAGAGGGAGATGTGCCATATGCTCGATCTGTTCCCTCTCCCGCTTGCGGGAGAGATTGCTTGCTCGATCAGTTCCCTCTCCCGCTTGCGGGAGAGGGTTAGGGTGAGGGAAAACGCTCACCAACCCAAACCAAAAGAGGTCGTTAAGTTATGCCTGCGCCGATTCGCTATGTACAGGACAGTGCAAATTTCCCTGAGTCTGCCGATGTGGTGGTGATCGGTGCCGGTATCGCCGGTTCAGCCGCCACCTGGGAGCTGGCAAAGCAGGGTTTAAACGTGGTGTTAGTGGAAAAAGGGCTGGTCGGTGCCGAGCAGTCGAGCCGTAACTGGGGCTGGTGCCGCCAGCAGAACCGTGACGAGCGCGAGCTGCCGCTGATCATCTATGCGCTGCAACGCTGGGGTGAACTCAATGCGGAAACCGGTGAGGAGCTGGGCTTTCGCCGCAGCGGCCTGGTGTATGCCACGCGCAACGAAGACGATATCGCCGCCTGGGAAAAATGGGGCCAGATGGCGAAACAGTACGGCGTGCGCAGCGATATGCTCAGCGCCGAACAGGCCAAAGCGATGACTCCGGGCAGCACCACCCACTGGCTGGGCGGCGTTTCATCGCCGACCGACGGCCATGCCGAGCCGCGTCTGGCGTCTGCCGGTCTGGTCATCGGTGCCCAGCGACTTGGTGCGCTGGTGTTCCAGCAGTGCGCGGTGCGCGGGCTGGATATTGCCGGTGGTGTGGTGAGCGGTGTCTGGACCGAGCGTGGTTTGATCAAAACCAGCCGGGTGATTTGTGCCGCCGGTGCCTGGACCTCAATGTTCTGCCGCCGCCACGGTATCGACCTGCCGCTTGGCAACGTGATCGGCACCGCTTTCCGAACTCAGCCGATTGAACAAGCCATCGCCATGCCGCTGTATACCCCCGGCTTTGCCTGTCGTCCGCAAATTGATGGCAGCTACACGGTATCGGTGTCGGGACGTGGTCGTCTGGAACCCGGCGCGCAGGGCATTCGCTATGCCCGCCAGTTCTATCCGACCTTCAAAAGTCGCCGTAAAAACCTTAAATTCAGTTTGAGCTTCAAACCGTTCCTGACTGGCCCGGAAGCGCTGGGCGGCTGGGAATTCGATCGCCAGTCACCGTTTGAGCGGGTGCGAATTCTTGACCCGGCAGCGGATGCCAGCCTGGTACAGGAAGGACTGGCGGCGATGCGCAAAGAGTATCCGGCACTCGCCAACCTGAAACTGGCGCAGGCCTGGGGCGGCATGATCGACAGCACGCCGGATGCGATTCCGGTGATCTCCACCGTGGCGAAACTGCCGGGGCTGGTGCTGTCGGCGGGCTACAGTGCACACGGTTTTGGTATCGGTCCGGGGGCCGGTCGGCTGGCGGCCGATCTCGCCACGGATACGACGCCGGTGGTCGATCCGACCCCTTATCGCTATTCCCGTCTGGTTGATGGCAGCGGCCTTGACGCGCCAGGCATGATGTAAGGAGCACAGCATGAGTATCACATTACGCGCGATGACGGCAGACGACATCGAACAGGGTTTTGCCATGACGCAACACCTCAAGTGGCCGCACCGCCGTGAGGATTGGTTGCAGGCGGTGACGTTGGGTGAGGGCGTGGTGGCCGAAGAACACGGCGCTTACCTTGGCAGCGCCATTGGCTGGCGTTGGGGTGAGCAGGCCGCCACTATCGGGCTGGTGATCGTTAACGACCAGTTCCAGGGACGTGGCGTTGGCAAGCAGCTGATGCTGGCGTTGCTGGAAAAATTCCCCGGCTACAATGTGCGGCTGCATGCCACTGAAATGGGTAAAGGGTTGTACGCCAAACTGGGTTTTAACGTCACCGGCCATATCCAGCAGCACCAGACGCGTGCGCTGACGACTGTGCCGACCGTGACTATCCCAACCGGGCTGACGCTGCGTAACGCCACCGCTGCCGATGCCAGCGTGCTGACCGAACTGGACCAGCAGGCGCATGGCATGTGGCGTCCCAGGATGATTGCAACCCTGATTGCCGACAGTCAAACGGTGATCTTGCAGGATGCGCAACAACGTATTCATGGTTTTGCCAGCCTGCGCCGCTTTGGACATGGCTGGGCGATTGGCCCGGTGATTGCGCTCAACCTGCCGGTAGCACAGGCGCTGGTATCGGCGCTGATGCAGGGGTTAAACGGTGAGTTTGTGCGTATCGATACCGACGGCGCACAACCGCTGGCTGCCTGGCTGGAGACACTGGGACTGGCGCAGGTCGATGCGCCAACCACCATGATTCGGGGAACGCCGTGGTCACCGCAGGTCGGTGGCATGCAGGCGTTCGGGTTGATGACCCAGGCGATGGCCTGATGCATATCGCCTACAAATCCGATCCGGTGCGCGGTGCGCACTGGCAACGCTGGCTGGCGCAACATGCGCCAGATATTCAGCTACATATCTGGCCGGACATTGATGACGCTGAGCAGGTCGAGGTGTTGGTGGCCTGGCAGCCGCCAGACGATGTCATGGCGACCTTTCCCAACCTGAAAGCGTTGATGTCGGTTGGCGCAGGGGCAGACCAGTTTGACCTCAGCAAACTGCCGCCGGAACTCCCGGTAGTGAGGATGATCGAACCCGGCCTGACCCAGGGCATGGTGGAGTACGTTACCTTTGCCGTGTTGGGGTTGCATCGTGACATGCCGCGTTATTTCCAGCAGCAGCGTGAACAGCTGTGGCAAACCCATCGCATCTATACCGCGGGCGAACGCCGCGTCGGGGTGATGGGGCTGGGAGAACTGGGCCAGGCATCGCTAAAACAACTGGTTTCGCTTGGCTTCAATTGCGCGGGCTGGAGCCGTACACCGCGTGACATCGACGGCGTGCGCTGCTGGCACGGCAGCGAGCAACTGGCGGAGTTCCTCGCCTGGAGCGACATTCTGGTGTGTCTGCTCCCGCTTACTGACACCACCCGTGGACTTCTGAACGCCGAACTTTTCGCGCAACTGCCATCAGGAGCCGCATTGGTGCAGGTTGGGCGCGGGCCGCAACTTAACGACGATCATCTGCTGGCGGCGCTGGCGAGTGGCCAGCTCAGCGCGGCGGTGATTGACGTAACCGATCCCGAACCGCTGCCAGCCGGGCATCCGTTCTGGCACCACCCGGCTATCTGGCTGACACCGCATATCGCCAGCCAGACGCAAAGCGACAGCGCTGTGGCGGCACTGGTGGAAAATCTGCGTCGCTATCAACGCGGCGAACCGATGGTCGGCGTGATCGATCGCAACCGGGGATACTGAGATGCAACTGGAACAATTAGTCGCACTGCGACGGGATCTGCACGCCCATCCCGAGCTGGGATACAAAGAAACCCGCACCAGCGACATCGTGGCGCGGGTTCTCACGGAGCAGGGCATTGAGGTGCATCGCGGACTTGGCGGCACCGGCGTGGTAGGGGTGCTGAAACGTGGATCGGGATCGCGGGTGATTGGCCTGCGTGCCGATATGGATGCGCTACCTATGCAGGACAACGGCAGCCAGCCGTGGAAAAGCACCCATGATGGTATCTGCCATGCCTGTGGTCACGATGGACATACGGTGATGCTTCTGGGTGCCGCCATGCAACTGGCGCAACAGGGCGATTTCGACGGCACGCTGGTGTTTATCTTCCAGCCGGCGGAAGAGGGGCTGGCAGGGGCGAAAGCGATGATCGATGACGGTCTGTTCAGCCGTTTTCCCTGTGATGCGGTCTATGCGCTGCACAACTGGCCGGAACTGCCGCTGGGTGAGGTGCAAACCCGTCCGGGGCCGATTATGGCGGCGGCGGATCGTTTTGATATCACCGTGCAAGGGGGCGGCGGCCATGCTGCGCAGCCGCACCTGACGCGCGACACCCTGTTGGCGGCCAGCGAGCTGGTGGTGGCGCTCAACACTTTGGTGGCGCGCGCACTGGACCCCTGTGAACCGGCGCTACTTAGCGTGACGCGGATGCAGGGCGGTTTCTCGCACAACATGATCCCGGCGGAAGCCAGCATCACCGGCACCGTCCGTACCTTCAGCCCGGCGGCGCAGGACATTATCGAAAGCCGGTTGCGCGCAATGGCGCAGCACGTCAGCGCCGCGCACGGTTTGCATGCCGAGGTCAACTACCTGCGTTATTACCCGGCCACCGTGAACAGCGCGCCTGAAGCGCAGCTGGCACTGACTGCGGTACAGCAGGCTGGAATGACGGCGAGTGAAGCCAGACAACCGGCGCTCACCTCGGAAGATTTCGCCTTTATGTTGCAGGCAAAACCGGGTGCGTATCTGTGGATTGGCTCCGCGCCGAGCCAGCCGCTGCACCATTCAGCCTACGACTTTAATGATGCACTGATCCCGCAGGGTATTCAGGCGTTGACCGCCATTGCCCGCCACGCGCTGCGTACAGAATTTCCCTGCTGAATGGCAGACGATTTTGACAGTAAATGCCGCTGCCCCGGCAATTACGGCAGCGTGAGAAACCAACGGGTTGCGATACTTGAGCCAACAGAACGTTACGTGGATGAGGGTTAAAAATGCAGAATGTCATGGCGGAACAGCAAACATATTCCGATAACAGCCTGTTACTGGATGCGCGTGAGCAGCATGTGCCGCGTGGCGTGGTCACCGCACATCCGCTGGTGATCGAGCGGGCTAAAGGTAGCGAAGTATGGGACGTTGAGGGGAATCGTTACCTCGATTTCGTTGGTGGTATCGGCGTACTGAACGTTGGCCATAACCATCCGGCGGTGGTAAATGCGGTTACCAAACAGCTCGGTCTGGTTTCGCACGCCTGTTTCCAGGTGGTGGCGTATCCGGGGTATATCGAACTGGCGCAGCGCCTGAATCAACTGGTGGGCAATGGCCAGCCGTTTAAGAGCGTGTTTTTCACCAGCGGTGCAGAAGCGGTAGAAAATGCGGTGAAGATCGCCCGTGCGCATACTCAGCGCTCCGGCATCATCGCTTTTGATGGCGCGTTTCATGGCCGTACCTTGCTGGGTTGTACCCTGACGGGCATGAGCCAGCCCTACAAACAGAATTTCGGTCCTTTCCCTGGCGAGGTGTATCGCCTGCCGTTCCCGAACGCGTTTTACGGCGTAAGTGATGACGATTGTCTGCAAGCGCTGGACCAACTGTTTGCGGTGCAGATTGCGCCGGAACGTGTGGCGGCGATTATCATCGAACCGGTTCAGGGCGATGGCGGCTTCCTGCCAGCGGGTGCCAACTTTATGCAGGCGCTGCGCCGCGTTACTGAAAAACACGGCATTCTGCTGATTTGTGATGAAGTGCAGACCGGCTTTGGGCGTACCGGCAAAATGTTCGCTTTCCAGCATTCGGAGATTACTCCGGACCTGGTAACCGTGGCGAAAAGCCTCGGCGGCGGCTTGCCGATTTCCGGTGTGGTAGGGAAAGCAGCGATCATGGATGCGCCATTACCTGGCGGGCTGGGCGGCACCTATGGCGGTAATGCGCTGGGCTGTGCGGCGGCGTTAGCGGTGCTCGATCTGATGGAACACGACAACCTGCTGGCGCGCAGTAATCAACTGGGCGAGAAACTCAATGCGCACCTGCATCAGCTGGCGGAAAAATACGCCTGTATTGGTGATGTCCGTGGCGTGGGCTTTATGCAGGCGGTGGAAATCATCGATTTTGAGACCAAACGTCCTGATGCGGCGATGACGCAAAAGATTCTGGATTGCGCCTGTCAGGAAGGATTGCTGTTGATTAAATGTGGTCTGCACCGCAGCACCATCCGCTTCCTGGCTCCGCTGGTCACCACCGATTCTCAGCTGGAAGAAGCGTTGCATATCTTTGATATCGCGCTGGCCCGCGCCAGTGGCCGACTCGGGTAAATTCGGCTTCCTCATTGATATTGCTGGAATTATTAACAGGTTCCCCGAAAAACGTGGCGTGCGTCAGTGCTGGCGCAGCCACATTAAAGCGTGATATACCATCGGGATAACCTGCACGGTTGGTCAACAATGAGGGGTGCTATGAACGGCTTAATGAAACTCGACCGCATCGATATTAATATCCTGGTGCAACTACAAAAAGATGGCCGTATCAGCAACGTCAATCTGGCCGACGCCGTTGGACTTTCACCCAGCCCTTGCCTGCAACGGGTGAAACGTCTGGAGCAGGCTGGTTTTATCACCGGTTATGAAGCACACATCAACCTCACCAAAATTACCGACTCCGTGACGGTATTTACCGAAGTCACGCTGTCTGGTCACCGCCGCGAGGATTTTATGAAGTTTGAAAACGCCGTGCGTGATGTGGACGAGTTGATGGAGTGCCACCTGATTACCGGCGGTTATGACTATTTGCTGCGGTTTATTACCCGCAGCATTGAACATTACCAGGAAGTGATTGAGAAGATGCTGGATGCGCAAATCGGCATCGATAAGTACTTCAGTTATATCGTGATTAAATCACCGATTATGAAAAGCAGCGTGCCGTTGAGGTCGTTGATTGCGAAGCAGAATTCGGTGGAGTTTGGGGTGTGATTTCGTTCACCGTGCTGGTTTTGTTTTCCGTGCCGGTTTCGTTCGCCTTGGGCTGATGTAGTTTCAGCTCGCCGGTGCGGCGACCGAGCAAAGGGTGCCTGGCCGCACCCTTTGCAATCCCGGGCCTCGCGCCAGCCTCATTTTTGCGCGATAAATCGCGCCGCTACCACTCAACGCCGCCTTTCGCCGCATCCATGCGGCTCATCCTGGCAGCATTCATTCACTCAGCGAGTCCGGATGGCGCCCCACCCGCCGCTGCATGACTTGTGTTTTTTGGTGATTTAATTATTGCTGTCTGCGCGATAAATCGCGCCGCTACGGGTAACGTGCGGCCATTTGTAGCGGCGCGATTTATCGCGCAATTAAGAGAACACGGGGCTCGCAGGCGGTGGGGGTGGGCGGAACCCTCTCGGAGCCAGACCGCTGCCCCCCACAGCATAAAATTTCCCCACCGCACAAAATTCCCTTTATCTTAGCTGTTCCGGCTCCCGCTTCAGCCGCTACGCTTGCCCGTACGCCCTTACACTCAATTTATCCCTTTACAAGGAGTTGCCATGACCGCCTTGAACCTTGCCGATCACCTGTGGCAGCGCGATGACTTCATCATCTCCACCGAACGTCAGCGCCTGGATGTTGACTGGATTCATTATCAACTGGCCGAGCGTTCTTACTGGGCCAAAGGTCAGCCGCGCGCGAAAACCGAGCGCGCAATCAACGGATCGCTGCCCTTTGGTTTGTATCAGCAGAACCAGCAAATCGGTTTCGCCCGGCTGATCACCGACTACACCCGTTTTGGCTGGCTGTGTGATGTGATCATCGATGAAAACTGGCGTGGTCACGGCCTGGGCAGTTGGCTGGCAACCTGCGTGCGGGAGCACCCGGAATTGCAAACCGTGCACCGCTGGATGCTCTCAACCAATGATGCCCATCAGCTGTATCAGCGCCTTGGCTGGCGCGTAGTGCAGGACCCGCACAAGCTGATGGAATTTCCTCTCTCCTGATAACGGATAAAAACCATGTACCGTGTTGGCGTAGATATTGGCGGTTCCTTTACTGATTTTGCCGTGCTGAATGAGCAAACCAATCAGATCCACACTTTAAAAGTTCTCTCAAGGCCAGATCAGCCCGGCAGTGAGATTCTTACCGGGTTGGCGCAACTGGAGCAGCGTGATGGTATCGCGCCGCAGCACATCGAATACTTCACGCATGGCACCACGGTGGGCATCAACGCGGTGATCCAGCGGCGTGGGGTCAAACTGGCGCTGTTTGCCACAGCAGGTTTTTGCGATGTGCTGGAACTGGCACGCCTGAAGATTCCGCACATTCATGATCTGTTCTCGCGGCGACCCGCCCCACTGATTTCCCGTGACCGGGTGTTTGCTATCAAAGAACGCACCGATCGCCACGGCGAGATGGTGCAGGCAGTGGATCGCCAGAGCGTGCTGGAGGCCATTGCTGGTGCAAAAGCGGCGGGTTGCCAGGGGATTGTGGTGGCGTTACTGCACAGCTATCGCAATCGCCACAATGAAGCCGCCGTCAAAGCCATTATCAATGAACAGGCGCCGGAACTGCTGACCTCCTGCTCAGCCGATATCTGGCCAATTATCCGCGAGTATGAACGCACCATCACCGCCACTATCAATGCCTATGTGCAGCCGATGGTGATCAACTACCTCGAATCCTTTGAGCGTGCGCTGAAGACGATGGGGGTGCTGCCGCCACCGCGCATCACCAAATCCAACGGTGGGGTGATGGGGGTGGAGCAGGCGAAAAGCGAATGCGTGCAGATGGTGCTGTCCGGTACCGCCTCCGGGGTGATCGGTGCCAGCTTCCTCGCCAGCGCTTGCGGTTTTGACAAAATTCTCAGTCTGGATATCGGCGGCACCAGCGCGGATGTGGCGGTGATTATCGACGGCCAGGTGGCGCAGGGTAACGGCGAAATTATCGGTGATTTTCCCATCTACATCCCGTCCGTGGCGGTGACGTCCGTGGGACAGGGCGGCGGTTCGCTGGCGTGGATCGATAATCAGGGCGTGATGCAAATGGGACCGGACAGCGCCGGTTCACTGCCGGGACCGGTGTGTTTCCAGCGGGGCGGTACGCAACCGACTGCCACCGATGCCTTTGCCGCCTGCGGCATGATCGGCCACGGTGATTTGGGCTATAACGCGGTGAAAGTCGATGTCGCGGCGGCGCGTGCAGCCTGGCAGCCGCTGGCAGATAAGCTCGATATTTCCGTGGAGGAGACGGCGGAAACCGCCATCGAACTGGCGATCTCCAGCATGTACAGCGATACCAGCGGTTTGCTGTCGCGTTTTGGTCTTGATCCGCGTGAATTCTGGTTCCTCGCGTTTGGCGGGGCTGGCCCGATGATGGGCTGCTTCCTTGCTCGCGAATTGAATATGAAAGGGGTGATCGTGCCGCCGACGCCTGGCGTGTTGTCGGCGCTGGGTGGGCTGGTGGCGGATATCCGTAACGACTTTATCCGCACGCTGTATAGCGAACTGGACAGCACGCTGGCAGATAAACTGGCCACTGAGGCCGAGGCGCTGAGCCAGCGCGCACGCGGTTGGCTCACTGAGCAGCACGGCGAGGGTATGCCGTTTACCCTGCACTACAGCGCGGATATGCGTTATCGCGGCCAGTCGTTCGAAATTGAAGTGGCACTGGAGGCGTCCTGGCTGACGGAGGCCAACGTTAATGCGCTGCATGAGGCCTTTGATCGCCAGCATCAGCAGTTGTTTGGTCATTGCGATGCCAGTGCCCCGGTGCAGGTCATCAACCTGCGGCTGGTGATTGCGTCACCGACGCTGAAACCCACGCTTAATCGTCTGGCAGCGGCGCAGGGGCCGGTTGCGGTGGCGAAGCAAGTTAGTGCCTGGATCGATGGTGCACCGCATCAGGTCGATGTGGTGCTGCGTGCCAGCCTGGGCGCGGGACATCAGCTTTCCGGCCCGGTGATTATTGCCCAGGACGACTGCACCACCTGCGTGCCGCCGCAGATGGCGGTGCGGGTGGATGAATTTGGCAACTTACTGATTACCCCGCTGGAGAGCAACTAAGATGGCGATTGACGGACGTAACCTGCAAATCCTCGCTAACTACTGCGCCGCAGCGGCCGATGCGATGGCGTTTACCCTGATGCGCACCGCGCACTCCACCTTCGTGAAAGAGACGGAAGATTTCTCCTGTCAGATCGTTAGCCGCGATGGCATGGCGTTTGCCTCGCCGCGCAGTTTCGGTGCGCCCTGGTACAGCGGCATTGACTACGGCCCGGTGCTGGCGCTGATCGACCACTACGACGAGGGGGATATCTGCATCACCAACGATTCGTATGCCGGTAACGTGGCGACCCACTCACCGGATATCCATATCTGGAAGCCGGTATTTCATCAGGGGGAAATCGTCTGCTTTGTCGTCGGGCATATCCATAACACCGATGTCGGCGGGGCGGTGCCCGCGTCGCTGTCGCGTTCCCTGACGGATATCGTGCAGGAAGGCATCCGCATTCCGCCGCTGAAAATCGTGCGCAATGGCGAACTGAATGAAGAAGTGGCGCGCATTATGCGCCTTAACGTGCGCGTGCCGGACCAAAACTGGGGTGATTTCAAAGCGCAACTCGCTTCGGTCAACGTGGGTGAACGCAAAATCCATGAGATCATTGCCCGTTTTGGCGTTGAAGATTTTCTTCAGGGCATCGAAGGGATTCTCGATTACGCCGAACGCCAGGCGCGCAGCATTATCGCTACCATTCCTGACGGCGAATATTTCTATGCTGACTTTGCCGATGAAGATGGTGACGGGGGCTATCCGTGCCGCGTGGCGATCACCCTGCGCGTGCAGGGAGAGACGCTGGAGCTGGATTACACCGGTAGCGATCCGCAGTTGGCCTCTTCGTTAAATATGCCTACCGGGGGACGTGAGCGTCATCCGCTGGCGTTGGTCGGCGTCACTTATGTGCTCTCGACACTGGACCGTAACCTGCTGCTGAATGCCGGAACGCTGCGTCCGACGCGCGCCATTCTGCCGCCGGGCACGGTGATGAACTGTGAAGCGCCCGCGGCGGTCGGTATGCGATCGCTGACCTGTGCGCTGTCGCAAATCGCCACCATTGGCGTGTTCTCGCAGGCCATCCCGGATCGCCTGCCTGCCAACTCGCCGGGCGGTAACTCGATCATGAATATCCGCACCAGCGATGCTGTCAATCGGAGCGTCGTGGCGTCACTCGGGCCGGTCGGTGGTGGCGCGGGCGGCACGCCGCGGCATGATGGCCCGGATGGTTCCGGCGGTTTATCCGCCTTTCTGAAAAATACGCCGATTGAGATCAACGAAGCCGAGGTGCCAATCCACTTCCACCGCTACGGTCTGACGGCAGACAGCGCCGGTGCCGGGCGTTATCGCGGCGGACTGGCGACCGAGATGGTGTTCGAGATTTTCGCACCGGATACGCTGGTCACTGCGCGTAACCGTAACCGTTCTGTATTTGCCTCGGCTGGGGTGTTGGGCGGGCAGCCTGGCGGTCTGTCTCATTTCCGCACCCTGCGTGACGGCGAGGTGATCGAGCATGGCAATACCGATGTGATTCGGTGCCAACCGGGCGACATTGTTGAAGTGCGTGGGCCGGGGGCTGGAGGTTATGGCCTGCCGGTGCAACGTGATGAACAGGCGGTGCTGGGCGATGTACGCTGTGGCTTTGTCAGTCACGAGGCCGCCCGTGCCGACTATGGTGTGGTGATCGTCAATGACCAGATTGATCAGGCAGCCACCGCGCGGCTACGCAGTGAAATGCGCCAGCAGGCCAGCGAACACTTTGATCATGGTGCAGCGCGTAACGCCTTTGAAGCGCTGTGGACGCCGGAACGTTATCAACTGCTGACCACGTTTTTGGCGGCAGCGCCAGTTGGCTGGCGTCATTTTCTCAAACAGCAGGTGTTCAGGGCGGTAGCGGCCGGAGGTGACACGGACACGGCAGCGCAGATGCACGCCATCTTTGCGGATTTGCGCCAGCGCTATCCGGCAATGAACGTTTAATGAGGCACATCGCGCTAAAACCGTTACGGGTTTCCTGCCAGACTTAGTCTCTTTGCCCGCTGGCATTGCCATCGGGCCTGGATCATTTCAGGAGAGTCTCAGCATGGCAACAGCAAAACTTCCGGTATGGTTTATCTCCGGCTGCTCCACAGGCTTTGGTCGGGAACTGGCGCAGCAGGCGATTGCGCGTGGATTCAACACCGTGGTGACCGCGCGCGATCCGGCTAAAGTGCAGGATTTGGTCGAGGGCCACAGCAACGCGCTGGCGGTCGCGCTGGATGTGACGCAGCAGGCAAGCATTGATGCGGCGGTAGACAAAGCGCTGGCAACCTTCGGCAGCATCGATGTGCTGGTGAATAATGCCGGTTATGGTTACCAAAGTTCGGTGGAAGAGGGCGAGGAGCAGGAAATCCGCGCCCAGTTCGATGCCAACGTATTCGGCCTGTTCGCCCTGACACGCGCTGTGCTGCCAGCGATGCGCAAAGCGCGCAGCGGCCATATTATCAACATCACCTCGGTGGCCGGATTTATTGGTTTTGCCAGCTCGGGTTATTACTCCGCCAGCAAACATGCGGTGGAAGGCTGGTCCGATTCGTTAGCACTGGAAACCGCTCCCCTCGGCATCCACGTCACCTGCGTGGAACCCGGACCGTTCCGTACCGACTGGGCAGGGCGTTCGCTGCATCAAACGCCAGGTAAGCTGCCGGAATACGCCGAAACCGCAGCCGCACGAATGAAAGCCACCTCTGCATACAGCGGCACCCAGGCGGGTGACCCGGCTCGCGCCGCCAGCGCGATGATTGCCATCACCGAAAACGCTAACCCTCCGCGCCATCTGGTCATGGGGGCCTGGGGTTATGACGCAGTGACCAATAAATTAAAAGAGCGGCTGGCGCAGATTGAAGCGTGGAAACAGACGTCGATTGATACGGATTTTCCGCAATAAGGAAATAATGCGCGATAAATTGCGGTGAGGTAAAAACGCGCGATAAATCGCGCCGCTACAGATCCTGCGCATAACCGTAGCGGCGCGATTTATCGCGCAATGTTTTGATAGTAACGGTCCAGCTCCCAACTCATCGGATTCTGCTCAATATATTGCCGCACATTATATAATTCCTGCTCATCACGAATCACCCGCTCGAAGAAATTAAATTGCCAGATTTTCTGCTCACAACGCCGGGATACACCCGCTTTGTATAATCCAATAATACGAGGCAGCGAAAAGGTGATGTTTTCCCCCAACCATAAAACACCATGTAGATGATTTGGCATCAGAATAAAGCTATCCAACGTTAATCCAGCGACACGAGAGGGTAAAAAAAACCATTCCTGGACGGCAATTTTTCCAACATTGTTGCATATCACCTTATTTTGATCGATATAACCAAAGAGCGGTGCGCGTAAACGGGTTACCAGCGTAATAAAATAGGCACCCGACGTTGTGTAGTCATAATGCGGTAATCTCAGGTTTTTTCTGCGCGGCATATTAATCCCCTTGTTGCCGGAGCATGCTGTCAGAAATAAAGCGATAAGACATTTTTATACCGGAATATTGCGTAACAGATTCCAGAAAATTTGAGGAACAGCTGCGCGATAAATCGCGTCGCTACAGAACCATGCCTTCCCCCGTAGCGGCGCGATTTATCGCGCGATGTTTTGTGATGTATCGCGCAAAGTTTTGTTGGTCTTAAACCATCCTTTCCAGCTCCTCAAACGGCACCGCCTGGCTGAACAAATATCCCTGCAACTGATTGCAGCCGGCGTCGGCGAGGGCGCTCATCTGGCCTTCCGTTTCGACCCCTTCGGCGGTGACCATCAGTCCCATGGCATGCCCGAGCCGTACCACCGATTCAATGATCGCTGCCGAATTCTGCGCCACCCCTAACGATTGGGTGAATGAACGATCGATTTTAATTTTGTCGACCGGGAAGGTACTCAGATAATTGAGGCTGGAATAGCCGGTGCCGAAATCATCCAGCGCAATGCGAAAACCGGCGTTGCGCAAGGCGATGATGTTATTGCGCGCTTCATGTTCATCCTCAATCAGCACCCCTTCGGTAATTTCCAGCTCGAGGCGTTGTGGATCGGCCCCTTCAGATTGCACAATTTCAATCATGCGCTCGACAAAACCGCTGGCGCGAAACTGAACCGGCGACACATTTACCGCCACAATCAACTGCGGCAGGCGCAACGAGGTTTTGCAGGCCTCGCGCAACACCCATTCCCCCAACGGGATAATCAGCCCGGTTTCTTCGGCAATGGCGATAAACTCGCCTGGCGGCACTTCGCCGCGTTCCGGGTGTTGCCAGCGCAACAACGCTTCGACACCATCAACGCGCTGACCGCTGATCTCCATCAACGGTTGATACCACACCGCCAGCCCATCAAAATGCAGCAGCGCCTGACGCAGGTCGGCGGCAATTTGCTGGCGGGTGCGCAGCGACTCATCCATCACGCGTTCAAACTGGCGAAACTGACCGCGCCCACTATTTTTCGCTTCATACAGGGCAATATCGGCTTTGCGCATCAACTCCTGGCGGTCCAGTCCATCTTTGGGGGCCAACGCCAGACCGATGCTGGCACCAATCCACGCCTCGCTGCCAAATAGCTGATAAGGCTCGCTGAGCGCGCTGATAATGCGTTTTGCCAGCGACTGCACCTGACCAATATTCTCAACGTCTGGCATCACGATAATAAATTCGTCGCCGCCAATGCGGCCCACGGTATCGCTGGCGCGCACGATACTGGTCAGGCGATGGCCCACCTGAATAATCAGATCGTCCCCTGCGTGGTGACCATAGGTATCATTGATGGTTTTGAAGCGATCCAGATCAATCAGCAACAATGCCACACGATGGTCATAGCGTGCCGCAAACGCCAACGCCTGGGAAAGACGATCCTCCACCATCGAACGGTTGGGCAGGCCGGTCAGTACATCGTGAAACGCCAGGTGCTGCGCCTGGGCTTCGCTGGCACCTAACTTCAACAGCGACTGCGACAGACTGAGCGATGACGTCCAGATTCGCCGCACCATAAACAGGCACACCAGGGTGATCATCACCACCGACAGCAGGGTCGAGGGGCCGATGGTGCGCAACATCTGTGCGCCAGGGCGGTCAGGTTCCCAACTGATATATCCCACCGGGTCGCCTTGCTGCGAACTCAGGAGATAATGCGCCTTGTCATTGGGCAGCGATGTGTCACCGCTGAAATGTAATTGCCGTAGCTGGCTGCGATTCGCCAGTCCGTGCAGATAGTGGTCATCGAGATATTTTACGCTGATCAAGCGATAGCGCCCCGGCTGGCGGGTATCGCCGCTGATTTCCCCCACCGCCAGCGAAGCGGCACGATCACCAATACGGACAAAATCGGCGCGATCCGTGGTGCTGGCTTGTACCAGCGTCGTGTCCAGCATCGCCTGCACCTGCGGTTCAACATGGCGGTCTGGCACCCGTTGGCCGTTACGCCATACCTCAATCAGTTGGTTATCGCGGCCCAGCACCAACACCAGTTCGTGGTCGAACATTTCATATAACCAACTGCCGACATTTTCATCCAGCCAGCTTTGGTCAGGTTGGGATAAATCCAGCTGACTGGCTAAGGGGGCCCAGCGTGTCAGGCTACGTAGCTGGCGTAGATGTTCCGCCAGGCTTTGTTCGAATGAGGCCTCAATCATGCGTTGCTGCTGTTCTTGCGCTTCGTTATTGGTCAGCCGGGTGCCCCAGAACAGGCCCGCTCCCGCACCGGCAAAGGTCAGCAACAGAATCGCCGCTAACGGCAAAATCACTTCACGCACAAAATTGCGCCGAAAACCATCGGACAGTTTGATTGTATTAATCATTTTTAAAGTCGCGTAACAAGGAGGGATCATGATTTAACTTAGCAGAAGTCTGAAAAGCTGCATTGCGCAAGGGAAGTGTTAATGTTGTGAAAAAGGAAAAAAATAGTTGAGCGTCGTCACAAAGGAAACAGTTAAAATTTTTTTATTAAAATCCCCGCCATTGTAGTCATTTCCTGCTGTCCAAAAGCAAATTCATCAGCACGTCACTGAGCCGTCACGGCATTGTCATTTGTCTGGGTCAAGGTAGTCGCCATCCCGCAGCGCCTCTGCTGCGTTTCCTCAACACTCGCGAGCGAGGTATTGATGGTGATGGAGATATCCAGACATCCGACCACTGTATATCAGGCAGTCGCCGCCCAACTGGAGCAGGCGTTGCAGCAACAATATCGCTGTGGCGATTACTTGCCTTCTGAACAACAGCTGGCTGCACATTATGCCGTTAATCGCCACACCCTGCGTCGTGCGGTGGACGAACTGGTAAACAAAGGGCTGCTGCAACGGCGGCATGGCGTCGGCATCCTGGTGCTGATGCGGCCTTACGACTACCCGTTACACGCCCAGGCGCGCTTCAGCCAGAACCTGCTGGAGCAGGGCAGCCATCCCACCAGCGAGCGTCTGCTGGCGGTGCTGCGTCCGGCCAGCCACGATGTGGCGACCGCACTGGGCGTCAATGAAGGCGATGACGTCATTCATCTGCGTACCCTGCGCCGCGTCAATGGCGTGCCGGTCTGCGTTATTAACCACTTTCTGTCCGAACTGCGCTGGTGGCCTGCGTTACAGCAGTTCCACAGCGGATCGCTGCATGACTATCTGCAACAGCATCTCGGGTTGCAACTGACCCGTTCACAAACCCGTATCAGCACCCGCCGGGCGCAGGCGAAGGAGTGTCAGCAACTGGAGATTGCCTTGCAGTCGCCGGTGTTATGCGTGCGCACCCTGAACAAAAACAGCGACGGGCAGGTGGCGGAATACTCCGTCAGCCTGACGCGCGGCGACATGATTGAACTGACTCTGGAGCACTAATGAAACAACCAACAGCCCGCCAGAACTGGCTCTCCGTGCTGGCTCACAGCGATGCCAGCGTGCTGGAAGCCCACTGGCAGCCGCTGCGCCTCGCCCCGCGTTTTGAATGCGTGCGCCCGGCGGAAACTGGCCTGACGCGTTTGCAGGCACGTATGGGCGGCAGCGGCAAACGCTTCGTAATGGGTGATGCCACGGTGACGCGCGCGGTGGTAAAGCTGCACGACGGCACCCTGGGATTCAGCTATGTGCTGGGACGCGACAAAGCGCATGCCGAGCGCTGCGCGTTAATTGATGCCTTATTGCAGCAGCCGGAAACCCAGGCGCTGATTGCAGAAAAAGTGATTGCCCCGCTGGCGGCCCTGCGTGAGGAGCAGCGCCAGCTGCGCGCACGCGAAATCGCCAGCTCCAAAGTGGATTTCTTTACGCTGGTTCGCGGAGATAACTGATGACATTACTGGCAAGTTTTAACCATCCGGTGGCTGACGCGCAGCGTGCCTTCCGCCGAATTTTGAAAGCGATGAGCGAGCCGGGCGTGATGGTGGCGTTGCCACTGGCACAGGGCTGGGGCGATCTCTCCCCGGCGGCCACCGCGGTGCTGCTGACGCTGGTCGACCAGGAAAGCGCATTGTGGCTGGATGGCGCGATGGATAACGAACTGCTGCGCAACAATCTGCGTTTTCATACCGGCGTGCCGATTGTCAGCGAGCGCGATGCGCCGTTTGCTCTGACCCATGCCAGCGCCAACCCCGATCCGGCGTACTTTGCGGCCGGTGATAACCTGTCACCGGAAAAAAGCACCACCTTGATTGTGGAAGTCCCGGCACTGAACGGCGGCCTGACCCTGCGACTCTCCGGCCCCGGCCTACGCGAAACCCGCGCCATTGCACCGCAATTGCCGGAGGCGATTCTGCATTACCTGCGCGAACGTCCACATCCGTTCCCGCAGGGTGTCGATCTGATCTTCACCTGTGGCGAAGCGATGATGGCACTGCCGCGTACCACCGACGTGGAGGTGTGCTGATGTACGTCGCAGTGAAAGGGGGCGAAAAGGCGATAGCCAGCGCCCATCAGCTTCAGGCCGATCTGCGTCGCGGCGATCGCTCACTGGCGGAGCTGCATTGTGACCAACTGGCCGCACAACTTGGTCTGGCGGTGGACCGCGTGATGACCGAGGGCGGAATCTACGATCCCCCACTGGCGGCACTGGCGATCAAACAGGCCAGCGGCGACTTGGTGGAAGCGATTTTTCTGCTGCGTGCTTACCGCACCACGCTGCCACGCCTTGCCGACAGTCTGGCGCTGAATACTGACGCGATGCGCATCGAACGGCGCATCTCGGCGGTGTACAAAGATCTGCCGGGTGGCCAGGTGCTTGGCCCCACCTATGACTACAGCCACCGTCTGCTGGATTTTACCCTGCTGGCGAACGGCGTAACGCCAGCGGCACCGCGTGACGACCAGGCGCTGGCCCAGCACTGCCCGCATATGTTCAGCATGATGACGGCAGAAGGGCTGGCGGCCCACGAAGAGGACGACGGCAGTGAGCCGTGCGATATCACCCGTGAGCCACCGACGTTTCCGGCTTCGCGTGCGGCGCGTCTGCAACAGTTGGTTCGCGGTGACGAAGGCTTCCTGCTGGCGCTCGGCTATTCGACCCAACGGGGCTATGGCCGCAACCATCCGTTTGCCGGCGAGATCCGCACCGGCTATCTCAGCGTGTCCATCTGCCCGGAAGAACTCGGTTTCGAGATTGAGATCGGTGAAATCCTGCTGACCGAGTGTGAGATGGTCAACGGTTTTACCACCCAGGGCGACAGCGCACCGCATTTCACCCGCGGCTACGGTCTGGTGTTTGGCCGTGCCGAGCGCAAGGCGATGGCGATGGCGCTGGTCGATCGTGCGCTGCAAAGCGATGAATACCAGGAACGTATCACCAGCCCGGCACAGGACGAAGAGTTTGTGCTGGCGCATGCCGACAACGTGGAAGCCGCAGGTTTTGTTTCGCATCTGAAGTTGCCGCACTACGTCGATTTCCAGGCGGAGCTGGAGTTGCTCAAGCGGCTGCGCCAACAGCATCAGGAGCAGAAAGATGAGTGAACTGAGCGGCTATAACAACGGTTATCTGGATGAGCAGACCAAACGCACCATCCGCCGCGCCATCCTGAAGGCGGTGGCGATCCCGGGTTATCAGGTGCCGTTTGCCGGACGTGAAATGCCGATGCCCTATGGCTGGGGCACCGGTGGTATCCAGATCACCGCCAGCATTATCGGCGATCAGGATGTACTGAAGGTGATTGACCAGGGGGCCGACGATACCACCAACGCGGTGTCGATCCGTCGCTTCTTCCAGCGCGTCAGCGGTGCAACCACCACTGAGCGCACCCATGATGCCACCCTGATCCAGACGCGTCACCGCATCCCGGAAACGCCCTTAGAGGAAGATCAAATCCTGATTTTCCAGGTGCCGATCCCGGAACCGTTGCGCTTTATCGAACCGCGTGAAACCGAAACCCGTACCATGCACGCGCTGGAGGAGTACGGCATCATGCAGGTGAAACTGTATGAGGATATCGCCCGCTACGGCCATATCGCCACCACCTACGCCTACCCGGTGAAGGTCAACGATCGCTATGTGATGGACCCGTCACCGATCCCCAAATTCGACAACCCGAAAATGCATATGATGCCGGCACTGCAACTGTTTGGTGCCGGGCGTGAGAAACGCATCTATGCGCTGCCGCCGTATACCAAAGTAGAAAGCCTCGACTTCGACGATCACCCGTTCAGCGTGCAGCAATGGGACCAACCCTGTGCACTGTGCGGTTCACGCCACAGCTATCTCGATGAAGTGGTAATGGATGATGCCGGTACGCGCATGTTTGTCTGCTCCGATACCGATTTTTGCCACCAGCAGCAGGAACAACAGCATGCACAGTGAACAGCCGCTGCTTGCGGTCAATAACCTTACCCACCTCTACGCACCCGGCAAAGGGTTTGAAGAAGTGAGTTTTGCCCTCTATCCCGGCGAGGTGCTGGGGATTGTGGGCGAATCCGGTTCCGGTAAAACCACGCTGCTGCGTAGCCTGTCAGCCCGTCTGGCACCGCAGCAGGGCAACATTCTCTATCGCGATCGCGATCTTTATCAGTTAAGCGAAAGCGAGCGACGTCGATTGTTGCGTACCGAATGGGGGGTGGTGCATCAGCATCCGCTGGATGGTCTGCGCCCGCAGGTGACGGCGGGGGGCAATATCGGCGAGCGACTGATGGCGGTGGGGCAACGTCATTACGGCAACATTCGCGCCGAAGCGATGCGTTGGTTACAGGATGTGGAGATCCCGGCCGGGCGTATTGACGACCTGCCGACCACCTTTTCTGGCGGAATGCAGCAGCGTTTGCAGATTGCTCGCAACCTGGTCACGCAGCCGACGCTGGTGTTCATGGATGAACCCACTGGCGGGTTGGATGTGTCGGTGCAGGCGCGCCTGCTCGATCTGCTGCGCACCCTGGTGCGTGAACTCAATCTGGCGGTGGTGATCGTCACCCACGATCTCGGCGTGGCACGGCTACTGGCCCATCGTATGCTGGTGATGAAACAGGGCAGGGTAGTGGAGAGCGGCCTCACCGATCGGGTGCTGGACGATCCGCATCATCCTTATACCCAACTGCTGGTCTCTTCGGTGCTTAACTAATGGCGGAGTCAACCATGAATACGCAACTGCGCGTGGAGAAGCTGTGTAAGACCTTTTTGCTGCACAACCAGAGCGGTGTGGCGCTACCGGTGCTGCATGATGCCAATCTTGAGGTCAGCGCCGGGGAGTGTGTGGTGCTGCATGGCCGTTCCGGCAGCGGCAAATCCACGCTGCTGCGTGCGCTGTACGGCAACTATCAGGCCAACAGCGGCCATATCTGGTTGCAACATGCGGGGGAGTGGATCGATATGGCGCAGGCTCCGGCGCGCCAGATCCTTGCCATTCGTCGTGATACTGTCGGCTGGGTCAGCCAGTTTTTGCGGGTGATCCCACGGGTGCCGACGCTGGAAATCGTCATGCAGCCGCTGCTGGAGCGTGGCGTGGAACGTGCGTTTTGCGAAAAGCGCGCCAAAGAGCTGCTGACGCGTCTTAACGTGCCACAACGCTTGTGGTCGCTGGCACCTTCCACCTTTTCCGGCGGGGAGCAGCAACGCGTCAACATCGCGCGTGGCTTTATCGCCGACTATCCGGTGCTGCTGCTGGATGAGCCGACTGCCTCGCTGGACAGCGCCAATAGCGCCGCAGTGGTGGAACTGATTGAACAGGCGCGCGCGCGTGGCGCGGCCATCGTGGGTATTTTTCATGACGAAGCGGTGCGCGCACGCGTGGCCGATCGCCTGCACGTCATGCAGCCGGTACAAACAGGAGCAGAAGCATGATCGTCAATAACGTCCGACTGGTGCTGGAAGAGGAAGTGGTGTCTGGATCGCTGGAGATGCGCGATGGCCGTATCGCCAGCTTTAGCGACAGCAACAGTCAGCAACCCGGTGCGCTGGACGGTGAGCAGGCGTATTTACTGCCGGGGCTGGTGGAGTTGCATACCGACAACCTCGATAAATTCTTTACTCCGCGCCCGAAAGTGGACTGGCCAGCCCACTCGGCGATGAGCAGCCATGATGCGCTGATGGTTGCCAGCGGCATCACCACGGTACTGGATGCGATAGGCGTCGGTGATGTGCGTGACGGCGGGCATCGCCTCGATAACCTCAACAAAATGATCGAGGCTATCCGCGACAGCAACCGCAAAGGACTTAACCGCGTTGATCATCAGTTGCATCTGCGCTGTGAATTGCCTTATCACACCACGCTGTCGCTGTTTGAGGCGCTGGTCAGCACACCGGAACTGTCGCTGGTGTCGTTGATGGATCACTCACCCGGACAGCGCCAGTACGCGTCACTGGAGAAGTACCGCGATTATTATCAGGGCAAATACCAGCTGAATGACCAGCAGATGGATGAATTTGAGCGTGAGCAACTGGCGCTGGCGGCGGAATGGTCACAACCGAACCGTAATGCGATTGCCGCCATGTGCCGGGCGCGCGGTATCCCGATTGCCAGTCATGACGATGCAACCGCCGCGCATGTGGCTGAATCACATGAGGTAGGTAGCGCCATTGCTGAGTTCCCTACCACGCTGGAAGCCGCAGCCGCTTCGCGCGCCTGTGGAATGCAGGTTCTGATGGGAGCGCCCAATATTGTGCGTGGCGGGTCGCACTCTGGCAACGTAGCGGCCTGGGAGCTGGCGAGTGCCGGTCTGCTGGATATTCTCTCCTCCGATTACTACCCGGCCAGTCTGCTGGATGCGGTGTTCCGGTTAGTGGCGGATGAACGCAACGCGCTGGAATTGCCACAGGCGATGGCGCTGGTGACGTGTAATCCGGCGCGCGCGATTGGCCTGCGCGATCGCGGCATCATCGCCGAAGGGCTGCGAGCCGACCTGGTGCTGGCGCATACCGATCACGGCCACCCGCATATCCGTCATGTTTGGTCACAGGGCAGGTTGGTGTTCTGATGGCTCGCCTGATCTGGCTGACCGGGCCATCCGGCTCGGGTAAAGACAGCCTGCTCAACGCGCTGCGTGAAGCGCCGCCAGAACGTCTGGTGATCGCCCATCGCTACATTACCCGCCCGGCGGATGCGGGCGGTGAAAACCATGTGGCGTTGAGTGAGGCGGAATTCCTGCGACGTGAAGCCCTCGGGTTGTTCGCCCTGAGTTGGCAGGCGCACGGGCTGTGGTATGGCCTCGGCACCGAGATCGACCAGTGGCTGGATCGCGGGCTTAACGTGCTGGTTAACGGTTCACGTCTGCACCTGCCAGTGGCGCAACAGCGCTACGGCAGTCAGTTGCTACCGCTGGTGTTACAGGTGTCACCCGAGATTCTGGCGGCGCGTTTGCGCCAGCGCGGGCGCGAAAGCGAGGCAGAGATCGCGCGTCGGCTGACGCGCGCGGCAGAACCTTTGCCTGCGCACAGCTTCCCGTTGAATAACGATGGGGCGCTGGCGGAGACGCTTTCTCAGCTACGTGAGTGGTTGTAGCGGCGCGATTTCGTGCGCGTTGCAGGAAAAATCTGCGCGATAAATCGCGCCGCTTGTATCTTGAAGTTGTAACTGGTTAGCTACCCGTTACACGAAACGGAGGCAGCTTGTCGCGCCGCTTAAGACCCGATCTTGTGCCGTAGCTTAAAGCCCTCCGTTTCTCCTTTCACGCCAGCATCTACTCTGAACGGTAACCAGAAGCTCTGACTTCGTATGTACAAGGCAAGATGGCGTGATGGTTCATGTGAAAGGGAGCTGTCTTATGATTTATCTCGGTATTGATGTCAGTAAAAACAAACTCGACCTCTGCCTGTTGCCCGGCAACGGGAAA
>NZ_CP024636.1:3537514-3640537 GCF_009728735.1 Pantoea phytobeneficialis
GTGTGGTACCGGTGGAAAAAACGTCCGGGAGCTCAGTCAGGGGGCGTGCGCGGATGTCAAAAACAGGCCCGGCAGACGTAAGGGCGAAACTGTATATGGCGGCGATCGTAGCGATCAGGTGGAATGCCCCGGCGAAGGCGCTGTACCAGAGGCTAATCGCGAAGGGCAAAGCCAGCAAGGCCGCGCTTGGAGCGGTGATGCGCAAGCTGGTTCATCAGTGCTTCGGGGTGCTGAAAACGCGGATGAAGTGGGATGAAAATTACGCAGCTACCGCTTGACGTTCAAGACGGTAGCTACAGAACACACTGAACCGTAACGGGTGCTGTCATTGTTTGATCATTTCCCTGTCATCAAGCCTTCATCGCCTTTGGCCGTAATAAGCGGGCAATTCACACCTCAGATGAAACGGAGCGGAAGATGGCACAGGCACTACTGAAAACCGTGATCGACAATCCTTATGTTCCGCACATTCAGCAGGGCCATAAGGTGCTGTCGGTGCAGGGACTGTGCAAGGCATACGGTGAAAATCGCGTGCTGGATAATGTCAGTTTCGATCTGCATGCGGGAGAACTGGTAGCGGTGATTGGCCGCTCTGGCGCAGGTAAATCGACATTGTTACATATGCTGAACGGCACCATCAGCGCGTCCAAAGGTGCCATTATTAGCGCGGAGCAGCATGATGTGGTGAAACTGAACAGCCGCCAGATGCGTGAATGGCGCAGCGCATGCGGCATGATTTTCCAGGATTTCTGCCTGGTGCCGCGTCTCGATGTGTTGACCAACGTCCTGCTTGGCCGTCTCAGCCAGACCTCTACGCTGAAATCCTTCTTCAAAGTGTTTTCCGAAACCGACCGTGCGCAGGCGATTGAACTGTTGCAGTGGATGAACATGCTGCCGCAGGCGCTGCAACGCGCTGAGAACCTGTCGGGCGGGCAGATGCAACGTGTGGCGATCTGCCGCGCGTTGATGCAAAACCCCAAAATCCTGCTGGCTGATGAGCCGGTAGCCTCACTCGACCCAAAAAATACTAAACGCATCATGGACGTGCTGCGCCAGGTCAGCGAACAGGGCATCAGCGTGATGGTGAACCTGCATTCGATTGAACTGGTGAAAAACTACTGCACCCGCGTGATCGGCATCCAGCGCGGCAAAGTGCTGTTTGACGGACATCCTGCGCAGTTGACCGACGGTCTGCTGCACGAGTTGTACGGCGACGAAATTAACCAGCTCCACTAACTCCCACGGCAAGAGAATAACCACCAATGAAACTGACTTCTTTAGCTTTACTGACTGGCGCTCTGATGGCTTTTGGCGTTAACGCAGCGGATGCACCAAAACAGCTTAACCTCGGGATTCTGGGCGGTCAGAACGCCACCCAGCAGATTGGCGACAACCAGTGCGTGAAAACCTTCTTCGACAAAGAACTGAACGTCGACACGCAACTGCGTAACTCGTCTGATTATTCAGGCGTGATTCAGGGGCTGCTGGGTAACAAGATTGACCTGGTACTGAGCATGTCACCCGCATCCTATGCCTCGGTCTACCTGCAAAACCCGAAAGCCGTGGATATCGTCGGGATCGTGGTGGATGACAAAGACGGTTCGAAAGGTTACCACTCGGTGGTGATCGTCAAGGCCGACAGCCCGTACAAAAAGCTGGAAGATCTGAAGGGTAAATCGTTTGGTATGGCTGACCCGGACTCAACGTCGGGTTTCCTGATGCCAAATCAGGCGTTTAAGAAAGAGTTTGGCGGTACGGTAGATGACAAATACAAAGGCACCTTCTCTAACGTAACCTTCTCTGGCGGCCATGAGCAGGACATCCTCGGCGTGTTGAACGGTCAGTTCGACGGGGCGGTGACCTGGACCTCACTGGTGGGCGACTACAACACCGGGTACACCTCGGGTGCCTTTGGTCGTCTGATTCGTATGGACCACCCGGACCTGATGAAGCAGATTCGCATCATCTGGCAGTCACCGTTGATCCCGAATGGCCCGATCCTGGTAAGCAACAATCTTCCGGCTGACTTTAAACAGAAAGTGGTGGATACCATCAAGAAACTGGATAAAGAGGATCATAGCTGCTTTGTTAAAGCGGTGGGCGGTGAGCAACATATCGGCGCGGCTACCGTAGCGGATTATCAGAACATCATTGATATGAAACGTGATCTGATGAAGGGTAGCCGTGGGTAGACCTCTGCGGTCTGTGACCCTCACCCCGGCCCTTGCCATACTGGGTGCGGTCTGTGACCCTCACCCCGGCCCTCTCCCATAAGGGAGAGGGAGATGTGCCATATGCTCGATCAGTTCCCTCTCCCGCTTGCGGGAGAGGGTTAGGGTGAGGGCAGCAACCTGCACCTCACACAACCACAGGACTCCCCCCTTTGACCGACTTCGAACACTACTACCAACGCATCCGCCGTCAGCAAAAGCGTGACACGCTGCTGTGGTCATTGCTGCTGGTGGCGCTGTATCTCGCTGCGGGCAACATCGCAGAATTCAACCTGGTGACGGTCTGGCAATCGCTGCCGCATTTCTTTGACTACATCGGCGAAACCCTGCCGGTTTTGCACTTGCCGGTGTTGTTTGCCGATGTCAAAACCGAAGGTTCCCTGGCTTACTGGGGGTATCGCCTGAATATCCAGTTGCCGCTGATCTGGGAAACCCTGCAACTGGCAGTTTCTTCCACGTTGCTCGGCGTGGGTATCGCCGCCGTATTGGCCTTTTTCGCCGCCGATAACACTCAGTCGCCGAAGAGCGCACGCGTCGCCATTCGTGCCTTTGTCGCCTTTCTGCGTACCATGCCGGAACTGGCGTGGGCGGTGATGTTTGTGATGGCTTTTGGTATCGGCGCGATCCCCGGTTTTCTCGCCCTGGCGCTGCACACCATTGGCAGCCTGACCAAGCTGTTTTATGAAGCGATTGAGAGCGCCTCGGACAAACCGGTACGCGGCCTTGCCGCCTGTGGGGCCAGCAAATTGCAGCGGATGCGTTTTGCTTTCTGGCCGCAGGTCAAACCGACCTTTCTCTCCTACAGCTTTATGCGTCTGGAGATCAACTTCCGCTCCTCGACCATTCTTGGTCTGGTCGGCGCGGGGGGCATCGGTCAGGAGCTGATGACCAATATCAAACTGGATCGTTATGATCAGGTCAGCATTACGCTGCTGCTGATCATTGTGGTGGTGTCACTGCTGGATACGCTCTCCGGCTGGTTGCGCCGCCGCGTGGTGGAAGGAGAACGCGCATGATCGCCCTGGCCCCGGATATCAGCCGGCTGAAGCAGCAACACCCGGAACTGTTTGCGGCGCAAAATCGTTACCTGCGTCGGATCGCCCTGATCGCCCTGGCGGTGTTGTTGTACTACGTTTTTTTCTTTGAATACTTTGGTATCGAATGGAGTCGCCTGCTGATCGGCTGCCAGCAACTGGGACGTTATTTTCTGCGCATGTTTGTCTGGCAGGATTTCGCCAACTGGCCGTTTGGTTACTACCTGTCGCAGATTGGCATCACACTGGCGATTGTGTTTGCCGGAACCCTGACCGCCACGCTGTTGGCGTTACCGATCTCCTTTCTCGCGGCGCGGAATGTCATGCACGGTTCCATCACCCGACCAATTTCCCTGCTGATGCGTCGTGTATTGGATGTGCTGCGCGGTATCGATATGGCGATTTGGGGGCTGATCTTTGTACGCGCCGTCGGGATGGGGCCGCTGGCCGGGGTGCTGGCGATTGTGATGCAGGATATCGGCCTGCTGGGCAAGCTCTACGCCGAAGGGCATGAAGCGGTGGAACGCTCGCCCAGCCGGGGGCTTGGCGCGGTCGGAGCCAACAGTTTGCAGAAGCATCGCTTCGGCATTTTTACCCAATCGTTCCCGACTTTCCTGGCCCTGAGCCTGTACCAGATTGAATCTAACACCCGTTCGGCGGCGGTGTTGGGTTTTGTCGGTGCGGGTGGCGTGGGTCTGGTGTATGCCGAGAATATGCGTTTATGGAACTGGGACGTGGTGATGTTTATCACCCTGATTCTGGCGGCCATCGTGATGATGATGGATGTCATCTCCAGCCGCCTGCGTAAACGTTATATCAGCGGGAAAGCGGTGCCGCTGTGGCAGCCTGCCGGGCGCGATTAAGCCGTTCACTGCGTTGCCAGGCGCGTTCCAGCGCCTGTACCAGTTGCGCCTGATGCCAGGGTTTTGCCAGCCGTTCACACAGCGGCAGCATAACTGGCGTCTGGCGCAGATCCTGTCCGCTAATCAACAAGGTGGCGAGATGGGGGTAGTGCTGCTGGGCCTGGCGAATCACATCCGCCCCGTTCAGGCTGCCGGGTAGCATCAGGTCGCTGATCAGCAATTCAATATCCGGCGTCTGGCGCAACAGCGCGAGGGCGCTCTCGCCATCGCCACACTCCAGCGTTAAATAACCTAACTGGTGCAGATGCTCGCACAACGTCTGGCGTACTGCCGGTTCGTCGTCGAGCACCAGCACCAGCCGGTCAGCACTGTCGCTCAGCGTGGCGGGAAGTGGCGCAGGGACGGGTTGGGCGACGACTGGTGCGCGCGGCAGCAACAGGCGTACGGTGGTGCCCTGGCCGGGGGCGGTTTCCAGTTCAATCTGCCCGCCAGATTGCCGGACAAAGCCATACACCATCGATAGCCCCAGCCCGCTGCCGCTACCCAGCGCTTTGGTGGTAAAGAAGGGTTCGAACACCTGACTGCGTACTTCCGCCGACATGCCACAGCCGTGATCGATCACTTCAATGGTGACACGATCACCTTCATCGCGGTGCTGATGCCAGATACGCAGACGGATTTCGCCGCTCTGTTTTTCCATCGCGTCCCGCGCATTGACCACCAGATTCATCAGCGCGTTTTCCAGTTGTCCGGCGTCGATCCACGCGGGCCAGCCGGGGCGCTGCGCCTCAATCACCAGTTGCTGGCCCGGCAGCAGCGAATGCTGCAACAAGCCTTGAAGGTTATCCACCAACTCCACCACCGACACGGCGCGTGGGTAGAGCGCCTGTTTGCGCGAAAAGGCCAGCAGCCGCTGGGTCAGTTGCGCCGCGCGGTCGGCGGCCTGACGGGCGCGCTCCACCCGGCTGGCGAGGGTGCCGGGCGGCAGTTGATCGACGGTCAGGGCCAGACTGCCGATAATCACCGCCAGCAGATTGTTGAAATCATGCGCCAGACCGCCGGTCAGTTGCCCGACGGCTTTCATCTTCTGGCTGTGCAGCAGCGCTTCTTCCAACGCTTTGCGTGTCGTGCGTTCCAGTACGGTATTGACCATGCCACGCCGTGGTACCGGACTGAAGCGCAACTCCAGCGTGCGGCCATCGGCCAGCCGCACTTCCTGCGCTTCACCCAGCCCATGCAGTTCAATCTTCAGCCGCTTCAGCAATTGTTGGTAATGCAGGCCGCGATGTAGCTCGCGCGGCGCAATGCCGAGCAGTTGCGGGTACTGTGCATTCCATACCACCAGCTCGCCGCCGTTATCGAACAGGGCAAAGCCATCGCGCATCGCCAGAAAGGTTGATTCCAGTTGGTTACTTTTCTCTTTTAACAGGCGTGAGGTGTGCGCCAGCGATGCGGTATTGCGGGCGAAGACGTTGAAGGCGCGCGCCAGATCGCCCAGTTCATCACGCCGTGCCAGTCCGGGAACGTTGACGCTTTTCTCCCCCTGCGCCAGTTGCGTCATGGCGTGGGCGATCGCGGTCAGACTGGAGCCCAGGTTGCGATAAATGTAATAACCGGCATAACCGGTGATCAGCAGCGCCAGCAGCATAAACAGCACGATAAAACCGATGATGGAATCCAGTTCCTGATGGGTGGCCTGGCTGCGGGCGTCATTCTGCTGCGCGACCAGTTGCACGTAATGGGTGATGTCATCATTCAACATCGCCACCAGGGCTTTGATGCGATAGGTGGCATAGGCGATAGCGATATCACTCTGCTCCAGTTGGCTGGCAACCGGCAGCAGCGTCAACTCGGTGCTGACCAGTTGCTGCACTTTGTCGGCCAGTACCCCCTGCAACGGGGTGGCAGACCAGGCTGCATTGAGTGAATTCAGTTGGCGCACCGCTGCCTGTGGCGCGGTGGACTGAATCGCCACGGTCAGCAGGCGGGCGGTTTGTTGACGCAGGTCGAGGGACAGAGGCTGGCTGGTGACAAGGCTATCGATATGGTTGAGCAATAGCTGCGCCTGCCACAAGCCACTCAGCATCAGGTTACGTTGCAGATGGCGTTCGTGACCTTTCAGCAGCAGTTGATTGATACTTTGTTCCAGCATCTGGCTACGCTCGCGAATACGTTGCAACAATGCCGGTTGCTGTGCCGCCAGCGGTGCGCTTGCCAGCCGGCTCAGCGACTGCTGCAACGCCTGCTGGGTTTGTTGTAGCCGCGCCGATTCGCTTTGATACTCCAGTGCCCCCACCACCTGCGACAAACGCACTGCCGCCGTTGCCACATTGGCGGTATCGCGTGCCAGTGCCAGACTGCCGTTCATATCCGCCAGGGTTTGCGCCTGGGCTTGTTCCTGAATGTGACCGGCGTGGCGAAATCCGCTAATAGCGACGAGGCCGACCGCCAGCGTAACGCACACCACCAGCAGGTTAAACAGCAGCAGGCGACCGCGTGCGCCCAGGCTCCGACTCATGTTGCACCCTCCAACCGGCCTCATTCAGCGCGAGTATAGAAGTCGGTCGGCGGTGAAATATGACAAATATAAATGGCGGCTGACATTTTCCATTTATCTGTCGCTGATTAACTCGCTGCACCCTTTGCCAGCAGGAGCGCAGCGATGACGGCCACACCGATTCTGGAAATGCGGGCAATCACCCGACGTTTTGGCAGCTTTTACGCGTTGAAAGGGGTGGACCTGACGGTCTGGCCCGGTGAAGTCCATGCGCTGATGGGGGAAAACGGCGCAGGCAAAAGCACCCTGATGAAGATCCTCGCCGGGGCTTACACCGCCAGCAGCGGGGAGATCCTGATTGATGGGCAGCCTTACGCCATTAAAGGTCCGAAAGAGGCGCTGGCGGCGGGCATCACCCTGATTTACCAGGAGATCAACCTGGCACCCAACCTGACGGTGGCGGAGAACATTTTCCTCGGCAGTGAAATCACTCGCGCCGGTTTAGTCAAACGCCGTCAAATGGCGGAAGAGGCACAACAGGTGATTGACCGCCTGGGTGCGCAGTTCAGCGCCACTGACCTGGTGAGCCGACTGAGTATTGCTGAGCAGCAGCAGGTGGAGATTGCCCGTGCGCTGCATCGCAAAAGTCGCATTCTGGTGATGGATGAACCGACCGCTGCACTCTCCAATCGCGAAACCGAGCAACTGTTTGCGCTGATCAAACGTCTGCGCAGTGAAGGCATGGCGATCATCTATATCAGCCATCGTATGGCGGAAGTGTATGAGCTTTCCGACCGTGTCAGCGTGCTGCGCGATGGTCAATACGTTGGCAGCCTGACGCGTGACCAACTGAATGCCAGTGAGCTGGTGCGCATGATGGTCGGGCGGCCCCTCAGCGATCTGTTTAACAAAGATCGATCCATTCCGTTCGGCGCCATTCGTCTCGCCGTGAATCACCTTGGCGATGGCAAAAAGGTTTATCCCAGTAGTCTGGCGGTGCGGGCCGGGGAGATAGTCGGTCTTGCCGGACTGGTGGGTGCCGGGCGCAGCGAGCTGGCGCAGCTGATTTTTGGGGTGCACAAACCGAGCAGCGGGGAAATCTGGATCGATGGCGAACAGGTAAAAATTCATTCACCGCGTGAAGCCATCGCCCACGGCATCGGTTTTCTTACCGAGAACCGGAAAGAGCAGGGCTTGTTTCTCGAACTGGCGGCGCAGGAAAACATTGTGATGGCGACGCTGGAACGCGATGCCAGTTACGGTCTGCTTAATCGCCGCAAAGGGCAGAAGATTGCCAGCGAAGCGATCCAGACCCTCAACATCCGTGTCCCCCATGCTCAGGTCCGTGCCGGTGGCCTCTCCGGCGGCAACCAGCAGAAGCTGCTGGTGTCGCGCTGGGTGGCGATTGCACCGCGCATCCTGATCCTCGATGAACCGACGCGCGGTGTCGACGTCGGTGCCAAAAGTGAGATCTATCGCATGATGAGCCAACTGGCGCAGCAGGGCGTGGCGATTCTGATGATCTCCAGCGAGCTGCCGGAAGTGGTGGGGATGAGCGACCGGGTTTACGTAATGCGTGCCGGCACCATTGCCGGTGAATTAAGCGCGAACGAGATCAGCCAGGAAAACATTATGACGCTGGCCACCGGCGCACAGCCGGCCCATGCGTGAGGAGACGAGGATGACCAGTGAAACCACCCGAATGAAAAACCCCACGCTGAAACGGGCGCTGATGGCGGATCTGTTGCAGACCGTTGGCATCCTGCCGATTTTGATTCTGATTGTCGCGGTGTTTGGCTTTGTTGCACCGAACTTTTTTACCGAGGCCAACCTGCTGAACATTACCCGTCAGGCGTCGATCAACATCGTGCTGGCGGCGGGGATGACCTTTGTGATTCTGACCGGCGGTATTGATTTGTCGGTGGGGTCGATGCTCGGTACTACCGCGGTGGTGGCAATGGTGGTGTCGCTCGATCCGGCCTTCGCCAGCCTGACCATTCCGGCGGCGCTCGGGGCAGGGCTGATCATGGGGCTGTTCAACGGCTTGCTGGTGGCGTGGGCGGGACTGCCGCCGTTTATCGTCACCCTCGGTACTTATACCGCGCTGCGTGGTGCGGCCTACCTGCTGGCCGACGGCACCACGATGATCAACTCCGACATCAACTTTGAGTGGATCGGCAACGGCTACATCGGGCCGATTCCCTGGCTGATTGTTATCGCCTTTGCGGTAATTGCGCTGTGCTGGTTCATCCTGCGCCGTACCACGCTGGGGGTTCACATCTATGCGGTGGGCGGCAACATGCAGGCCGCCCGGCTGACCGGTATCAAGGTTGGCGCGGTGCTGGTGTTTGTCTACGCGGTGAGCGGCCTGCTGTCCGGCTTGGGCGGCCTGATGAGCGCCTCGCGTCTCTACAGCGCCAACGGCAACCTCGGTGTCGGCTATGAGCTGGATGCTATCGCTGCGGTGATCCTCGGCGGCACCAGCTTCGTCGGCGGCATCGGCACCATTACCGGCACGCTGATTGGTGCGCTGATTATCGCCACCCTGAATAACGGTATGACGCTGATGGGGGTGTCGTACTTCTGGCAACTGGTGATTAAAGGCGCGGTGATCATTATCGCCGTGCTGATCGATAAATATCGCACCCGGCATCATGTGGGGTAGGTGCGGTCTGTAACCCTCACCCCGGCCCTCTCCCATAAGGGAGAGGGGGATGTGCCATATGCTCGATCGGTTCCCTCTCCCGCTTGCGGGAGAGGGTTAGGGTGAGGGCAAGGGCAGCAACAATACAAAACCAAAAAAAGCAGGAGAACATCGACTATGCGTTTTAATCCGATCCTTACCGGACTGCTGGCGGCCACGCTTCTCAGTGCGCCGCTGGTCCAGGCCAAAGAGTTAAAAGCCATTGGTGTAACCGTCGGCGATCTCGCCAACCCGTTCTTCGTGCAGATCACCAAAGGGGCGGCCCTGGAAGCGCGCAAGCTGGCCGGTGACGACGTGAAGGTGACGCTGGTCTCCAGCGGCTACGATCTTGGTCAGCAAGTGGCGCAGATTGATAACTTTATCGCCGCTAAAGTGGACATGATCATCCTCAACGCCGCCGACTCCAAAGGGATTGCCCCGGCGGTGAAACGCGCGCGTGATGCCGGTATCGTGGTGGTGGCGGTGGACGTGGCCGCCGAAGGGGCCGATGCCACCATCACCTCCGATAACACCCAGGCCGGGGCGATGGCCTGTAAATACATCTCCGACCGCCTGAAAAACAAAGGCAACGTGGTGATCATCAACGGGCCGCCGGTTTCCGCCGTGCAGAACCGTGTCGAAGGTTGCGAGGCGGAGTTCAAAACCCATCCTGATATCAAGATTCTGTCATCGAACCAAAACGCCAAAGGCAGCCGTGAAGGGGGGCTGGAAGTGATGACCGGCCTGCTGTCAGCTAACCCGAAAATTGATGCGGTGTTCGCGATTAATGATCCTACCGCCATCGGCGCGGATCTGGCCGCCAAACAGGCGCAGCGCAGCGAATTCTTTATTGTCGGCGTCGATGGTAGCCCGGACGGTGAAGAGGCGCTGAAGCGCAAAGGTTCGCTGTTTGTCGCCACCCCGGCACAAGATCCGCAGGTGATGGCAGCCAAAGCCGTGGAGATTGGCTACGACATCCTGCAAGGCAAGCCAGCGCCGGACAAACCGGTGCTGATCCCGGTGACGATGATCGATCGTAACAACGTCGGCAGCTACAAAGGCTGGACGGTGAAATAACCGACCTGGGCGGCGTAATGTTGTTCAGTTAAGGCTCGCGCCGCCCCAATTTCCCACTGACCGGAGACGCAGTGATGCAACGTTCGGAAGTGAATGCCATTCTACAACTGACCCGCGAATTCTTTATGCGCCAGGATGTCCACCTGCCGAGCTGGGCCGATTACGGTCTTAGCCAATGGCGTGCGCTGGATAAATCTGTCGCCGATGAACTGTTGGCCCTGCATCTGGGCTGGGATGTCACCAGCTTTGGTGCCGAGGATTTTTTTCAGACCGGGTTAACCCTGTTCACCCTGCGCAACGGCTCACGCGGCGGTAAGCCGTGGAGCAAACCCTATGCGGAAAAAATCATGCATGTGCGCGAAGGGCAGGTGACGCCGATGCATTATCACCCGCAAAAGATGGAAGACATTATCAACCGTGGCGGCGGTAACCTGATTGTCACGCTGCACAACCGTGACGGCCAGCAACTGGCTAACACGCCGGTTAACGTCACCCTTGATGGCCTGCGCCAGACCCATGCCGCCGGTTCGCAACTGCGTCTGTCGCCGGGCGAAAGCGTCACCCTTGTCCCCGGCATCTGGCACAGCTTCTGGGGCGAAGAGGGCTACGGCGATGTGCTGGTAGGGGAAGTCTCCATGCCGAACGACGACGAACACGACAATGTCTTTCTCACCCCGCTGGCACGCTTCAACCCGATTGATGAGGATGAAGATCCGCGCTGGTTGCTGTGTAACGAATATGCCCGCTGGCTGGCCTGAAGGAGCATCCTATGGCACTGATTTCACTGGCGCAGGGTTTGGCTCATGCGCAACAAAATGGTTATGCGCTGGGCGCGTTTAACGTGCTCGATACCCACTTTCTGCGTGCGCTGTTTCACGCGGCGGAACAGCAACGTTCGCCGTTTATCATCAACATTGCCGAGGTGCATTTTAAGTATGTCAGCCTCGATCATCTGATTGCTGCCATTCGTACCGAAGCGGCGCTGCACGATATTCCGGTGGTACTCAACCTCGATCACGGCCTGCACTTCGACGCGGTGATGCAGGCTATCCGCCTGGGTTTTACCTCGGTGATGTTTGATGGCTCCACCCTCAGTTATGACGAGAATGTGCGCCAGACCCAGGAGGTGGTGAAAATCTGTCACGCGCTTGGCGTATCGGTGGAAGCGGAACTTGGCGCAGTGGGCGGCGATGAAGGTGGCGCGTTGTTTGGCGAGGCCGACAGCAATAAATTCACCGATCCACAACTGGCAGCCGAGTTTGTGCGCAGCACCGGCATTGATTGTCTGGCCGTGGCGATCGGCAATGCGCACGGTAAGTATAAAGGCGAGCCGAAACTCGATTTCGACCGGCTGGCGGCGATCCGTGATGCGGCACGCGTGCCGTTGGTGTTGCATGGCGGTTCAGGTATCAGCGACGCCGATTTCCGCCATGCCATCAGCCTGGGCATCCACAAAATCAACTTCTATACCGGCATGTCGCAGGCGGCACTGGGGGCGATCGAGAACCAGATTGCCCAGCGAGAGGCGCGTTATGACGCCTTTGCCGAGCTGCTGATGGCGGTGGAGCGTGATATCAGCAACGTGGTGGCTCAGCAGATGCGGGTGTTCGGCAGCGCCGGGAGGGCCTGAGATGACAATACGCAGCGGCATCCTGGCAGCGGGCAGCATGTTGGTGGATCATGTACAACGCATCAGTCACTGGCCGGAACAAGGCTGGCTGGCGGAGATTCACCACAGTGAAAAATGCAGCGGGGGGGCCGCGCTTAACGTGTTGTTCACACTGGCGCGTATGCAGATTGATTTGCCGCTGGCCGGGGTGGGGATGATCGGCGAGGACAGCGACGGTGATTTTATCGTGCAGTTGCTGGACCAGCATCAGGTTGATCGCCGCCTGGTACAGCGCACCCGAAGCGTGAACACCGCCATGACCCAGGTGATGACCACACCGGATGGTCAGCGTACGTTTTTTCATGCCCGCGGGGCCAATGCACAGCTCGATTTACCGCATTTTGCCGCTATCCATACCTCCCATCGCATCTTCCACCTCGGTTATCTGTTGCTGCTGGATTGCCTTGATTTACCGGATGAACATTGGGGCACGCGCGGTGCCCATCTACTGGCGCAAATGCAGCAGCGCGGCTATCTGACCTCGCTCGATCTTGTGTCGCGCGTCGGGGAGTACCAGGCGCTGGTGGTGCCCGCACTGCGCTGGCTCGATTATCTGGTGATTAACGAACTGGAGGCGCAATCCCTGACCGGTGTCAGGCTGCGCAGCGCGACGGGGATCGCACCGCCTGACGCCTTTGCGGCGGCGGCGACCTGGCTGGTGCAGCAGGGCGTCCGGCGACGCGTGGTGATCCATGCGCCAGAAGGGGCATGGGGCCAGGAGGTCAACGGTGAAGGGCGCTGGCAACCGGCGTGGCAACTGACGCCAGAAGAGATTGTTGGCAGCGTCGGGGCCGGGGATGCCTTTTGTGCCGGCGTGTTATACGCCAGTCATCAGGGCTGGCCAATGACCGAGACGCTGAAGCTGGCGCATACCTGCGCCTGTTTTAATCTGCACGCGGCGAATGCGCTGGACGGCACCCGGCCACTGGCCGAGATGCAGCGCTGGATGGATCAGGCGATTTGTGTGACATGCACGGCAGAGGCCGGGCGCATCACATCCGCAGAGAAAACATAACCCAGACCACGGATGGTGCGGATCAGGCTCGGCTGATGCGGGTTCATCTCAATCTTGCGGCGCAACCGCATGATCAGCACGTCAATGGTACGGTCGAACACATCCAGCGTTTCGCTGTGGGTGAGCTCCAGCAACTGGTCGCGCGTCAGTACTTTACGGGCATGACACACCAGGGCGCGCAGCAACGCATATTCACCCTGAGTTAACGTCACCGTCTCACGCTGGGGGTTAAACAGTTGGCAGCGCGTTTCATCCAGTCGCCAGCCGTTAAACTGCCAACCCTCGTCCTGGGTGCTGACGGGTTGCGCCAGCCGACCACAACGGCGTAATGCTGCACGCGCCCGTGCAACAACCACGCGGGGATTAAACGGTTTGGCGATATAATCGTCAGCGCCCATCTCCAGACCCACCACCATATCCGCCTCTGATCCCATGCCCGTTAGCATGATCACCAGCAGCTCAGGCCGTTGGCGCTGCATTTGCTGTAGCACCAGCAGACCATTGGTGTCCGGCAGCATCATATCCAGCATCACCAGCGAGATTTCCGGGTGTTTATCCAGCAACGTCAGCGCATCTTTTCCCTGATGGCAGCTGAATACGGTAAAAACATGTTCACTCAATACATCGTGCAGCAGTTCGCATACCGCGCGATCGTCATCCACTACCAGAATTGCGGGCTTCATTACGGGCCTCTTTTGTTATGGAAGGGTTAACGAGAGTGTATACCGACCACTTTTGCCTGCTTAATCAGGCAACAGAAACGTGAGCGGCATCGCCTGACAGAGTTTGAAAGCGTGCGTTACCGCAATCTTTTTTCGCTACCCGGTTGACGGATGGGAAAACGATTGCGCGCACATGGTGCAATGCACCATAATCGCGCCTCGTTCTGGTTCAGAATTGTCTGAGTCTAAGATACAGTCGTGAAGGTAAACGATTGCGTCCTGTTATGGCATAGCAATTGCTATGAGGACAGGGGGAAAGGAGTTTAGTAACAAGGCGGATTGATGGCCGAGCATGCAGCCGTCTGCCTTTTCCCGCAACAATAACGCGCATGCACACCCCATTGGCAAGAGAACGCACGTCAGTGACGTCTCCCCATCACGAGAGATGATGATGTTAGAAAAACTATTCAAGCTAAAAGCGCACAACACAACGGTCCGCACCGAAGTTATCGCGGGCATAACCACCTTCCTGGCTATGGCCTATATCCTGTTTGTTAACCCAAGCATTTTGGGTGCGACCGGTATGGATAAGGGCGCGGTTTTCGTGGCCACCTGTCTGGCGGCGGCAATCGGCTGCGTGCTGATGGGCCTGATTGCGAACTACCCGATTGCGCTGGCGCCGGGTATGGGCCTCAATGCCTTCTTTACTTACACCGTGGTGCTGCACATGGGCTACACCTGGCAAATCGCGCTGGGTGCGGTGTTCCTGTCAGCCTGTATCTTCTTTGCGTTGTCGGTGTTCAAAATCCGTGAATGGATTATCGCCAGTATTCCGCTGCCGTTGCGTGCCGGGATTGCTGCCGGTATCGGCCTGTTCCTGGCGCTGATTGCGCTGGAAGGCGCGGGTATCGTGGTGGATAACCCGGCGACCCTGGTGGGCCTGGGCGATCTGACCAAACCTGGCCCGCTGCTGGCGCTGCTGGGCTTCGTCATCATCGTGGTACTGGAAGCGCGTCGCGTGACCGGTGCGGTGCTGATCGGCATCCTGATCGTCACCTTCCTGTCGATGGGTATTGGCCTGACGCCGTTTGGCGGCGTGTTCTCTGCACCGCCGTCTATCGCTCCGACCTTTATGCAACTGGACATCGCCGGTGCCTTTAACGTGGGCCTGGTGAGCGTGATTTTCGCCTTCCTGTTTGTCGACGTGTTCGACAACACCGGTACGCTGCTGGGTGTGACCAAGCGTGCGGGTCTGGCGGATGAGCAGGGCAACGTGCCGAAAATGGGCCGTGCGCTGATCGCCGACAGTGCGGCTGCGCTGTTTGGTTCTCTGCTGGGGACTTCAACCACCACCAGTTATGTTGAATCGGCAGCGGGCGTCAGCGCCGGTGGCCGTACCGGTCTGACCGCGATTGTCGTGGCTATTCTGTTCGTGCTGAGCCTGTTCTTCTCGCCGCTGGCGGGTAGCGTGCCGGTATTCGCCACTGCGCCTGCGCTGCTGTTCGTGGCGGTGCTGATGGCTTCTGGCCTGGCGGAGATTGACTGGAAAGACATCACCACGGCTGCGCCGGTGACGGTCACTGCGCTGACCATGCCGCTGACTTACTCGATTGCTAACGGTATCGCGTTTGGGTTTATTACCTGGACGGTGGTGAAGCTGCTGAGTGGCCGTACCAAAGAGGTGAATGCGGCGCTGATTATTATGTCGATCCTGTTTGTGATTAAGCTGGGTTGGTTGAGTGCGTAATTAACCTCACCCTGGTCCCTCACCCTAACCCTCTCCCGCAAGCGGGAGAGGGAACAGATTGAGCTAGCGCCCTCTCCCGCAATCGGGAGAGGGAACAGATCGAGCATATGGCACATCTCCCTCTCCCTTATGGGAGAGGGCCGGGGTGAGGGTCACAGACCGCACCTGCCCAGAGGGCCGGGGTGAGGGTCACCAACCGCACCGGGTCCTACCTGAACGGCGGTTCATTAAACGTGCGTAATTTGCGCGAATGCAATTTATCACCCTCCGCCCGCAGCAACTCCACCGCACAAATCCCAATCTGCAAATGCTCCGAAATCGCCCCTTCATAGAAGCGATTCGCCTGGCCTGGCAGCTTGATCTCCCCGTGTAGCGGCTTATCTGAAACGCACAACAAAGTGCCATACGGCACACGGAAGCGGTACCCTTGCGCCGCGATTGTCGCGCTCTCCATATCCACCGCCACAGCGCGACTCAGGTTAAAGCGCAACGCCGAAGCGGAGTAACGCAGCTCCCAGTTACGGTCATCGGTGGTCACCACGGTGCCGGTACGCAGGCGTTGTTTGACCTCTTCACCCGGCATGCCGCTCACCGCTTTGGTGGCGTCGTACAACGCGCGCTGTACTTCGGCAATGCTGGGGATCGGGATATCCGGCGGCAATACGCTGTCCAGCACATGATCGTCACGCAGATAGGCGTGGGCCAGCACATAATCGCCAATGGTCTGGCTTTCGCGCAGGCCGCCGCAGTGACCAATCATCAACCACGCATGGGGACGCACCACCGCCAGATGGTCGCAGATGGTTTTGGCATTGGATGGCCCCACGCCGATATTCACCAGCGTAATGCCGCGACGATTGGGTGACGTCAGGTGCCAGGCGGGCATCTGGTGCTTCTTCCACGCCAGGTCCGACATCATCGCTTCCGGGTCCTGGGTCTCTTTGGTGATCACCACATCGCCAGCACAGGCAAGGCTGTCGTAAGGTGTGTTCGGATCCTGTACTTGCTCAATCGCCCAGCGTACAAACTCATCGACATAACGCGTGTAGTTAGTGAACAGCACGAACGGCTGAAAGTGCTCAACGGCGGTGCCGGTGTAGTGACGCAGACGCGCCAGCGAGAAGTCGGTACGCAGCGCATCAAAATGCGACAGCGGGAACTGCGCGTCGGCGTTGAACAGGCCATCGGCGGTTTCATCACCAATCTGCGACAACTCGGTGGTGGGGAAATGACGGGCGATGCTGGCGCTCATGGAACGATCCAGCGACAGGTCCGAACCGTCGATCACGTAAGGGTAGGGGATCTCCTGCTGAGAGGGACCGACCTCAATCACCACCTCGTACTCTTTCTCAATCATCGACAGTTGCTCGCTCAGGTAATGACGCAGCAAGGCCGGACGGGTAATGGTGGTGCTGTAGCTGCCGGTATGGGTGAAGCGGCCCCAGGCACGGGTGCGGTTCTGCTGCGGGCCATCGCCCGCCCAGGTAAGGCGCAGTTCCGGGTAAACAAACAATCCCTGCTGCCGTGCCGTTTCATCCGGCAGACGTCCCTGTTCGGTAAAGTCACGAATTGCGCTGCGTAAAGCCGCAACCGCGTTGTCGTACAGGCGTTCCAGTTCATCCAGCGCCTGCTGGCTGCTGATGCCGTTCCGTTGTGTAGTCATAGGTTCTCCCTCCGAAATTTGGGCCGATTTGGCTATAGCATAGCGGGTAAACCCCTCAGCACCATGAAGAATCTGTGATCGACCGCATTCTGCACCATCAGAGTGCTGGTGCGTCGGCAAACGCTGGCTATGGTTAAGATCAGCAGACGTGTTCCCGCCGCTTTAACGCGCTGTCGGTGCAAAAACTTGTCACCAATGCTTACCTTTGGCGAGGTTTTTGCTTAATCGTTAACCGTGGCCCTGCTGGCCACTCATCGCACTTCGTTAAGTTTCAGAAATTGATTTCTCCCAGGCCGTGGTATGGCTCCGTTCCTGACCCGTTGAGGATTGAAAGCATGTCTTTGAAATTCATACAAGTACCATTGAAGGTCGTGATTGCTGGTTGCCTGAGTGCGGCGTTTTATGCCCAGGCAGACATTAAAATTGGTGTAGCCGGACCCTTTTCCGGCCCTAATGCCACTTACGGCGCACAGTATTGGAAAGGTGCCACTCAGGCGGCGGATGATATCAACGCTGCCGGAGGCATTAACGGTGAGAAAATTGTGCTGGTGCAGGGCGATGACGCCTGTGAACCAAAACAGGCGGTGGCGGTAGCCAACCGTCTGGTGGATCAGGACAAAGTGCTGGCGGTGGTCGGCCATTTCTGCTCCTCCTCCACCATGCCCGCCTCTGAAGTGTATGACGATGCCGGTGTGCTGGCGATCACCCCCGGTTCCACCAACCCACAAATCACTGAACGCGGCATGAAAACCATGTTCCGTATGTGTGGCCGTGACGACCAACAAGGGGCGATTGCGGCTAACTACATCATCGATAAGTTGAAGGCCAAACGCGTGGCGGTGATCCACGATAAAGACACCTACGGTCAGGGGCTGGCTGATGCGACCAAAGCGGCGCTGGAAAAACGTGGCGTCAACGAGGTGTTATATGAAGGTCTGTCGCGTGGTGAGAAAGACTTCAACGCGCTGGTTACCAAAATCGCCTCGGTGAAACCGGATGTGGTCTACTTTGGCGGTTGCCACCCGGAAGCGGGGCCTCTGGTGCGTCAGATGCGTGAGCAGGGCGTTACGGCTGCCTTCTTCTCCGGTGACTGCATCGTGACGGAAGATATGGTGACTGCTGCCGGTGGCCCACAATACACCAAAGGGGTCTACATGACCTTTGGTCAGGACCCGCGTCAGATCCCGGATGGTAAAGCGGTGATCGCCAAGTTCCGCGCGGGTGGTTTTGAGCCGGAAGGTTACACCCTGTATGCCTACGCCTCGGTGCAGGCACTGGCCGCTGCGTATAAAGCCGCAGGGAAAGATAACGCCAAAGCCAGCGACTGGCTGAAAGCGAATAGCGTCGATACCGTAATGGGTAAAAAAGCCTGGGATGGCAAAGGCGACCTGAAAGTCTCGGATTACGTGGTCTACCAGTGGGACGATAAAGGCAAATATCACCAGCTGTAAGCTGACACGCGGCCCCGCGTGCAGCGGGGCCATTCGCGATTGGGCGCGAGGTTTGCGCTCCCCTTAAGCACGGGACTTGCATATGGACGCCTTCTTTCTTCAGCAACTGGTGAACGGCCTGACGCTGGGCGCGGTTTACGGGCTGATTGCTATCGGCTACACCATGGTGTACGGCATTATCGGCATGATCAACTTCGCCCACGGCGAGGTGTATATGATCTCCGCCTATCTTTGTGCCATCGGGCTGGGCCTGCTCAGCTTCTTCGGCATCCACTCCTTTCCACTGCTGATTTTCGGCACCCTGATCTTCACTATCGTCATCACCGCCGTGTATGGCTGGACCATTGAGCGCATCGCTTATCGCCCGTTACGCAACTCCACCCGTCTTGCGCCGTTGATTTCGGCGATTGGGATGTCGCTGATTTTGCAGAACTACGTGCAATTGAGCCAGGGACCGAATCAGCAGGGCATCCCCACGTTGATGAGTGGCGTGCTGCGTATGGAGATTGATGGTGGCGTGGTGCAAATCACCTGGACCAAAGTGTTTATCCTGATTGCCGCTCTGTGCGGCATGGCGCTGCTGACGTGGATTATTCAGTACACACGGCTGGGGCGGATTTGTCGTGCGGTGCAGCAGGATCGGCGCATGGCCGCAATTCTCGGTATCAACACCGATCGGGTGATCTCGCTGGTGTTTATGATTGGTGCGGCAATGGCCGGGCTGGCCGGGGTACTGGTGACCATGAACTACGGCACCTTTGATTTCTACATTGGCTTTGTCATCGGCATCAAGGCGTTTACCGCTGCGGTACTGGGCGGTATTGGTTCGCTGCCCGGGGCGATGCTCGGCGGTCTGCTGCTCGGGGTGGCGGAAGCGCAATTCGCCGGACTGGTGAACTCCGATTACAAAGATGTTTTCTCTTTTGCCCTGTTGGTGGTGATCTTGATCTTCCGGCCACAGGGGCTGTTGGGACGACCGCTGGTTGCCAAAGTGTGAGGACGCCGAAATGAGTGCAATGACGCAATCTGTGGATGTGCGCCAGTCGCTGCTGGATTGTCTGATGGCCGGGCTGGTGGCGCTGGTGGTGTTTGGACCGATCGTCGGCGTGGTACTGGATGGCTACAGTTTTCATCTGTCGCCACTGCGGGTCGCGCTGCTGGTGGGGGTGGTGGTGATGGGGCGACTGCTGCTCAGCCTGTTGCTGCAAACTCCGACCGGACAACGCTTCGCCCGCAAGTTCGAAGGCAGCGATGACGGGGTATATGTCCGTGAGCCGGGCCACCGATCAGCGCTGCGCTGGGTCCTGCCGCTGGTGGTGGTGCTGGCGTTGGCCTTTCCGTTCCTTTCCAGTAAATACCTGCTGACGGTAGCGATTCTGGGTTTAATTTATGTGTTGCTCGGCCTCGGGTTGAATATCGTGGTGGGGCTTGCCGGGTTGCTGGACCTCGGTTATGTGGCGTTTTACGCCATCGGCGCTTATGGTCTGGCGTTAGGTTATGAGTATCTCGGCCTGGGTTTCTGGAGCATGTTGCCACTGGCGGCCTTGATGGCGGCCTTTGCCGGGGCGCTACTCGGTTTTCCGGTGCTGCGGATGCACGGTGATTACTTGGCGATCGTCACCCTCGGGTTTGGTGAAATCATCCGTTTGATCCTCAACAACTGGCTGGCCTTTACCGGCGGTCCCAATGGTGTCTCGGTGCCGGCACCGACCTTTTTTGGTCTGGAGTTTGGCCGTCGCGCACGCGAGGGCGGTGTCCCCTACAACGAGTTTTTCCATCTCGACTACAACCCGAACATGAAGTTTATCTTTATCTATGTGGTGCTGGTTCTGGTGGTGTTGCTGGTGTTGTGGATCAAACATCGCCTGACGCGTATGCCGATTGGCCGCGCGTGGGAAGCGCTGCGCGAGGATGAGATCGCCTGTCGCGCAATGGGGCTGAATCATGTGCTGGTCAAGCTGTCGGCGTTTATGCTCGGCGCGTCCACCGCCGGGATCGCCGGGGTGTTTTTCGCCACCTATCAGGGCTTTGTCAATCCAACCTCGTTCACCTTCTTTGAATCGGCGCTGATCCTCGCCATTGTGGTGCTGGGCGGGATGGGGTCGACGCTCGGCGTGGTGCTGGCGGCTTTTGTGCTGACGGTCGCCCCGGAGCTGTTGCGCAGCTTTGCCGAATATCGCGTGTTGTTGTTTGGCATGTTGATGGTGCTGATGATGATCTGGCGACCGCGTGGCCTGGTACGTACCGCGCGCGTGGGTGTACCGCTGCGTAAAGGAGTGCGCCATGAGTGATGCGATTTTGCAGGTGAATAACCTGATGATGCGCTTCGGCGGTATTAAGGCGCTGAACGACGTCAGCCTGGCAGTGGAGCGTGGTTCGGTGACATCGTTGATCGGCCCGAACGGCGCGGGTAAAACCACGGTATTTAACTGTCTGACCGGTTTCTATCGCGCCACTGGCGGGCGCATCACTCTTAACGCCAATCAGCGATCGACCGATGTGATCCAGGTACTGGGGCAGAAAATTCATCCCGGTGACTGGCTGCATCCGGCGCGGCTGGGTTCACGTATCTGGTACAAAATGTTTGGTGGCGCGCATCTGGTGAACCGCGCCGGGCTGGCGCGTACCTTTCAGAATATCCGCCTGTTTCGCGAGATGTCGGTGGTGGAGAACCTGCTGGTGGCGCAGCATATGCAGGTTAACCGTCAACTGATCGCTGGCATCCTGAATACCCGTGGTTATCGCGAAGCGGAGAATCGCGCGCTGGACCGGGCATTTTACTGGCTGGAGAACGTTGACCTGGTGGGCAGCGCTAACCGACTGGCGGGCACGTTATCTTATGGACAGCAGCGGCGACTGGAGATTGCCCGTGCCATGTGTACCCGCCCGGAGCTGATCTGCCTTGATGAACCGGCGGCAGGCCTGAACCCGGTGGAGACCGAGGCGTTAAGCCAGATTCTGCATCGGCTGCGCGCCGACCATCGTATCAGCGTGTTGTTGATTGAACACGATATGCCGATGGTGATGCGTATCTCCGATCATATCGTGGTGTTGGATCACGGCGACGTGATTGCGCAAGGCACGCCGCAGCAAATCCGTCATGACCCACGGGTGATTGCCGCCTATCTCGGCGCGGAAGAGGAGGATGACCATGTCTGAACCGATGCTGAGCTTTGAACAGGTGGACGTATTTTATGGCCCGGTGCAAGCACTGAAGCAGGTGTCGCTGACGGTTAATGAAGGCGAAACCGTGGCGCTGATTGGTGCCAACGGGGCGGGTAAATCAACGCTGCTGATGTCAATTTTCAGCCAGCCGCGCATCGCCGCTGGCGAGATTCGCTTTCGCGGCGAGGCCATCAGTCACCGATCCACCCATTTTATCGCCGCCAGTGGTATCGCGCAGGCGCCGGAGGGCCGGCGCATCTTCCCGGATATGACGGTGGAGGAAAATCTGCTGATGGGCACCATTGCCATCGGCGACCGCTTTGCGCGCGAAGATAAGGATCGCATGTATCAACTGTTTCCCCGACTGCTGGAAAGGCGTAAACAGCGCGCGATGACGCTATCGGGCGGTGAGCAGCAGATGCTGGCGATTGCCCGTGCGTTGATGAGCCGCCCGAAATTGCTGCTGCTGGATGAACCCAGCCTCGGGCTGGCACCGCTGGTGGTGAAGCAAATCTTCGCCATCCTGCGTGAGCTGACGCAGCAGGGCATGACGCTGTTTCTGGTGGAGCAGAACGCGCGCCATGCGCTGCAACTGGCGGATCGGGGTTATGTGATGGTTAACGGCGAGATACGACTCAGCGGCAGCGGCGAGGAATTGTTGCATAACGAGGAGGTGCGCAGTGCCTATCTGGGAGGCGTAGTCGAACATCCTGCCGCCTCGGGAACAAAAAGTTTGTAATAATGATTAAATGTTGACGGGAAACATTTTGCATAATTGTTAGCGTCCTATCATTATTATTCTTCTTGTCCAAAGTGATTTGGTATTCCCTTGCAAAATCCTGGCGTAGCAGTGATGCGTGCGATCAGAAATACGGCGTGGTATCCGAAACGCCGTTCTTATCGCACGCTGTTATGGCGTGAGATCACGCCGCTGGCCGTGCCCATCTTTATCGAAAACTTATGTGTGATGCTGATGGGCGTCCTCAGTACCTTCCTGGTCAGCTGGCTGGGTAAAGAAGCGATGGCAGGCGTAGGTCTGGCCGACAGCTTCAATATGGTGATCATCTCATTCTTCGCCGCTATCGATCTCGGCACCACGGTGGTGGTGGCGTTCAGCCTTGCCAAACGCAACGGCAAACGGGCGCGCGCGGCAACCCGCCAGTCGCTGGGATTGATGACGGTGCTGGCGTTTGTGTTGGTGATCGCCATTGAGGTTTGGGGCCACCTGATCATTGATGTCATCGCCGGTAGCGCCGAACCCAAGGTCAAGGCGCTGGCGCTCAGCTACCTGCAAACCTCGGCGTGGAGTTACCCGGCGGCAGCGATTGCCTTGATAGGCAGCGGGGCTCTGCGTGGGGCAGGAAATACCAAAATCCCGATGCTGATTAACGGCGGGATGAACATCCTCAATATCGTCATCAGTACCGTGCTGATCTATGGCTGTCTCGGTTGGGAAGGGTTGGGCTTTATCGGTGCCGGGCTGGGGCTGACTATCTCACGCTATATCGGGGCGATTGCGGCGATTTATGTGCTGTATCTCGGTATCAACCCGGCGCTGAAAATCTCCATCCAAAGCTACTTCCGACGCTGGAACTACGGCATTTTGATGGAGGTGCTAAGTATCGGTGTTCCGGCCAGTATCGAGTCGGTGTTGTTTAACGGCGGTAAGCTGCTGACGCAGATTTTTGTCGCCGGAATGGGGACTAACGAAATCGCCGGCAACTTTATCGCCTTCTCCATCGCCACGTTGATTAACCTGCCGGGCAATGCCCTGGGGTCGGCGTCGACCATTATCACCGGCAAACGTCTTGGGCGTAACCAGGTGATGCAGGCGGAACGGCAAATCAAACATGTATTCTGGCTGGCGATGATTGGCTTATGTAGCCTGGCGGCGATTACCGTGCCGATAGCCGGGTTGCTGGCGAAGTTCTATACCCGCGACCCGGAGGTGATTTCGGTGACCAAACACCTGATCTGGCTGAACGCCGCGTTTATGCCAATCTGGACCGCCTCCTGGGTGCTACCTGCCGGGCTGAAAGGTGCACGCGATGCGCGTTACACCATGTATGTCTCGATGTTCAGCATGTGGGGCGCGCGCGTGGTGGCCGGTTATCTGCTTGGCATTGTGCTGGGTATGGGGGTGATTGGCGTATGGCTTGGCATGTTCCTCGACTGGACCGTGCGCGGTATCTGCTTCTGGTGGCGTCTGACCAGCGGCAAATGGCTGAATAATTATCGCCGGATGATCGCCAGAAGCGGGGGGTAATGCCCTCACCCTAACCCTCTCCCGCAAGCGGGAGAGGGGACTGATGCGTGCACCGGCTACCATTTTGCACTACCTCCCTCTCCCGCTTGCGGGAGAGGGCCGGGGTGAGGGTATCAGCGTACACCACCGCCCAGGCAAATAAGTAAAACCTATTATTTATTCTCAACCTTTCTGTGTCATTTTCCCTTCTTAATTTAAAAATTAAATTCATCCTGCTGGTCAATTCCGTTATTTAACCGCTGGCTTAGATACTGAAAAAATTATTTTTCTGTGCAACCAGGAGCGTCAATATGGAAAAGCCTGACAACATCGCCCCGTTATTTTCCGTGCGCCAACTTTCGGTGGCGCTGCCCGCCGGGATGGACCGTCGCTTTGCGGTGGAAAATCTCAGCTTTGATCTGTGGCCGGGAGAAATTCTCTGCATTATCGGTGAATCCGGCTCGGGCAAATCCGTGACCGCCCATGCTGCTATGGGCCTGTTACCCAAAGCCCTGCGCGTGCAGGGTGGCGAGATCCTGTTGCGCGGCACCAATCTGCTGCAACAAACGCCGGAACAGTTGCGCCAGCTCCAGGGCAAAACCCTCGCCATCATTTTCCAGGACCCGCTGTCGGCCCTCAACCCATTGATGACCATCGGCGAGCAGATCGCGGAGGTGATGCTGGCGCACAACGTTGGCACTGCCGCGTCACGCCAGCAAAAAGTGCTGGCGCTGTTGGAAGAGGTGGGGCTGCCGGAGCCCGATAAAATCCAGCATCAACATCCGTTTCGCCTCTCCGGCGGGCAGCGTCAGCGGGTGATGATCGCCATGGCGCTGGCGCTCGACCCCGATGTGCTGATTGCGGATGAACCCACCACGGCGCTCGATGTCACCACACAGGCACAAATTCTGCGTCTGATTCGTGGCCTGCAACAGCGCAAGGCGATGAGCGTGATGTTTATTACCCACGATTTTGGCGTGGTGGAAGAGATTGCCGATCGGGTGATTGTGATGGAGAAGGGCCATATGGTGGAGTCCGGCCCGGCGCAGCAGGTGCTTAACGCGCCGCAACATCCCTATTCGCAAAAGCTGATTGCCGCCGTGCCCCGCATGCATGCCGGGGAAAAAGACATACGTAATACGCCAACGGTATTGCAGGTGAAAAACCTGGTAAAAACCTACCGCAGCGACGGCGGCTGGCTGAGCCGCAGCCGCGAAGTGAAGGCGCTGAACAACGTCAGCTTCAGCCTCAATAAGGGTGAAACTCTCGGTATTGTCGGGGAGTCCGGTTCGGGCAAATCGTCGCTCGGGCGGGTGCTGCTGAAGCTGTTGGCGGCCGATAGTGGCGAAATCCTGTTTGATGGCCGTGATATCCAGCCAATGAAAGAGAACGAATTCCGCCCGCTGCGCCGCTATATCCAGATGATTTTTCAGGATCCGTTTGCCTCGCTCAACCCACGTCACACCATTGGCACCATTCTGTCGGCTGGGCCGCTGGCGCTGGGTGGCATGACACCGCACGAAGTCGAACGCAAGGCGAAACAACTGTTGCAACGGGTTGGGCTGGATGCCAGTGCCTGGAACCGCTTCCCGCATGAGTTCTCCGGTGGCCAGCGCCAGCGTATCGGCATTGCGCGTGCGCTGATGTTCGATCCGGTGCTGCTGGTGGCTGATGAGTCGGTGTCGGCGCTGGATGTGTCAATTCAGGCACAGGTGCTGGAATTGTTGCGCAGCATTCAACAGCAAACCCAGGTGGCGATGATTTTTATTACCCATGATTTGCGCGTTGCCAGTCAGATTTGTGACCGCATCGCGGTGCTGTTCAAAGGTGAAATTGTCGAGCAGGGCACACCACAGGCGGTGTTCCGTGAGCCGCAGCATCGCTATACCCAACAGTTGGTTAGCGCCATTCCCGGTCATGCCGAAGAGCGGGTGGCATCTTAAGTGAAATTGGAAAAAGCTATGACAAAAGTCGTTGTCATTGTCCACTATCTCACCAATACTGGAGGAAAGTTTGTACTGCCCTAATCCCTTCTTCTGAGACGTTTTTTTCAGTTATGTGGAGCGCAGAATGACAAAACCAGCCGTACCTGCCGTTCCGCAACAGGCCACCGACGTGGATTTGGGACCCTTGGGTAATATGCTGAGTTTTTACATTCGCAGCATCAATATCGCCGTGTCGCGCGACCTTGACCAGCAGCTGGCCGGACTCGAAGTGGCGCGCGGCACCGGCAAAATCAGCACCCTGCTGGTGGTCGACCGCCACCCCGGTATTCGGCCTTCGGTGATTGCCGATGTGATCCAGCGCGACCGTTCCGCTATGGCGCGCCTGCTCGACCAGATGGAACAACAACAGTTGCTGAGGCGCGAAGCTGATCATAGCGATAACCGCTCTCAGGCATTGTTTCTTACCGAACATGGTCAGGCGCTGGCACAGCGTGTACGTGAGCTGACACAGCTACAGGAAGATCGTTTTTTTCAACGGCTGACGGCGAGAGAAAAACAGACCGTCATCCGTTTATTAAAAAAAGTCTTACAGCCGTAACGCAGTAATAAAATCGGATGATTACGGTGGGGAGAAATTAATTTTCCCCGCACGGTGAACTGTTGCCGAAATATCGCTGCGTGCGTCTGATGTCGGAAATTAATAACCGTCAATAACCTGTGGGAATAATTATGCCAGGTCCGTTTGTAGTACCCGTGCACGGCGATGTGACATTACCGGAAAAAGTCGATGTGGTGGTGATTGGCGGCGGCATTATTGGCTGCGCTACCGCGCTGGAAATTGCTGAGCAGGGCGTCAGTGTCGCACTGTGCGAAAAGGGCGGCATTGGTCATGAGCAGTCAAGCCGCAACTGGGGATGGGTGCGACTGGCACGGCGTGATCCGCGTGAAGTGCCGCTGATGGCTGAATCGCTGCGACTCTGGCAGCAACTGGATCAGCGTTTACAGGCGGATACCGGTTATCGGCGTGCAGGCATCACCTTTAACTGTGCTAACGACCAGGAATTCAGTGAACTGCAAAACTGGTCGCGCCATATGGATGGCACCGGCTTTCGTGCTGAGATGCTGGATCGTGACGGGGTCGCGAAACTGTTTCCCGGCCATAAAGTGCAGGGCGTTGGTGCACTCTACACCCCGGATGATGGCCGCGCCGAGCCGCAGAAAGCGGCCCCGGCCATTGCCGAAGCGGCGCGTCGCCACGGCGCTCATATTCTGACGGAGTGCGCGGTGCGCGGCATTGAAACCAGCGGTGGGCGGATTTCCGGGGTGGTAACCGAACGCGGTGCCATCGCCTGCCAGACGGTGGTGCTGGCAGGAGGCGCCTGGTCCAGTTTGATGGCACAACGTTTTGGCCTTTTTCTGCCGCAGCTCAAGGTATTAAACAGCGTGGTGCGCACTGAGCCACTACCCGGTGGCCCGGAAGCGGCATTCTGGACACGCGATTTTGCCATTCGCAAACGTCAGGACGGCGGCTACTCCATCGCCTCCGGTCATGAAAGTGAAGTGGATATTGTGCCGGACAGCTTCCGCTTTGCGCGTAACTTCCTGCCTGCGCTGCGCCATGAATGGGGTTCGTTGCGGCTGCGGCTGACCGGACGTTTCTATGACGAGTGGCGGATGGCACGCCACTGGCATCTGGATGAACCCAGCCCGTTTGAGTACTGCCGCGTACTGGACCTGCCGCCGTCGAAAAAACTCACCAATAACGTGCTGGAGCAACTGAAGCAGCAACTGCCGGCGCTGGCCGGACTGAAGGTGGCGCAACGCTGGGGCGGATGCATCGATGTGCTGCCCGACGCCATTCCGGTAATTTCCCATGTTGACCGCTATCCCGGCCTGGTGATGGCGACCGGCTTCTCGGGTCACGGCTTTGGCATTGGTCCGGGAGCCGGGCGTCTCACCGCCGATCTGGTGCTGAACCGCACGCCGGTGGTGGACCCGAAAGCGTTCCGTTTTTCACGTTTCACTGATGGTTCGAAGATTGAAATTATGACCGGCTACTAACTCTGATTGCCGCTGCGCGGCGTTGTGTTTCTGTTCACCTGAGGAAAAACGATGAGTGATAAGTTTGCAGATTCCCTGCCAAAAATTTCCCGTCGGCAGGCGCTGGTGTATCTGGCCTCCGGCACCGCCGCGATGGCGCTGCCAGGGCTGTTTGGCAGCAATGTCGCACGCGCGGCGATGACCGGAGCAGCCGGTAGCGGTGGACAGATGGTGGTCGGATTCTCGCAGGAACCGACGGTGTTCAACCCGTTGATGCCGCATATCGAGGTGGATGACGGTCTGCATTTCAGCCTGTTTGATCCGCTGTTCGGCGTTGATGAGAAAGGTAACTTCACCCCGGCACTGGCGACCGAAGTGCCAACCCAGGCTAATGGCGGCATCTCTGCCGATGGGCTGAATTTTCATCTCAAACTGCGCGATGGCGTGAAGTGGCACGATGGCCAGCCGTTCACTGCGGAAGACGTGAAGTTCACCCTTGAGTTGCTGGTGGACCCGAATTTCCGCAGCTGGAGCCGTTCCGGACATGAACTGGTGCGTGATATCACCATTGTCTCACCGACTGAAATCAAATGGCGGATGGAGAAACCCTATTCGCCTTACACCTCGATCCTCGCCGCCACCTTTATCATTCCCAAACACGGCTTTGCCAACGTGCAGGACAAAAACACCGCGCCGTTTAACAGCGCGCCGATTGGCACCGGACCGTTCAAGTGGCAGCAGCGCGTGCCGGGCGATCATATCGAACTGACCGCTAACAAAGAGTACTACGGTGATGGACCGAAGCTCGACCGTCTGATTTATAAGTACATCCCGGATCTCAACGTGATGTATACCCAGTTTGTCTCTGGCGATATCGATATCGCCGGGTTGCAGTGGATTTCAGCCGACCACTACGACGAGGCGAAAAAATTACCGGGGAAAGTGGTGGACGTATTCCAGAGCGCCACCATTGAGAACTTTGCGTTTAACCTCGCCCGTCCTCAGTTCCAGGACCCGGCCGTGCGAGAGGCGTTGTATTACGCCATTGATAAACAAACCATTATTGATGCGCTTTACTACGGACTGCCGAAACCGACCGAAACCTATATGCCGCGTCAGTCGGCCTATTTCAACGCCTCCCTCCCGGCACACGAATTCAATCTCGACAAGGCCAAAGCCCTGCTGGATAAAGCGGGCTGGAAACCGGGAGCGGGCGGTATTCGCGAAAAGAATGGCGTCAAACTGTCGTTTACCAACTCCACCACCGCTGGCAACCATCTGCGCGAACAGATGCAGCAGTTTATGCAGCAGAGCTTCCAGGAGATTGGTGTGGAGATGAAGATTTCCAACCTGCCACCGGCGGTGATGTGGGGGGATTACTGGATGCTGTCGAAGTTTGACAGCGCCATTGTCGGCCTGAATTACCTCACCGGCTCTGATCCCGATACTGCCACGTATATGCGTTCTGATGCCATCCCGGCGCAGGGGGGCGCGGGGCAGAATGTGTTCCAGTACAAAAATCCCGAAGTGGACAAACTGCTGGCGCAGGGCAGTGCCGAGTTCGCGCCGGAGCAACGCAAAGCGGCTTACCTGCAAATCCAGTCGCTGGTGCGGAAGGACATGCCATTCCTGACGCTGTTCAGCTTTGCCAACGTGCGCGGGCACAAAGAGGGCGCGGAGAATATCACGCCCAACATCAACGTGCGTATCGATAGCTGGAACGCCAACACCTGGTACTGGGATAAGAAAGCCTGATTCCATTCACAACGTGCGTGACGGGCAGGAAGCCGTCACGCCGGGGAGGAGAGCCGTGGGCGCATTTCTGTTACGACGTTGCGGTCAAAGCATCATTTTGTTGTTCCTGGTATCCATTATCGGTTTCGCTGCCCTCAATCTGGCACCGGGCGGGCCGTTGTCGCAATACGCCTTAACACCGGGGATGACCCAGGAGGCGATGCAGCGTATCGCCACACAGATGGGGCTGAACCGACCGTTGCCGGTGCAATATTTCGACTGGCTCAGTCATCTGCTGCGCGGTGACTGGGGGCGTTCATATCGCGATGGTCAGCCGGTCCTGAGCATCATTTTTTCGCATCTACCGGCGACGTTGTTGCTGATGTGCACCTCGATGGTGTTCTCGATCGCCATCGGTGTCTGGATCGGTATTCAGAGCGCCATCAAGCGCGATAGCCCGTTTGATCGCTTTGCCACTATGGGCGCGATGGTGGCGCTGTCGATTCCGACCTTCTGGTTCGGGCTGGTGGCGATCTACTTCTTTGCCCTGAAGCTGCAATGGCTGCCCGCCGGGAATATGTACACGGTGGGCGATGGTTCGCTGCTGGATGTGCTGCGCCATCTGGTGTTGCCGGTGCTGGTGCTGACCTTTGTTGATGTGGCGATCTGGAGTCGTTATATGCGCACCGCCACGCTGGAAGTGATCAATCAGGATTTCATCAAAACCGCGCGGGCCAAAGGGGTGCCGCCACGTCGCGTGCTGCTGAAGCATGTGGTAGGCAATGCGCTGTTACCGATGATCACCCTCGCCGGGATGCAGCTGCCGACCATTCTGGGCGGCGCGCTGGTGGCGGAGACGGTGTTTACCTGGCCGGGCATGGGGCGTCTGTTTCTCGATAGCCTTGGCTACAGCGATTATCCGGTGGTCATGGGGCTGCTGATGTGCTCGGCGATTCTGGTGCTGATTGGCAACCTGCTGGCGGATGTGATCACTGCGCTGGTCGATCCGCGTATTCGTCCCGCTTAAGGAGGCAAGATGGCATCTTCTGTGATTACGCCGCCGGTAACGCCTGTGCGCTGGCTACGCAACCGCACCTTACAACGCTTTGTGCGCCATAAACTGGCCTGCGCCAGCTTGTTGCTGATTATCCTGATGGCGCTGGCCTGCGCGTTTGGCCCGTCGCTGCTGCCGTTTGATGACTTGCATATTGACCTGCGTGCACGCTTCGCACCGCCGTTGACTGGCTGGCACTGGCTCGGTACCGATCCGCTCGGGCGTGATTTGCTGGCGCGCCTGTTGATGGCCGGGCGTATTTCGCTGCTGGTGGGTTTCTTTGCCATGGTGCTGAGCATCATGCTCGGAACCCTGGTCGGCATTGTGGCCGGCTACTACGGTGGTCGTGTCGGTGCCGTGCTGATGCGTATCGTCGATGCCTTTCTGGCCTTTCCCAGCGTGTTTCTGTTGCTGGCGCTGGCGGCGTTTATCAAGCCCGATCCGGCAATGATCACGGTGATTATCGCCGTCACCAGTTGGATGGAAGTAGCGCGTATCGTTGAGGCCGAGGTGCGCTCGTTGCGTGAACGTGAATACATCCTGGCGGCACGGATGCTGGGGCTTTCCGGCCGCTGGATTATGTTCCGTGAGCTGCTGCCGAATGTGGTCGGGCCGATTATCGTGGCAGCCACGCTGACGGTGGCGCGCGCCATCCTGCTGGAAGCCTATATCAGCTTTCTCGGTTACGGTATCCAGCCGCCGTTGCCCAGTTGGGGCAATATGCTGAACGGCGCGCAGCAGTATCTGATCCGTGCGCCCTGGCTGGCGCTGGTGCCGGGCATCGCCATTACGCTGGCGGTGACCTGCTTTAACTTCATTGGTGATGGGCTGCGCGATGCGCTGGACGCCCGCAGCGACAAAGAGTGAGGTGATGCGCAATGGCCCGATTCTCCCCGTTCGAAGATTCGTTGTGGTTTGCCACGGCGGCACCCGCGCCTGACTTGCCCTCCTTGCAGGGAGAACATCGCGCGGATGTCTGCATCGTGGGTGGTGGTTATACCGGGCTGACCACCGCGCTGACGCTGGCAAAACAAGGCGTGAAGGTCATGCTGCTGGAAGCTCAGCAGGCGGGATTTGGTGGCTCCGGGCGCAATGCCGGGCACTGCACCCCAACGTTTACCCATTTCTCGCTGCCGGAACTGCGTCGCTTGCTGGGGGAGCCCTGGGCTGAGCGGTTAATCAGACGCCAGACCCAGGCCAATCACCAGGTCAGCGCGATGATCCGCGATTATCACATTGATTGTGAATGGCAACAGAACGGCTATCTCCAGGCGGCGGCGCGACCGGGTGCGATGAAGTTGATTGAGGAAAAAGCGCGTCAGTACAACGCGGTTGGGGCGCATACCGAAGCGGTGGATGCGGCGCAGGCGGAGCGCATCAGCGGCAGTCCGCGTTTTTATGGTGGCTGGTTTCATCATGAAGGGGGACATCTTAATCCGCTCGGCTATGCGCGTGGTCTGGCGCGGGCCGTGGGGCAGGAGGGCGGCGAAGTTTACTGTGCCTCTCCGGTTAGCGAGGTGAAAAAGCAGGGAACAGCCTGGCAGGTGATCACACCACAAGGTCATGTGCTGGCAGATAAAGTGATTTTCGCCACCGGGGCGTACACCGTGGCCGGCTGGCCACAACTGGAACAGAGTTTTCGCATCATGCGGGTGTTTGTCGCCGCCACTCAGCCACTGGATGCGGCACTGCGCAGCAAGGTATTGCCACTAAACACCACTATTCATGACGGTCGTGGTGATATCTATGTCTACAAATATAACCAGCAAGGGCGCATCGTCGCCTCAATGTTCCCGATGGGGCGGCGTGGGCGCGAGATGAATTATACCCATCAGGTGATGAGCGATCGCCTGTGCTGGCTGCATCCGGCCATCGGGCAGCCGCTGCGCTGGGACTATTTCTGGTACGGCGAGCTCGATATGCAGCAACGAACCATTCCGCGTTTATATCAACTGGCACCCGGCGTCGTGGCGCTGACGGGCCTCTCCGGGCGTGGCGTACCGACCGGCAGTATGCTCGGCGGCATTCTGGCGGAGTGGGCGCTGGACATGCCCGCGAGCGAGTTGGCACTGAAGATTGAACCGTTGCATAAAGCGCCGTTCTGGATGGGTTTTGGCCCGCAATTGACGTTGCGTTATTACCGCGCGCGGGACTGGCTGCGTTGTCGTATCGAAGGTGCTGCGCTGCCCCCGCATGCCTGACGTTATATGCAATTTGTAGCATTGAAGCGCAGAACTTCTTGTTTTGGTTATATGGCGGATTGCGCTTAACTGACAGGGTCAAACATTTCTGGAGAACTGCCGATGAAAAAGTTACTGCTACAGTGGTTTAATCGCCTGGTGGAGCCACAGTCTGCCGGGGTCGAACAAGACGAGGTGGATTTCAGTAAACATATTGAGCTGCTGATCCCGGTAAGCCAACTGTATGGTATTGAATTTCATCCGACGGTTTACCGTTACTATGAAAGATGAATGCTTCCATCTGTTATGACGCGCGATAAATCGCGCCGCTACGTATCGCTCGAAACCGTAGCGGCGCGATTTATCGCGCTTTTTTTTTTGCCCATTTCTGACGAATTTATGCACATTGTTTAAATAATTCTTACAAACCCTCCTCACTTCCTTCAATTGTATTGAATTCGTAATGTTAGCGTAAAGAAATGTGTTTCCTTACCGTTGCGCTCATGCAAAAATACGAAAGTAAATGATAACCATTCTTCTTATCATTTGAGGTGCGGGCCATTTTGTACGGCCCGTTGTGCGCGTCAATAACTACAACGAACCCACACTTTTCAAAATGGATAAAAATCGCAACCTGCCATTTGGCAGCTTTAACTCGCTGACCTTGTTTACCGGGCTGTGCATCGGGATCTCGCCAGCCGCCGCGCTGGCCGCTGACAACACCACCAAAAAGAACGACGATACCCTGGTGGTGGAGGCACAAACGCCTTCACTCTATTCTCCTGGCGTATCCGCCGATCCTAAATTTACCCAACCGCTGGTGGATACCACCCGTACCATCACGGTGATCCCTGACCAGGTGATTAAAGATCAGGGTGTGAATAACCTGACTGATGCACTGAAAAACGTTCCGGGTGTCGGGGCGTTTTATGCCGGGGAGAACGGCAGTTCATCGACCGGCGATGCGGTGTATATGCGTGGCATGGATACCTCCAACAGCATCTACGTTGACGGTATCCGTGATATTGGCAGCGTGACGCGCGATACCTTTAACACCGAGCAGGTGGAAGTGATCAAAGGCCCGTCAGGCACCGACTATGGCCGTAGCGCGCCGTCCGGCTCCATCAACATGATCAGCAAACAGCCGCGCCTTGATACCGGCCTGGATGCGTCGGTCAGCGTGGGTAGCGCCTGGATGCGTCGTGGGACACTGGATTACAACCAGGCGATCAGCGATAACGCTGCGTTCCGCCTCAATTTAATGGGTGAAAAAACCCATGATGCCGGTCGCGATAATATCCAGAATGAACGTTATGGCGTGGCACCCTCATTGGCGTTTGGCCTTGATACCTCTACTCGCCTGTACCTCAATTATCTGCACGTTCACCAGAACAACACGCCGGACGGCGGCATTCCGACCATCGGGCTGCCGGGCTACTCTTCGCCTACCGCAGCGTCCTCAGCGCTGAATACGTCTGGCAAAGTCGCGACCAGTAACTATTACGGCACCGATTCAGATTTCGATAAATCCACCACCGATACGGTGACCATGCGTTTCGAGCATGACCTGTCGGATAGCACCACCATCCGTAACACCACGCGCTGGTCACGGGTGAAGCAGGAGTATCTGCTGACGGCGGTGATGGGCAGCACCATTGGCATGCCGAACCCGAACGATGTCAGCACCTGGACCTGGACGCGTAACGTCAACCTGAAAGACGTCAGTAACCGCATCCTGACCAACCAGACCAATATCACCTCGAAGTTCTTTACCGGTTCGGTCGGGCATGATGTCAGCGCCGGGGTAGAGTTTACTCGTGAGAACCAGACCAACTACGGTGTCACCCCGATTACCGCACCTGTCGTGAATATCTACCATCCGATCAGCAGCATTTCGCTGGGTGGGTTGAATCGCAACGGTGCTAATGCCAACGGCCAGACCGACACCTTTGGTATCTACGCCTTCGATACGCTGGCGATCACCAAAAACTTTGAGCTGAACGGCGGCATTCGTCTCGACAATTATCACACCGATTATGACAGTGCCACCGCCTGTGGTGGCACCGGACGTGGTGCGCTGGCCTGTCCGGCGGGCGTGGCGACCGGTACGCCGGTTACCACAGTCGATACCGCGAAATCAGGCAATCTGGTCAACTGGAAAGCCGGTGCCCTGTATCGTCTGACCGAGCATGGTAACGTCTACGTTAACTACGCGATTTCCCAGCAACCGCCGGGTGGCAGCAACTTTGCGCTGGCTGCGGGTGGCACCGGCAATAGCGCCAACCGTACCGATTTCAAACCGCAGAAAGCCAAATCCAGCGAAGTGGGCACCAAGTGGGAAGTGTTGGATAAACGTTTGCTGTTGAATGCGGCGCTGTTCCGTACCGATATTGAGAACGAAGTGTCCGCCAATGACGATGGCACCTACTCGCAATACGGTAAGAAACGTGTTGAAGGTTATGAGCTGTCGGCCACCGGCAATATCACCCCGGACTGGCAGGTGATCGCTGGTTATACCCTGCAACATGCTTCTGTAACCGAGGGCGCCAGCGTGGCGCAGGATGGTTCATCGGCGCTGGCGTATACGCCGAAGCACGCCTTCACCCTGTGGACCAACTATCAGGCCACCGATGCACTGTCAGTGGGAGCCGGTGCACGTTATGTTGGCAGCCTGCGTCGCGGTAGCGATGGTGCGGTGGGCACGCCAGACCACACCGAAGGATACTGGGTAGCAGACGCGAAGCTGGGCTATAAGGTGAATAACAACCTTGATTTGCAGCTTAACGTCTACAACGTTTTCGACACCAACTATGTTGCCTCCATCAACAAGAGTGGTTACCGCTACCATCCGGGTGAGCCGCGTACCTTCCTGTTGACGGCTAACGTGCATTTCTAACGGCTGTAGCGGCGCGATAAATCGCGCCGCTACCTATGTGCTAATCCCACGTTTTAAGAGAGAACAACGCGATGATGTATCACATTCCTGCCGTGCTCACGCCGGAAGAGGTCGCCAGTTTCACCACGCTGCTGCAACAGGCCGAGTGGGTAGATGGCCGGGTAACGGTCGGCAGCCAGGGTGCCACCGTGAAAAATAACCAGCAGATCGACACCCGTACGCCGCTCTATGATCGGTTGCAGGCGGCGGTGTTGCAGGCATTGAACAACAACCCGCTGTTCTTTTCCGCCGCGTTACCACGCAGCATTTCCACACCGCTATTCAATCGTTATGAGCAGGGGGAAACCTACGGTTTTCATGTCGATGGGGCGGTGCGTCACAACGGCGCGGCAGGCTGGATGCGCACCGATCTTTCCGCCACGCTGTTCCTGTGCGAACCAGAGAGCTATGACGGTGGCGAACTGGTAATTGAAGACACCTACGGCCAGCACAAGGTTAAACTGCCCGCCGGGCATCTGGTGTTGTATCCCTCCAGCAGCCTGCACTGCGTGACACCGGTGACGCGTGGCGCGCGTGTCGCATCATTCCTGTGGATTCAGTCGATGGTGCGCGATGACAAACAACGCGCAATGTTGTTTGAGCTGGACCGCAATATTCAGAGCCTGAAAGCGCGTCACGGCGACAGCGAAGAATTGCTGTCGCTGCTGAATATGTATCACAACCTGCTGCGTGGCTGGACCGAGGTGTAGCGGCGCGATTTATCGCGCTGTGAGTGCCTATTGTGTCAGCTCACGGGCAAACTGGATAAAGTCATGTAACGCTTTATTCTTTATCTCCCGCTGCCAGCTCATGGTCAGCGTTGAAGTGGCATGCTGATCCTGCAAAAAACAGTAGGCCACGTCGGGTATCATTACCGAACGCTGGGTTTCGGGTACCAGCGTGACCCCCATCCCCATCGACACCAGACCGATAGCCACCGAGACATCACGGGTGGGTTGGATTTTCTGTGGCACAAATCCCGCCTGCTGGCAGGCGTTCAGCGCTGACCAGCCCAGGCCAACCCCAGGCGGATCTTCCTGCATCAAAAAGGGTTCAGCAGCAAGTTGTGACAACGCAATGCGCGGCTGGGAAGCCAGCGGGTGGCGACGTGGGAGCACCGCAATCAACGGGCGGGTGGCGAGATCGAGATAGTCCAGATGATCATATCGTGGCACCGGTGAGCGTACCAGGGCGATATCTATTTGATTAGTTAACAGAAGTGTAAGCTGTTCGTGAACATTGCGTTCTTCAATCACGATATCAATGCCTGGTTTACGCTGGCGATAACCATTAATTAACAGCGTGAGTGCCGGGTCGAGTATCGAAGAACCGACGTAACCAAGCTTGATCTGCCCGCGATATCCCAGGCGTAAACTGCGCGCATTTTCGCGGAACTTGGTGTAATGACTGGATGCGATACGTGCCTCTTCCACCAGTTGCTCACCTTCAAACGTCAGCGCCACATGCCGCCGGTCACGGGTGAATAGCGCAAGATCCAGCTCCTTTTCCAGCGCCTTGATGTACTGGCTCAGCGCCGGTTGAGCGATGTTCAGACGCAGTGCCGACTTGCCAAAATGCAGCTCCTCCGCCAGTACGACAAAGGCGTGTAAATGTCGGTAATCCATCGATGTCCTCCTGATTTTTACTGATAATAACTCTTTATCAAAACGCTAGGTATTATTATTGGACTCTTATCAGTGATCCTCTAACACTGTGGGGGTAACGACGGGAGGTGCCGGTTCTATGCCACTGAATTCGCTCCTGTTGTTCTCAAGGTGTGCCAGCGCCTGTCTGCGCCGATGCATCACCGGTTACCACGACCAAGAGGGACATTGAGATGTCTGAGAAGCAAGTAAAAGTCACCGATTTACGTTCCGCGCTGGAGGTGTTAAGCCAGTACGATGATGAATTGATTTACACCGATGAACCTGTAGATCCGATCGCGGAATTATCCGGCGTTTACCGTTATGTCGGTGCACACGGCACGGTAAAACGTCCGACGCAAATCGGCCCGGCGATGATTTTCAACAAAATCAAAGGCTACAACGATATGCGCGTGCTTATCGGCCTGCTGTCTTCACGTAAACGTGTGGCACGCCTGTTTGGCACCACACCGGAAAATCTGGCGTTTATGCTGAAAGATTCGGTCGCTAACCCGATCGCGCCGATTGTTATCCCGCGTGAACAAGCGGTATCTCAGGAAGTGGTGCATCTGGCCAGCGATCCGAACTTCGATATCCTGAAAATCCTGCCTGCGCCAACCAACACCCCGGAAGATGCCGGCCCTTATTTCACCCTCGGTATGTGTTACGCCGCCGATCCGGAAACCGGTGAACACGACGTCACCATCCATCGCCTGTGCGTGCAAAGCAAAGACGAAATCTCGATGTATTTCGTGCCAGGCCGTCACCTCGATACTTTCCGTCAGAAAGCTGAAGCGGCCGGTAAACCGCTGCCGATCTCTATCAGCATCGGTGTCGATCCGGCGATTGAGATTGGTGCCTGTTTTGAACCGCCAACAACGCCGCTGGGCTTTGATGAATTGTCGATTGCCGGCAGCCTGCGTAACCAGGCCGTTGAGTTAGCAGAATGTCTGACCGTGAAAGCACGCGCCATCGCCAATGCGGAAGTGGTGATTGAAGGTGAGTTGCTGCCCGGTGTACGTGTACGTGAAGACCAGAACACCAATTCCGGCAAAGCGATGCCTGAATTCCCCGGTTATACCGGTGCGGCACAGGCTCAGGTGCCGGTGATCAAAGTCAAAGCCATTACCCATCGTCGTTCACCGATCCTGCAAACCTGTATTGGCCCCAGCGATGAACACACCAATATGGCCGGTATCCCGACTGAAGCCAGTATTTTGCAGATGGTGGAACGCGCGCTGCCAGGTTTCGTGCAGACCGTACACTGTCCGACACCGGGCACAGGCAAATATCTGGCGGTGTTGCAGGTGAAAAAACGCACCCCGGCGGATGAAGGTCGTCAGCGTCAGGCGGCACTGCTGGCGTTCTCCGCCTTCTCTGAGCTGAAACATGTGATGCTGGTGGATGAAGACGTCGATGTGTTTGATATTAACGATGTGATCTGGGCGATGACCACCCGTTATCAGGGCGATGTCGATACCGTGTTTATTCCGGGTGTACGTTGCCATCCGCTTGATCCGTCCTCTGATCCGGCCTACAGCCCGTCAGTACGCGACCACGGTATTGCCTGCAAAACTATCTTTGACTGCACCGTGCCTTACCACCTGAAAGCTAACTTCCACCGTAGCGAATTCCTCGAAGTGGATGTGAATCGCTTCATCCCAGGTTTCAACAAAAAATAAGGAGGCAGCATGTCAGGGTCTGTCATTCGAAGCAGCGGTAAACCACGGGTTATTGTTGGCATTAGCGGAGCGTCTGGTTTTTCCTATGGCGTACAGGCATTGCGTTATTTGCGTCAGCTGGAGGTGGAGAGCCATCTGGTGATCTCGCCAGCCGGGCACCTCAATCGCGAACATGAAACCGATCTTACTGCTGAAGATGTCGCGGAAATGGCCGATGTGGTTTATCCCATCCGTGCCGTCGGGGCCGCCATTGCCAGTGGCTCATTCCGCACCCTTGGCATGCTGGTGGCTCCGTGTTCGATGCACACCCTGGCGGCTATCGCCAATGGCCTGACCGACAATCTGCTGACGCGTGCAGCCGATGTGGTGTTGAAAGAACGCCGTCGCCTGGTGTTAATGGTGCGGGAAACGCCGCTTCACTTGGGGCATATCCGTAATATGCAGCAGGCGACGGAATCCGGCGCGATTGTGTTTCCGCCGGTGCCCGCGCTTTATGCGCGGCCACAAACTGTTGAAGAGATAATTGCGCACAGCGTGGCGCGTGCTCTGGGGCTGATGGATCTGGATTGTGCCGATCTGCCGCGCTGGGGGGAAGACGTGACTTTAATGACCAGGAGTAATAAATCGTGATTATAGGACCCTATATTAATGGCTCTGCCGTGCTGATCGGCGGCATTGTCGGTGCGTTGCTCAGTTCGCGTCTGCCAGAACGCATCAGAACCTCGATGCCGCTGATCTTCGGTGCAGCTTCCATGTGTATGGGGATTGTTCTGGTGGTGAAAGTCAGCCATATGCCGGTGATGGTGTTATCGGTGATCCTGGGGGCGTTGCTGGGTGAGCTGTGTTATCTGGAAAAAGGTATCGGTAAGCTCGGCAGCAAAGCGCGTGGACTGGTCGAGATGTTCGTCAGTTCCGGCGAACAGGATAAGGAGTCGCAGGAGCAGTTCCTGCAAAGTTATGTGGCGATCATCGTGCTGTTTTGCGCCAGCGGCACCGGGATTTTCGGTTCGATGCATGAAGGGATGACCGGTGACACCAGCGTCCTGATTGCAAAATCCTTTCTCGACTTGTTTACCGCCGCGATTTTTGCCACGTCGCTCGGTTTCGCGGTGGCGGTGGTTGCGGTGCCTCAGCTGATTATTCAGCTACTGCTCGCCTATGGTGCGGTGTTTATCCTGCCGTTAACCACGCCCGCGATGCAGGCTGATTTCTCGGCGGTTGGCGGCGTATTAATGTTCGCCACAGGCTTTCGCATTTGCGGCATTAAAATCTTCCCGGTCGCCAATATGTTGCCTGCTCTGGTGCTGGCGATGCCAATCTCTTCTTTATGGACCAGCTTCTTTTAAATCAGGAGGGTAAAAAACAATTATATCGGGGATGGAAAAGTCATTAAACCAGGGGCCGGAAAGTAACGGTGTTTATTTCCGGCTACTTTAGTCAGATCGGAATTCATCATGATTAAAAATAACATTGCCTGTGCAATAGCGTTGCTATTGCCATTGGCTTCGCACGCCGCAGATAACGCAACACAAGGTATTGAAGTATTACGGGTGACGTCTCCTGCCGATGATGGCAGCCAGGGCACGCTGCGCTGGGCGCTGGAAAAAAACAACCAAAATCCCGGACATTATCGTATTGAATTACACTCCGCCAATAACCAGCCACTGATTATCAAACCTAATAAACCATTACCGGAAATTAAAGGTCCGGTAGAGATTATTAACACCGATTTCCTTAAACAAGGGAAATATGTCGCCATCGACGGTTCTGGATATATTAAAGGTGTGGACCCGCAATCCTGCCCCGGTGCCGTCCCTGGCCAGTACGGTGCTAATGTGCGTACCACGACCATGCCGGGTCTGGTGCTGCGCGATACCCATGATGTCACCCTGCAAGGGGTTGAAGTGCGTAATTTCTGTATCGGGATTCTGGTGAATCGCGCCAAAAACAACGTGATTGAAGATAACCGCATCGTCGGTAATCATGGCGGTGCCGGTATTATGTTAACCGGGGATGATGGCAAGGGTAACTCGACCGCCACCACCACCGAGCGTAATAAAATTATCCGCAATACGTTTATTAATAATGGTGATGCGATGGAAGCCACCCGTGGTGCCTCGTTTAACCTGATTGCGGATAACTTTGTCACCACCGACAACGTACATAACCAGGAACCTTCACAGGGGCTGGAGATGCTGTGGGGGAATGACAACGAAGTGATTCATAATCATTTTGAAAATTATTCCGACGGCGTACAGCTCAATTGGGGAAATCGCAACTACATTGCCGATAATACCTTCACCAATCTCTCTTCTGCGGTGACATTAAGTGGGACGGGCAACGTGGTGGCCGGGAATACCATGATCGGCAATCGGGTGGCGGTTTCCGTGCGCCCGCAGGGTGAACCCGGTAAAAACGGCAGCTTTGGCATTAACCGGATTACCGGGCCGGCCGTGAACCGGATCACTGAAAATATTATGGTCGACAACGGCAAAGACATTAAACGTTGCTTTGCCGGTGGGAGCTGCCTGCCAGGTTATGCCGGTGCCATTGTATTTAATGTGCCAGGCCTCGAACATGCGGCCTTTATCGGTAATCGTGGCGGTGGTATCGGCAATGACACCAGCAAGCTGGAAAAAATCTGCGCCATTGATGGTAACGTGGCTGGATGTGAAGCAACGCCGAATAAAGATCAGCCTGCGCCGGTCATTACCCGTGTCGTGCGTGACCAGCAGATGCTAACCATCGACGGCAGCGTGAAAGGGGAGGCCAATACTGCCTACCGCATTGAGTTTTTCTCCAACAGCAAAGCAACGATGGACGAAGCGGAGCATTTCCTCGGCTATCAGATGGTTGCCATTAATGCACAGGGTAACGGCACTATCCATTATCAGACCCCGCTGAGCGCGGATTTAGCGGTGGCGAATGTGACATCCACTGCCACCACCGATGACGGTGCTACTTCACCTTTAAGTAAGCCTGCCCCCATGCAATAACCCATTCCTGAGCGAGCTGCGACACAGCATTACCTGACGGCATTCATCTGCAACTAAAACAATAAACCGACCGGAAAGAGACAGCCTCGCAGCTGATCTCGTCCAGTCAGGTGTGTCATTAGCGAAACAGGAACTCCCCATGAATTTGCATAAAAGTGTATTAGCGATTTCTTTGCTGCTGGCCTTGCCAGGTGTGACCAGCGCCATTGCCGCCACCAGCGCACCGGCTGCGGCCGTCAACGTACGACACGCACAACCCATCACCATTCGCCAGACCACCATTGGCGAAGGGATGCCGAAAGTCATCATCCCTACCACCGGCGCGACAGCCGACCAGGTTCTGGCGCAGGCCAAAGTTATCGGCGCGAACCCGGATGCCGATTTGATTGAATACCGTATTGATTATCTGAATTTCGCCACCGATGCTGCGCAAGTTGGCGCATTGGGCAAACAGGTTGCGGGTGAAGTGCAGGCTAAACCCCTTATCCTGACCTTCCGTACGCAGTCTGAAGGTGGCGCGAAAGCCATCAGCGATAAGGCGTATGGCAAGCTCTATCTGGCGCTGATTAAAGATCACTTTATCGATATTCTCGATGTGGAGATGTTCCGCGATCCGGCAGTGATCCACCAGGTGGTCACCGCTGCCCATGCCGCCGGAATTAAAGTGGTGATGTCCAGCCATGATTTCCAGAAAACCCCGGCCACCAGCGAGATCGTTGCTCGTCTGCGTAAGCAGGACAGCATGGGCGCAGATATTCTGAAAATTGCGGTGATGCCGCATGATTCAGGTGATGTGGTGAAACTGATGGATGCTACGGCGCAGATCCGCAATGACTACTCGCGTAAACCGTTGCTGACGATGTCGATGGGCGGCCTGGGGGCGATTTCCCGGCTTTCCGGGGAAGTGTTTGGTGATGACCTGACCTTTGGCATGATTGGTACGGCGTCTGCACCGGGACAGGTGGATGCGGCACAGTTGCATCAGGTATTGAAAACGGTTGATGTGGCGCTGAACGGCCATTAATCCCCTGCAATTTTGCCTTCCGCAAGCTCTGCGGAAGGCATTCTGTTTTAGAACTTCACTTTAACCTGCACACCCGCAACCCAGGTATCTTTGATCTCTTTATTCGAGAACGCACCCGGTTCTTTGATGTACTGCACGCTCGGGCGTACCGACAGCCACGGCGTTGCTTGCAGGGTATAGGTCATCTCAACCAGCTGTTCGCCAATATCCAGACCATTTACCATTTCTGCGTCGGCTAATTCGCCTTTGGCGCGCAAACTGTCAACGGCATTATCACGACTGTGCTGGTTGTACACCGCACGACCATAACCAATGGCAATCGCATCATGCGGACGCGCTGCAAACGGTCCAGTCAATACCAAACCGGCCGAGTACCAGTGACGGAACGGCGAGGTGGCGGCATCGGTGGTGGTGGCCTGACCAAACATATGCAGGTTCTGGTTGCGCAGCGAAGTGGACTGCCAAATGGTCTGGTCGGCCAGCAGGTAGGCACCCCAGCGTTTATCAGCACGGCGATCGGGCTGGTCGATACGTGCGACGTTGGAACTGTCGTAGTAGTAACCGAGTTTGTACTGACCGGGTAACTCACCCTGTAAGTTGTAGATCAACTCAACCGGGACGATATAGCCGGTGGTGCCCGGTGCAAAGGGTTTAAACGCACGGGACGATTCGCTGTTCTGTTCCGGGTTAACGTTAAATACCGCCGTTTGCAGCGCCCAGCTGTCATTGAAGCTGTACTTTAACTCACCGCCGAGGTGGGCGTTGGGGTAGTTACCCCAGCCGCTGCCACCTGACATCGACAGCGGGTGAGCACAGAAGCCTGCGTTCATAAAGTTGGTCAGAATTGACAGGCCGCCGAAATCATTCCCCATAGCCAGCCAGCCCAGCTTGTACTGCAACTGCGGGGTGAAGAGATAATTGGCGTAGCTCAGTTCGCTCAGGCGAGTATATTCGCCGCCATACGCTTCCTGAATTGGCAGACGGTTGCCGACCAGATCCGCCGAGGTGCTGCGTCCACGACGATCGTTGATTGACAGCTGGACCGTACCGGCGTGCTGCGCATTGAACAGACGGTTCAAATCAAAGGTGGCACCCAGACGGATCTGCTGAGCGTAGCGTGTGCCATAAGACTGGCCGCCGCTCAACACGCCTGCGGTTTCTGAGACATAGTCGCCGGTTAAGTTAACGCCGTGCTGGGCGAGATCGCTCCGTGCGCCATCCCAGTCACCGGTCAGGGTGTCCTGGTGGAAGAAGTCGGTAGCTTGTGCGGCAGGTACTGCCAAAGCGCAAAGGAGGGCGGCAGGCAATAGCCTGATTTTAAAACAAATGGTTTTCATGGTGTAAGTGGTAGAAAGTTAATAAGCACGCTTATTGTACCTCCTGGTACGTTTTTGATCGTGTGCTTATTGACGCTTCCTGACAAACCAAGTGTTTCTGGATTTTACGAGCGGGTGGCGGCGCGATTTATCGCACAGGTTTTCAAAAAAGCGCGATAAATCGCGCCGCTACAGACAAAAAAAAAGCAGCCTTTTCAGGCTGCTCTTCTTCGAATTTGGCTCCTCTGACTGGACTCGAACCAGTGACATACGGATTAACAGTCCGCCGTTCTACCGACTGAACTACAGAGGAATCGTTGGAACGAGGCGCATATTAATGGGCAGTGCCGGAGCTGTCAACAGCTAAAAATACATTTGTATTCAACTGGCTAGCATTAATACAAAGCGATCGCGCTTTAAGCAATTTCCGGTCGCGTGGCGGCTAAACGCGCCAGGGGGTCCTGACGATAGAATTGTTGCAGATGGCGGTACATAGCGGGAAAACGCTCTGCCAGTAAATCCGGTGCGCTAAAGAAATATTCGGAGAGGACGGCAAAGCACTCGGCGGGATCGCTGGCAGCGTAGGGATCGATGGTGGCGGCTTGTTCACCCACCAACTCCACTTCAGCTTCGATCTCCTCCATCGCCTGAAGTAAATCTTTTTCCCAACTGGCGACATCACGCAGGGCAATGGCCGGGACACCGCTGGTGTAGCCGCTGCCGCGTGCATCCAGTTTATGTGCGACTTCATGGATCACCAGGTTATAGCCGGAGAGATCAAACGAATCCTGGATATCCAGCGCATTCAACACCACTGGCCCCTGGGTCCAGCTTTGTCCGGCGTGCACCGCCGCCGCCTGATGCACCAGGCCGCTGTCATCTTGCCAGTGGTCATCGACGTTGAAGGGCTCGGGGTAGATCAAAATTTCATGGAAGCCATCAAGCCATTCCAGGCCGAGCTTCAACACTGGCAGGCAAAATAGCAACGCCAGTCGGGCGGTACGCAGTTCGTCGAGTTGCAATGCCTGCAATGGTGTGATTTTTTTTTGTTGCAGGAAGCGCTGTGCCAGTGCGATGAGGCTGGTTTGCTCGTTTTCGTCAAGCAGAGAGAAAATAGGTTGTGCCAGCGCTTGTTGCCACGGCAGCGCTGCGACTGAAGTTTCTACCTGCGCGTGCCACGGCCATTTGAACATCGCATCACTCACTCTTCAGGGCGTAAGACGGTATCCTCGCGCGGTACAGCGAAAATTACCAGCGCAGAATCAAAGCTGTCTATTCAACCTGTTAGTAAGAATTTTGTCTGTGACTGAGATTGCAAAGGTGAGAGGTTTACCCCTCACCTCTGCCGGAGAGAGGACTTACCCTTCACGCTCCACACGCTGGAACTCGATCACCCATACCCACGGGTTCACTTCCCAACTGGTGGCACCGTATTGTTTCTGCCACGCCTTGCGATAGGCCTCTTTAGGCGACTCGGAGTTCATATTCATGGTGAAGAAGTTATTCAGGAAGTGCGAGTCGGTCTGCACGCCTTCTGCCATGATGTCGTCTTCACTGATGTCCTGAATCTTCTCGGCACGAACGGAGGTGATCTCAAGATCAATACGGCTGGCCCAGCGTGGCATATGGATGGCCGTCTGCCAGCCAAATTGCTCCGCATCTTGCACATTGTCATCCTGCTGCCCCAGCTCATTGCTGTCGGCGCGATACTGACAATACACCGGGTCGCGGAAGGGGAGTGGCTCGCGTTCATACTCTGCCAACTGTTCCTCAGGCACGATCGGACCACGCCAGGTTTCGCGCACCCAGAGACGATCGCCGGGTTTACCATAGGGGCAGTGATAACTGATGTCTGACATCGACATCAGTTTATAGCCGTGCAGATGGTTTGCACTGACGTCAAATGCGTGTACGCCTTCGTGATGATCCTGACCAGGGCCGAAAGCCTGAGTCTTCATAATGCGCCGGGTCTGTGTTTGCTGGCCAACCAGCAGGGCGCGGACCCGCTGTTCGGAAAAAAGAATCGGCCGTTCTTTCATGATTTACCTCTTGTTGTGTTACCAACCCGGAGAATTTGCTGAACCATCCGCGTCCACGGATGTGCAGAATTAGCATAATGGGTTTAAATCAATTTGCTTAATAATTTGTCGCCTTATAGTCAGGCATTCAGTGCGTATTCAGTTTTAAAAATGGCTCACAAGCAAAAAACGTGCTTGATTGGATGCAATGGAAAAACAAAATCGCATTTTTCTCAGATACAGTACGTTATAACGGACACAATGGGAACTCTTTCAGAATATGTCGTGGGTGATCGGTTGACCGACGGGTTTTAAGCTAGTGAGTTAAACCAGAATTAATCCGTTACACACTATTTCCGCATGGCTTTAAAACATTATCACTGCTAAACAGAGTCGTTTAACTGAAACGAGGATGAGGAAATACCGAAAACGCGCGTGGTGCTGGGAAAGTGCTGTTAACAGCGCTATAACAGGATCAGGATCGCATTTTTTCGCAGTTGATTATGCAGGAGGAGTGTAAAGAAAGTGTCATCACCGGGCCGCTATGATGTTTGCAGGAGTAGCACGCTCGTCATTGACGGCGGTGCTTTATAACAGCAATAACAGGAGAAGCACGATGTCGCTAACAGGCTGGCAAAACCGTTTCGAAAACTGGTTGCAGCAGAACTGGCTGCACGATGATAAAGCCCATGATATCGCCCACCTGCGCCGTGTCTGGATGAGCGCGGCACGCATTATGCAAAATAGCGATGCCGATGCGCTGGTGGTGCTGACCGCTTGCTACTTTCATGATGTTGTCAACTTACCGAAAAACCACCCGGAACGTCATCTGGCCTCAACTTACGCCGCTGAAGAGACGCGCCGCATTCTGCAACAAGACTTCCCGGACTTTCCGGCTGACCACATAGATGCTGTCGCGCATGCCGTGCAGGCGCACAGTTTCAGCGCCGCGATCGCGCCACAAACCCTTGAGGCGAAGATTGTGCAAGATGCCGACCGCCTGGAGTCACTGGGTGCCATTGGTCTGGCGCGGGTATTTTATACTGCCGGTGCGCTGGGACGCCCGCTGTTCGACAGCGACGATCCTCTGGGCAAAGATCGTGAATTGAATGATGTGCACTGGACGCTGGATCACTTCCAGAAGAAGTTATTACGCCTGCCTGAAACTATGCAAACCGAAGCGGGACGCCAACTGGCGGAACACAATGCCGACTTCCTGGTGCGCTATATGGCAAAACTGTGCGCGGAGCTTCAGGGCAACCTGACCTCGATGGACGAATCGGTGTTGAGGGATTTCAGTCCCCTACACGTCTAATATTAAATTTTTATGACAGCCTGTTAACTTTCGGCATCTTCCGCTACGTTGATGAAAATCAATAAGGAGTAACACGATGACCGAGACCGTTAATTTAACGATTAAGATTGATCCTGCGCTGAAAGAACACATCAAACAACTGGCTCTGGACAACCAAATTTCTATGAGTCAGGAAATTGTGAATCGCTTGCAGGCGAGCCTACAGGCTCCGGCGCAGGATGCGATCGACAATCAGGACACAGCAGAAGCGGTAACCGATCAACTGAGTGCTGCTGAACTGAAACAGATTCGCGCGCTGTTGAAGAAGCAGGGCAAGAAAAAGAAATAAAACAAAACCCGTCAATTGACGGGTTTTTTCTTACGCGTTTTCCAGTCTGAACCGCTGTGCCCGCAGCCCGAAATCACTTCATGTTGCGGGTGTATTGTTCGATCAATGGCAATAGCAGTTGCGCTACAGCAGCAAACACCGGCACCACTACCGAATTGCCAAACTGTTTATAGGCCTGGGTATCGGACACCGGAATGCGGAAGCGCGTTTCACCCGGTGCTTCAAATCCCATCAGCCGCGCGCATTCGCGTGGTGTTAAACGACGTGGGCGGCGTGACATATTGTCCGGCTGATGAAAGTCCTGCTCGCCCAGCTCACGGTCCCAACCACGATCAATAAGAATTTCCGAACCGTCTTTGTAATAGCGAGCCGACAGGGTGCGCACGCAAACCGACGGATTACGCGCATCGTTCAGACCGAAACCAAAGCCGTTCCCCTTGGCTTTGTGTTTTTTGGCGTATTGGTAAAGGTAGTTCCACAGTACCGGTGACAACGTATATTTGGCATCAGGCTGGGGTTCCAGCAAGCTACTGAGCGTCGGGACTTTTTTGGGATAGAGTGCGGGTAAGGCGCGCAGAGAAAATCCCTCGCTCAGATGGGTGTCGCGACGGATACCCACCAACACAATACGCTCACGATGTTGCGGCAGAAAATGGCGTGCATCGATGATTTTGGCATCGGCCAGTCCCGCGTTATCCGCATCGGCCACGTCATAGCCCAGCTCATCCAGCGTCGCCATAATAATGGCGAAGGTGCGTCCTTTGTCGTGACTTTTCAGGTTCTTCACGTTTTCCAGCACGAAGAACGGCGGCTTTTTCGCAGCCAGAATGCGTGCCACATCGAAGAATAAGGTTCCCTGTGCCTCACACTCGAAACCGTGCGCCCGGCCCAGGGCATTCTTTTTACTCACACCGGCCAGCGAGAAGGGCTGGCAGGGGAAACCTGCCAGTAGCACCTGATGGTCAGGGATTGTGCGATCAATATGTTGATAGATGGCTTGCTCATCACTCAGACCGGCCGGTTGCGTTACCTGGCGAATATCGCTGTTGAAGCGATGTTGCTGCGGATCGCAATAGTGGTTGGCCTTGTAGGTACGCACCGCTTCTTTATTCCATTCACTGGTAAAGACGCACTGGCCGCCAATCTGTTCAAAGCCACGGCGAATGCCGCCAATACCGGCAAACAGATCGACAAACTGAAAACGAGGCGCGTCATAATGCGCGGGACGAGCGGGTAATAACGCCTGCAAACTGGCAACTTCCGCGCTGCTTAACGCCGGTGCTGCACTCTTTCCCTGACGAATACGGTTGAGACGAGGCACGCTCCAGTCGCGACCACCGGCGTCGCTCAGCGTGCTCACAAGGTCGCGTGCGGCGTAAATTGCCAGCACTTGCAACAACAGCGTGGTGGCATCGTCAGTGGCGGAAACAGTGAGTGGGGAGGGTGAGGCAGTCGCGGCGGTCTCTTCGGCGTGCATGCGTTTTTCCTTAACAGTGAAGCGGCTATGCTACCACTCCTGACGCTATGAAGAAATTGGCCCGACGTGCCGGTGGTGAATGCGGCTTTCGCTTTTGCCCCAAACCGCTAAAGTTGAAGGAGCCACAAGAAAAAGGAAAGGTTATGGCCGACGTCCATTCTCGTGATGTTCGTAGCAAGAATATGCGTGCAATTCGTACTCAGGATACGGCGATTGAACAGCGTATTGCGTTGATATTAAAAGACCGTGGATTTACCTATCGGGTGCAGGATAAAGCATTAGCCGGTCGACCTGATTTTGTCGTCCCGGCCCAGCAGGCGATTATTTTTGTCCACGGCTGCTTCTGGCATCGTCATCATTGCTATCTGTTCAAAATGCCCGCTACGCGTACCGAATTCTGGGCCGGTAAAATTAACAGTAATGTCGAACGGGACCGGCGCTACATTCAGCAGTTGCAGGAGAGCGGCTGGAAGGTGCTGATCGTCTGGGAATGTGCGTTACGTGGCAAGCTGCGCCTCAAGGACGAGGCGTTAATTGAACGACTGGAGGAGTGGCTGTTGGCCGCCAGTCACAGCGGTGAAATCGATCATGCAGGTTTGCATCATTATCGCGGCGTATAAGGCAGATTGTTGCTTTTACTCGCTATAACGGTTTAGATCACTCCTTTCTCTGGGACGCGGAACATAGCCATGAGCAGCATAAAACTGACGGTCAAACGCCTGTACCAACTTCGTGACGAACGGATGGTCAACACCCGAGCCACCGCCCGGATCTATCTGGGTGATACGCTGGTCGCCACCGAAGAGATTACGGGTATGACGGAAAGTCCGGTGAGCAAATATTTGCATGCCGGGGATGTGGCGGGGCAGCCGTTACGCGTTGAGTGGGATTGTGCGGGCATCGCCGATATGTCAGTGACGGCGGTCGAGCGTTGCCCCTGTTGTCAGGATCACGAACAGGAATAAGGAAAACATTTTGGCAGGAACCAGCTTACTGACGCTTCTGGATGATATTGCCACCTTGCTTGATGACATCTCCATGATGGGCAAAGTGGCCGCAAAAAAAACCGCCGGGGTATTGGGTGACGATCTGTCCCTGAATGCGCAACAGGTTACCGGCGTAAAAGCCAATCGCGAATTGCCGGTGGTGTGGGCGGTGGCGAAAGGCTCCTTTATTAACAAATTGATCCTCGTGCCGCTGGCGCTGCTGATCTCAGCTTTTGCGCCCTGGCTGATTACGCCGTTGCTGATGATTGGCGGGGCGTATCTCTGTTTTGAGGGCGTGGAGAAGGTGTTGCACAGCCTCAACCACGATAAAGCCGAGCAAAGCCCGGAAGCACGTCAGCAGCGTCTTGAGCAACTGGCGCAACAGGATCCAAAGACATTTGAGAAGGATAAAGTGAAAGGTGCGGTACGTACCGACTTTATCCTTTCGGCCGAAATTGTTGCCATCACACTGGGCATCGTGGCGGAAGCGCCGTTGCTCAATCAGGTGATGGTGCTGGCGGGTATCGCCATTCTGGTGACGGTGGGGGTGTATGGCATCGTTGCCGGGATTGTGAAAATCGACGATCTCGGATACTGGCTGCGGGAAAAATCATCCACGCTGGCGCAGGCGGTGGGGGGATTGTTGTTAGCCGCTGCCCCGATATTGATGAAAATTCTGTCGGTGGTGGGTACCCTGGCGATGTTCCTGGTGGGGGGCGGTATTGTCATTCACGGGATTACGCCGTTGCACCATGCGATTGAGGCGTACAGTGCGGGTTTTAACCCGTTGGTCTCGGCGCTGCTCAGCAACGGCGCCAACCTGGTACTGGGCTTTTTGATTGGGTCGATCGTGCTGTTGGTGGTGAATCTGATTGCCAAAGTGCGTGGATAAAGACTATAAAGCGCAGGAAATTTCTAATCACGGGTCAGGAGAACGATGATGAACGACGATATGTTTGAATTTGATATCGATGCACAGCTGGAACAGGCTGAAGCGAAAGCGGCGGAGAAAGCACGCGAAGTCCCGACCGATCTGAGCGACGAAGCTGATTGCGAAGGTTGTAAAATCTGATTTTCCCACCTGGGAAAGCATTTCAAAGCGGATAATAATTTTTATCCGCTTTTTTTATTTTCCGCATATTTAACTGCTTATTCCTAAATTGCAGTAGTAATCACAATCTCTTATAGGCAAAAACCCCCCGCACCTGCTATACCTGATGAAGTTCATTCAACGGGTAGAAGGGAGGGCGCGTATGACCTTTGCGATCAGTGACGAAGTTCAGCACAAACAGGGCGGACCCACTATGGTGGTGACCGGCTATGCCAGCGGAATGGTAGAGTGTCGTTGGTATGATGGCTACAGCGTGCGCCGTGAGGCATTCCATAGTGACGAACTCTGTCACTTATCTGCCGCGCGCCAGCTGGCCAGCTAATAGCTGAGATGAATACGTAGCGGCACGTTTTATCGCGCGACTTTTTCTGCACCCTGCACGAAATTGCGCGATAAATCGCGCCGCTACCGATCCCCGTCTGTACGATCTTTCCCCGGCTGGCTACACTGTTTTCATTCGCCTTTTTCCGGAGCATGGTTGCTGATGGCACAAACGCCACTTCCCCGGCAGTCGGGCAATCCCATTTTATCTGTTCACCTGTGTTTTTTTGCGGTTTTCCTTTTCTCGGCTTTTCTGACGGTGCATGAAGCGCTGGAACTAAAAACCAGCTATGAAGATCGTCAGCGTGCGCAACTGGCGGAGATTCAAAAGAATCTCGACAGTCAGTTTCAGGAGAGCGTAGATGAGCTGGTTTACTACCAGAAGATGCTGAGTTATGCGCTGACACACCCGCTTGATTCCGATAACGCGCGCGAAGCGGTGACGCGTTTCCAGGCGTTACGTCAGCATCCGTTGTGGCAATTGCAGCTGAATAGCCCGCGTAGTATGCCGCTGAACGGTGTCGGAGATGCCTGGCTGGCGCGTGATCCGCTGCTAAGGCGCGATCCGGCTCTGATTGACCAGGAGATCCGCGCTGCGCTGGAGTTCAGTTTTATCATGCAATTCAGCGATCCGGACCATGATTTTCATTCGCGCTTCTGGTACATCTCCCGCGCGGGTTTTTATATCAGCTCGCGACCACCGCAAAGCCCGCAAGAATTGGAGCAAAGCTATGCCACAATGGTGCAGCGCGCCTATTTTCGTGCCCTTAACCCGCAGCAGAATCCCAGCCCCTATCTGCGCTGGACCAGCGGTTACCAGGGGCAGTTCGATGAAGGACTGATGTTGACCCTCAGCGCGCCGATTATCAGCAATGGCTACTGGTATGGCGTGTTGTCGATGGATTTCCCCCAGGCGCGCATTCGTAATCTGCTGGCGGAAACGCGTCATACGCTGTTGCAAGGTAACCTGGTGTTCCTCGATCGTAAGCTGGAGGAGGTGGCTCGCCTGCATGCCCCAGATGAAGTCCCACTGAATGCTGAACAACGGCAAGAATTGCTGAAGCGTATGCAACATGAACGCAGCGGCATATTGCGGCTGGGGACGCAGTTTGCCAGTTGGAGCAAACTGGAAAATGTCGACGGCTACATTATCAATGTGCAGACCCTGAAGCAGGGTATGAAGCAGGAGCTGGGACGCGTTACGCTGTTCCTGCTCGGCATGTGGTTGCTGTTTGTCCTGATGCTGGCGGTAGCACATCAGGTGATCTTCCGTCTGGTGCGCCGCCAGGATGAACTCTCTGCGCGCCTCACCTGGCGGGCCAATTACGATGGTTTGACGCGTTTACTCAATCGCAGTGCCTTCTTCGAACAGTTTGTGGCGCAGGCTGCCCACTGCCAGCAGTTGCAGCGACCGCTTGCGGTTATCCAGTTGGATGTTGATCATTTTAAGAAGGTCAATGACACCTGGGGGCATCATGCGGGCGATCAGGCATTGATCCGTGTAGCCAGCGTAATCAGTCATACGCTGCGTAAATACGATGTGGCGGGACGTATTGGCGGGGAAGAATTCTGTATTGTGTTGCCAGAAACCACCCTGGCGGAAGCCAGTGTGGTTGCGGAGCGCATCCGTGCGCGTCTGGCGGCCAAAACTATCCTGGTGAACGCCAGTACCACCTTTAACATCACGCTCTCCGCCGGGGTGACCAGCAGCGAGGAGCAGGGCGATTATGACGCAGAGAGCTTGCAGGCCAAAGCCGATAGCCGACTCTACCTGGCGAAAACCAGTGGCCGTAATCGCGTGTGCAGCGCGGATTAGACCTTACCGTCGTTATCCTCTTCAACCGCCTGGTAAATCCGTTGCAGGATATCCGGAAAGGCAGATTGCACCCGGCTCCAGCTGGGAATAAAGGGTTTGTCATTCGGACGTTCAATAAATGCCTGACCGGCATCGAGAATCGCCTGGGTGAACATCTCTACCGCCGCCTCTTCAATATGCTGGTCGAACTTCAGACCATTCATAGTGGCTTCGTGATTGTAGACCTCCATCATATCCAGCGCGTTGCGATAGTAGGTGGCTTTCAATACCCGGAATGAGTCACTGGTCAGAGGCACACCCATTGTCGCCAGTTTACGTAGCAACGATTGCACGATGTCATTGCTCATACGCTTAAGGCCACCGGTGCCATCTTCTTCGGCCAGCGGCTGATGCTTATGGTCATAGTTATCGGCAATCTCTACCTGGCAGCTTTGCCGTGTGGTGTAGTTGCGATAAATCTCCGACAGCACGCCAATTTCCAGCCCCCAGTCGCCGGGAATCTTAATATTGTTCAGCACATGGGTGCGCATGGCAAATTCCCCGGACAGCGGGTAGCGGAAGCTGGCGAGATAGTCGAGATATTCCGAATGACCATACACTTTTTGCAGTGAGCGCAGCAGCGGCCCCACCAGCAGTCGCCCGACACGACCATTCAGTTTGCCGCCTGCGACACGCGCATAAAAACCTTTGCAGAATTCATACTGAAAAGCCGGGTTAGCCAGCGGATAGAGCAAGCGCGCCAGCATACTACGTTCATAAGTGACGATGTCGCAATCGTGCAACGCGACGCAACTGGTACGGTCGGAGGCCAGCGTATAACCGGTGCAGAACCAGACGTTACGCCCTTTACCCGGCTGGCTGGGCGAAAGGCCCTCTTTATCCAGCTCGGCATCCAGCGCTTTCAGACGCGGCCCGTCATTCCACAAAATACGATGGCGCTGGGGCAGGCGAGCAAAGAACTCGCGTGCAAACAGAAACTGCTCGCGGTCTGCACGGTCGAGGCCAATCACAATCTCATCGAGGTAAGGCACTTTCGCCAGTTCATTGACAATGTTATCCAGCGCCGGTCCTTCCAGTTCGGAAAACAGCGACGGTAAAATCAGCCCCATTTTGCGTTTGCGGGCAAAACGCACCATCTCTTTTTCCAGCGACTCAACGCTACGGTGGGTGAGATTATGAAAGTTGGTAATCACGCCATTCTGGTAAAAATCACTCATCGCCTCATCCTTCTGATTGGCTGTGTGCCCGTTAATCGGGTTGGGCAAGAAAATAATCCAAACCTTCACGCCAGCCCTCGGGACCAACGTGTGCGGTGTGGTAGACGTTTTCCTCATCATCGCGCGTCAGGATGACCGGCGTTTTACTGAAGCCTTTTATGACGACGGCATAATCGACGCATTCCAGCATTGGCACATCATTGGGGCCATCTCCCAGGCCGATGGTGGTACGGGTGATCCCCTCGCGCCGGGCGAGATGCTGTTGCAACGTTTGCAGCGCGTGACCTTTTCCGCATCCTTCAGGCATCACATGCCAGAAGCGCCCTCCCTGGGTTAACGCCAGACCGTGCTGATGCAGGGCCGCGCGGAATTCATCCAGCCGTGCGGCATCATCACGCCACAGCACCACCTCAGAAGCATCGCGTTGTCGACTCTGACTGGCTTCCGCCAGCGTCAGGCCAGTGAATCTGGACACTTCAACGTCACTGAAATCGTGAAAACCGGTGAAGCGAAAGTCAGCCTGTAAGCCTTTCAACTGCTGACAAAGTGCAAGGTAAGCGTGCCCCTGTCCTTCACTGCGCCGCTCCTCCGCCTCAAGAACAATACGGGCACCGTTTTCAGCAATAAAAGGCGATCCGGCGATGCCGAGTTTTTTTTGCAGCGGAATGATCTCGGCCGCCGTTTTGCTGGAACAGATCACCAGCGGAATCTGATTTTGTTTCAGACGTGCCAGCCATTCGCTGGCGGCATCCCAACGATAATCGTGATGGTCCAGCAGTGAGCCATCGAGGTCGGTGACGATCAATAACGGTTGGTCAAGACTGACCATCTTCACACTCCTTACACCCTTGGGCATCCGTAAAGCGAGGAATAATCAGTATAATAGCGTAATCGCGATCACACTTTTTCGCACAGCAATGGGAAGTTAACCCAGGAAAATTCCTAAAACAGGCTAACAGCAGAATTGTGCATGTGTAAAAGATGCGCAGAAAAAAGACAGCATACATGCGGTGTTTTCGGTAACAACCGCGACGTAAAACAGGTGAGGGGTTGCACCTCTGGAAAGCGTTGGCACTTGTCTTATTCAGACTGAGGCGTAATCTGGCTGCTGTGTTAGAGATTTTCCTGGTGTAACGAATTTAGCGCTTTTACTTTACCCGGCTATCCCGCCGGGTATTTTTTTGCCTGATATCAATGATGCACTTCAATGCAGGAGCAATCGTGGATATCCAGTTCAAAGGCTTGTGACAGATCGATTTGCGCATCCTGCGATCCGCTCGCGTGTGGTTGCATATGCTCTTTGATCTTTCCTGATGTCTTTTCCTGAATGGCGTTAAGCAATGTATCGATATTGCTGTTCAGGTTATCGCTATCGTCGTTTACCGTTACCATCATCGTGCCTCCTGAGCGGAGAAGGGGGACGTAGACAGTATAGACGTCTGAGGGGAATCGTGCGGAATCTGCGTAACAGGCAAAAAAAAGCCCGCGCTGCGCGGGCAAAAATCCTTGTTACTTTTAGGTTGACTGCGCCTTTGGGGTTGGAGCAGTAACAAAAATTCTACGCGCTGGCCGCGTCAAAAGTCTCGCCATTAAACGTTAAGAAAGTGAAAATCCCTTACCAGGCGCATTCTTAGGCGAGTTAAGCAATCACCCAGGCTGATCGCGATCACACGGTTACCCAATTCTTCCGTTACACTGTGTCCGAGGCACTATTTCTGGAGAGTATTCAATGAAGGTCAATGACCGCGTGACGGTAAAGACAGACGGTGGTCCGCGCCGTTCAGGCACGATTCTGGCGGTAGAGCCATTCAATGAAGGCGTCATGTATCTGGTTGCGCTGGAGGATTATCCGCTGGGTATCTGGTTCTTTAATGAAAACGATCATGCGGATGGGGTGTTTGTCGAACCCTATGTCCCCTCACCCTAACCCTCTCCCGCTGGCGGGAGAGGGGACTGATGCGAGCACAGGCTAACATTTTGCACTGCCTCCCTCTCCCGCTTGCGGGAGAGGGCCGGGGTGAGGGCATAAGTAATCTCAGATTAGAACGTTTCCCAATTATCATTGCTGACGGTTGCCACGCGAGGCGTCAGCGCTTTTAACGTCGGCTGCACGGTCGGCGTCGGAACCAATAAACCGGGCTTGTCATTCAAACGAAACGCGGCAACCGCCTGGGTCAATTTACCCGCCTGGTCTTCCAGCGATGCTGCCGCCGAAGAGGCCTCTTCCACCAGCGAGGCGTTCTGCTGAGTCACATTATCCATCTCGGTGACCGCCAGGCTCACTTGCTGAATTCCGCGGCTCTGCTCATCTGAAGCGGCGGCGATTTCAGACATAATGTCGGTAACACGGCGCACCGCCTCAACAATTTCACTCATGGTATTGCCGGCTTCCCCTACCTGATGCGAGCCATTGCTAATCAGATCAACCGATTCTGCAATCAGAGACTCAATCTCCTTCGCCGCCTGCGCACTGCGCTGGGCCAGGCTGCGCACTTCACTGGCGACCACGGCGAAACCGCGACCCTGCTCACCGGCACGGGCGGCCTCAACGGCGGCGTTCAATGCCAGAATATTGGTCTGGAATGCAATGCTGTTGATAACATTAGTGATTTCGGCAATCTTTTTCGAGCTGCCAGAAATGTTGTTCATGGTTTTCACCACGCCATCGACCAGCTCTCCACCGCTGCGCGCTTTACCCGAGGCATCGGCTGCCAGTTGGCTGGCATGATGGGCGTTTTCGGCATTCTGCTTCACGGTGGCCGTTAGTTGTTCCATGCTGGCTGCGGTCTGCTCCAGTGCGGAAGCCTGCTGTTCGGTGCGTGAGGAGAGATCGGTGTTACCGGCAGAAATCTCACTGGAACCCTGGTAGATCGCCACCGCACCTTCACGTACCACACCAACCGTACGAACCAGTGAGGCCTGCATCAGTTGCAGATTATGCAACAGGCTGCCGATTTCACTGCGGCCCCATGCCTGATCGGGCGCGGTTAAATCACCCTGAGCGATTCGTTCAATACGCGCGACGGATTGACGCAGTGGGTTAATCACCACGCGGCGCAGGAACAGGAAGGTCAGCAATACCAACACCAGTGCTGCGGCAAAGGCGGCGGCCATAGCAATAAAACCAATACGTGACTGATGTGCCGCTTCCGCATTTATCGCATCAGCGCGATTAGTACGGATCTTGATTGCTTTGAGTAACACCTCGTTATAGGCGTCATCCAGTTTGCGTGTTACATCGGTTTCCTGCGCAATAATGCCTTCAAAGCTGCCTTGTTTTGCCGAATCGATCATCGGCTTCAGACCTTTATCGATATAAGCGTTGAAGCGTTCCGTCAGCGGTGCATCCAGCGCCAGGTCTTCTGCGGTTTTGGTTTTGCGGTCCATATAAAGTTTGAAACCGGCGCGTGCCTGTTCAATACGCTGCTCGGTGCGCGCCAGGTCAGCGCGGTAGCTATCCATCTCGCCAATACGTGCGGCGGCACCAGACTGAATAACATTCAGACGTGCAGTACGCAGGTGGTTTGAGCTGTTGGAAATCCCCATACGAATCTGGATTTCATCTGTGGCGTCATTCAGCGAGTTATTGCTTTGAATCAGAAAGTAGCTGGCGAGTCCAATGCACAGGGCAAAAAGCAGCAGAATGCCACCAAAGATCATGCTGAAAAGAGGCATCAGGCGCAGGTTCTGCCAGATGCTGAGCTTATGTTGCTCATCAATCGATGCTGTTTTCATATCCTTGCTCTCATATAGGTTGGTGTTCTGAAGCTAACATCGGCAAGGGAGGGGAAAGGATTAGTCAGCAGAGTGGGATCTGCATCGCAAAATGGACAAAAACAAAAAAGGGCCAATCAGCGGATTAGCCCTTATTTTTACCGAGGGAAATTATCGCACGTTGACATAGATCCCGGAGGTAACATTATCAGTGAGACGCACAACATGATAAATAACTTGTTTATTGTGGGTCTTGATTTTACGTTTAATATTACCTTTATGTGACGAAACTGTTTTCGCCTTAATTTGCATCTTGTCTGAAATCTGAATGGTGTCATGTCCTGACATCCACATTTTCAGCATATTTGACTCAGTCTGGCTTAATGTCAGAGGGTGAATATCAAGCCCGGCTGAAATTCGTGGCGCTGCATTGAGTTTCTTTTGCAGATAGGTGCCGAGAAGGGAATCCAGGGTCGATGTTTTAATCGATTTTGACGTAATAATCAGGTTCTTACGAACGTAGAGATATTCCTCAAAATGGATGTTTGAGATCGCCATGAAGATGAAAAATAGGGTGTCAGGATGCTGCATAATAATGCCGCGGATACGATCGCTGGAGTCGGATTCATGAATGAACGATTCTTCGTTAATAAATACGACCCCGGGTTTTAGCTGTTCACATCTTTGTTGCAATTGCTCGATGTCAGACACGGAAGTAATATTTTTCTTTTTAACTCCTTTTGCGGACATATAGTCCGATAATCCCAGGCGTGTGTAGTTGCATGAATCCATAATAATCGTTGGCATGTTAGCGACCCTCACCAATTTGTTATCCGTTTAAATCAACGATGAATTACGCGTTTGCGGTACGAGAGAGATTTCCAAAGACACTTTTTTATTCTGCTCAGCAGCCTGGCGGAGTAAACCCGTGCGCCATCATGACTCTTCCCTGACCCGTTCTGCGAAGTTTGTTGTGTTACTTCAACGTCACTCTTGACCCCGCGACAGTGGGAATCGCCGGGAATTTGTTTTAAGTCGGTAAATCGCTCATTTTTGCGAGCCATGTCACTATCGCGCATGTCACAGACAAATCTGATAGGACAAATCTTAAAAACATTTGAAATACGAAAGTGTGACGTTTCAGCGAGTGTTGACAATGCCGGAAAAAAGGTTTTCTTACAAGAAAAATCGCTGCTAAATTTTTTTTGTTTAAAAACAATCTATTGGGCATTTTTTCAACGAATCCACACGCTTAGGCACTGTAGGATTCGTCTGACTAAAATACTTGAAGCGCCGTTTAATAAGAATAATTTTCACCAGAAATGCGCATTTATCAGATTTTCCTCAGTTGATTTCTGAGAATTATGGTTCGAAAAATGCACAAATAGATTTTGAACGCTTAACTATCACTTAAGAACGGCTACAGATTCGTTAATCAACTCGTACGGGAGAGTTCTGACAGGAACTGAGCGAGCAAATCAAAGACTTCACTGAAGAGATGTTCGCAAAAAGGGGCAAGGAGCGGCATCATCAGACCGATGCTCAGGATCCCCACAGTTAAGGTGATTGGGAAGCCAACAACGAAAACTGATAACTGTGGTGTAACACGGTTTAACAAACCCAGGGCCATATTGAGCGTGAGGAGCAGAACGATTAATGGCAGCGCTAACATCATGCCATTAAGGAAAATTAATCCCGCTGCCTTCACCAACGCCATAAACGCGTTAGCGTTGAGCGGATGATCGCTGATCGGCATGGTGTGAAAACTGTCGACCAGCATCGAGATGAGCCACAGATGACCGTTGAAGGTCAGGAACAGCAGCATCGCCAGCATATCAAGAAAACGCGCCAGCACCGGCATATTCAGACGGCTGCCAGGGTCAAAGAAGGTAGCGAATGACAACCCCATCTGCAAGCCAATCACTTCGCCCGCCATACGCACTGCACCGAATGCAAACTGCATGGTCAGCCCCAGACCGACACCAATCAGAATTTGCTGAAGCAGCAGCCAGAAACCGGCAGCGGTAAACAGGGTGACTTCAACCGGTGGCAGCAACGGCATCAAAATCCACGTCGTTAGCACCGCCAGACCAATTTTGACGCGGTTCGGGATACTTTTCTCGCTGAGTACCGGCGCGCTGGCAAACAGCGCCAGCAAACGCACCATCGGCCAGAAGAACTGGCTGACCCAATGAACTAATTGGCCGCTGTCGAGGTTAATCATTAACCGATGATATAAGGCAGGTTGCTAAACAGGGTGCGCATGTAATCCAGGATCAGGTTAAGCATCCACGGACCGGCAACCACCGCGGTGGCGGCCACGGCAAGAATCTTGGGAATAAATGACAGGGTTTGTTCGTTGACCTGCGTAGCCGCCTGCAACAGGCTGATAATCAGGCCACTCACCAGCGCCACCAGCAACATGGGTGCCGCCATCATCAGGGCAACACGCATCGCGTCCTGTCCCATTACCATTACCGATTCGGGTGTCATGCTGCACTCCTCAGGAATAGAAACTTTGCGCCAGTGAACCCACCAGCAGCTGCCAGCCATCCACCAGCACGAACAGCATCAGCTTAAACGGCAGTGAAATGGTGGCGGGGGGGACCATCATCATCCCCAACGCCATCAACACGCTGGCAACCACCAGGTCGATGATCAGGAAAGGGATAAAGACGGTAAAACCAATCTGGAATGCGGTCTTCAGCTCACTGGTGACATAGGCAGGCAGCAGGATGCGCATCGGCACCGCTTCCGGCCCTTCAATCGGCGGCGTATTTGCCAGACGGGCAAACAGCGCTAAATCCGCTTCACGCGTCTGACGCAGCATAAATTCACGCAGCGGCTGTGCACCCTTATCAATGGCGACATCCATGCTGATCTTGTCCTGGCTAAACGGCAGATAAGCGTCGGAATAAATCTTGTCGAAAGTGGGTGCCATGATGAAGAAAGTGAGGAACAGCGCCAGACCGACCAATACCTGGTTCGGCGGTGCTGATGGCGTACCGAGCGCGTTGCGCAACAAGCCAAATACAATAATGATGCGGGTGAAACTGGTCATCATCAGCAGCACGGCCGGAATAAAAGTCAGTGAGGTGATAAAAACCAGCGTCTGCACCGGCAACGACCAGCTCTGGCCACCATTTGCCAACGGATGGCTTACCAAACCGGGCAGTTGCGCATGCGCAACCGGTGCCAGCAACAGCAGCGGCAGAAGAGGAAGCAAACGACGCATCATTGGGTTTTTCCGGGGCGTTTAACCAGAGTGTTTAACAGCTGACGAAAATCCTGCGGCGCGGGTGGCGCAGCAGCATCTTCAGGCGCAAGCGGTGGCAGGGTATGCAGGTGAGTGACCTGTTGTGCGGTGACGCCAAGAACCAGACGGGCATCCTGGGTATCAACAATCACCACCCGCTCGCGTTGGCCGACCTGTACGCTGGCACTGACTTTCAGCGCCTGACCGCTCACCGCCTTCGGTGCAAAACCGAGGCGGCGTGCCAGCCAGCCACAGGCGAGGATCAGTAACACAATCACCGCCAGCACGCTGCTGACCTGGCCAATCACCGAACCGGCTGAAACCACCGGTTGGCTGTGGCTGGCAGGTTGTACCGTTTGCGCGTTCTTCAACATACTTAGCGGCTCAGACGACGCATACGTTCAGACGGGGTGATGATATCGGTAATGCGCACGCCATATTTGTCGTTCACCACCACCACTTCACCCTGGGCAATCAGGTAGCCGTTGATCAGAATATCCAGTGGTTCACCGGCCAGACCGTCCAGCGCCACTACCGAACCCTGCGTCAGGCGCAGCAGCTCTTTGATGGTCATTTTGGTCCGACCCAGCTCCACGGTCAGTTTGACCGGGATATCCATGATCAGATCGATGTCCTGCAATGATCCGCTGGCACCGCCGCCGTCGAGCGACTTAAATACCGCTTCGCTTTGCTCCGGCGCGCTGGTTGCCGCCTGCTCGTTCATTGCAGCAGCCCACAGATCGTCCGCGGAGATGTCGTCATCGGACGGTTTCTTGCTGTCACTCATTGGGCTGTTCCTCATTCAGCGAATTCAAAATCGGGTTAATCAGATGCTCGACACGCAGCGCATACTGGCCGTTTAACGTGCCGTACTGGCTGGTAAGCACCGGTACGCCATCTACGTGTGCGATGATGCGATCCGGCTTCTCAATGGGCAGGACGTCACCAGGTTTCAGTTGCAAAATACGTGACAGACGCAGCGACACATCGGCGAAGTGGGCAATCAGCTCCAGCTCCGAGTGCTGCACCTGTTTCACCAGGTTGTCGCGCCAGTGGTTATCTTCCTGACGAGAGTTCTCCAGTGGGGGATTGACCAGCAGCTCACGCAGCGGCTCAATCATCGAAAATGGAATACAGATGTTGAATTCACCCACCAGGTTGCCAATCTCCACCTGGAACGGGGTGTTCACCACGATATCGTTCGGCGAGGTGGTGATGTTGGTGAACTTCACCTGCATCTCAGAACGGACATACTCCACATCCAGCGGGTAAATCGCTTTCCATGCGTCGCTGTAGCCTTCCAGCGCCAGCTTCAGCATGCGGCGAATGACGCGCTGCTCGGTATGGGTAAATTCGCGGCCTTCCACTTTGGTCGGGAAGCGGCCATCGCCACCGAACAGGTTATCCACGGCGATAAACACCAGACTCGGCGAAAACACCACCAGCGCGGTGCCGCGCAGCGGTTTCAGGTGGATCAGGTTCAGGTTGGTCGGCACCGGCAGGTTGCGGGCAAACTCATGGTACGGCTGAATCTTGATCGCCCCGACGCTGATATCCGGGCTGCGGCGCAACAGGTTAAACAGCGCCATACGAAAGTGACGGGCAAAACGCTCATTGATGATCTCCAACGCCTGCAAACGTTCACGCACCACGCGACGTTGGGTATTGGGATCATAGGGACGAATATCACTGTCGCCCCCGTTGGAACTCTTCTCTACTTCCGCGCTGTCACTGTCGCCATTGAGCAGCGCGTCAATCTCAGCCTGGGAGAGAATGCTATCGCCCATTAAATCACCTCAAAATGAAGGCGGTAAACAGCACGTCACTGACCACCTGCGGAGGTTGACCTTTTACCAGCGGCGGCGCCAGCACCTGTTTGATTTGATCAACCAGGGCCTGTTTGCCTTGCTCAGACGCCAGCGCCGCAGCGCTTTGACGTGAGAGCAGCAACAGCAGGCGGCTGCGCACTTCCGGCAGGTAGTCATTCAGCCGACGTCGGGTGTCCTCATCGGGCAGACGCAGCGTAAAGCCTACGTACAGCACACGGTCAGGATCGTTGTCAGGATTGACCAGGTTAACCGTAAAAGTATCCATTGCAAAAAATACGGGGGCAGGGGGTGGCTCTACTTTCGCCACTTCCGGCTTATCGCCCTCGTGTTTATTCATCATTCGCCAGACTGCATAGCCTGCCACGCTGCAAGCGGCCAGCGTCACAATCAGTAACACCGGAATTAATATTGAACGTTTGCGGCCTTTAGCTTTCGCGTTATCAGACATGTTTGCAGTTACTTCCTGTGAATTATGGGCAAGCCTTTCGGCTCGCCTGGACAGATTATCCCGCGTCTTAAGTCAAACAATGGGAAGAAAAGACGCGGGTTTTACGCTTACCTTCAGCGTTAGCCGCTGTCAGGCAAAGATATCGACAGCGCCGTTGCCGGTCGCGCGCGCCTGAAGGGCTGCCGGGACGGCAATAGGCGTTATCTCGTTGTCACTGTCCTGGGAGAGGGTAAAGCTGCCGTGCTGGCCATCACGGCGACCTTCCTGCTGACCCTGATAATTCTGGCCTTGTGCGGAAGCGTCGCTGCTGACATTACTCTGTCCCAGGTTTATACCGCTCTCCGCCAGCGCCGTTTTCAGCTGTGGGAGAGCCGCTTCCAGCGCGGCCCTCACATGGCTGTGGCTGGAAACCATATTCAACTGTGCCTGATCCTTATCCAGGGTCAGGCTGATCTGAATTGCACCCAGGTCCTCCGGGTGCAGACGCAACTCAGCATTCTGCTGGCCGTTGCGACTAAACATCACAATCTGCTGACTCAGCGCCTGCTGCCATTCCGACGAACCAAGTTGCGCATTCAGCATCGGTGTCGACGGTGTGGTGCTGGTCGACGCGGTGCTGCTGGTCAGCGTGCTGGTACTGCTCAGCGGTGCGCTGGTTACCGGCGTTGTCGTGTCGCTACTGCTCAGATCACGCTTATCATCCGGTTTACTTAGCGTACTCAACACCTGCTGAAAACTCTCATCCAGCGTCAGGGCGGTGCTGTTAGTCGAACTGCTGCCGGCCGTGGTGCTGGTGGCCTGCGTTGTGGTGGTTTGCGCGGTTAACGCATCAGCCACATCGCTGCTTTTCTTCGTCGCTGCCGTTGTGGTGGCTGTCGTTGTATCCGACTGCTCATCCTTAACTTTACTGGTTAGCGCACTGAGTAACGTACTGTTCAGACTGGCACGACTGTCACTGGTATTCTCACTCAGCGCCGTGGTGGCCGCTGTTTGCGTAGTACGATCTTCCACCGCTGCCGGTAACATGGCGAACAGGGCCTGAACATTCTGTAAGTCGCTGGCGCTTAACGAACTTGCCTCAGTCTTATCCTTATCATCGGCTGATTTCAGCGTGGCTTTAATATTTTCCGGCTGTAAAAGTGCGTTCAGCGTCTCTGGTTTGTCCAGTGCCTCCAGCAGCGCGCTCAGAGAGACACCTTTGCTGGATTTTTCATCGCTTTCTGCTGATGAATCAGCCGATTGCGCGTTGGTGCCTTGCTGTTTTGCCAGCGTCAATAACTGATTTCCCAGGGCGGTAACGAAGTCCTGCGGCAGGTTTTCCACCCCTTGCAGAATGTCCGTTGAAGCTGAAGTATCAGCCTCACCCGAACTGGCAGTTTGTGTAACGAGTGTTGGCAGCGTAATCATTCGCCTTTCCTCAGTGCGGCCCGTTGGGCGTATTCATCCATCCGTTTCTGATCGAGACGGTTTTCTTGTCGTAATGCGGTTTCGGCGGCGCGGGTAATCAGCGTTTGATAGGCATTAAGCCGTTTCTGCTTTTCGCGCCAGTTATTAAGAGCCTGATCGAGGCGCTGACTCCATTGCTGCAACTGTTGACGATGCTGCTCAATGGCTTTTTCCAGCGTCTGAATAAATTGGTGATAGTTGGTCCAGCGGGTGCTGGCGATACCGCCAGACATATCCTGATTCAGCTTGTTGCGATACTCATCCTGGTAATCGAGCAGCATATGCAGCTGCTCGTCAGCTTGCTGGTGGCCGCGGCGCATATCACCAAGGTGAATGACCGCTTTCTCCAGGTCCTGTTCCGCCAGGTCGCGCAATGTATCGATAGCATTGGCCGTTTTCATTGCAATCCCCCTTCACGCAGGTTTAACCGAACATCGCCTGTAAATGCAGGCAGGCATCGTCGTAGTCGCTGCGTTCGAAAATCCCCTGTTGCAGGAAGGCTTCCATCTGTGGATAGAGCTTAATGGCCCGATCCAGCATCGGATCGCTACCTGCGGCGTAGGCTCCCACGCTGACCAGATCACGGTTGCGCTGGAAGCTGGAGAGCAGTTGCTTAAACTGACGCACGCGGGCGTAGTGGTTTTCATCGATCAACGCGGTCATGGCACGGCTGATCGAGGCTTCAATATCTATTGCCGGATAATGTCCCGCTTCCGCCAGACGGCGCGATAACACGATATGTCCGTCAAGAATGGCGCGCGCGGAGTCGGCAATCGGGTCCTGCTGGTCGTCACCTTCGGTCAGAACGGTATAAAAGGCGGTAATGGAGCCGCCGCCATGCGTACCGTTACCGGCGCGTTCCACCAGCGCGGGCAATTTGGCAAACACCGAAGGTGGATAACCTTTGGTGGCAGGAGGTTCACCGATAGCCAGCGCGATCTCACGCTGGGCCATAGCGTAGCGGGTGAGTGAGTCCATAATCAGCAGCACATGCTGACCGCGATCGCGAAAATCTTCAGCGATGCGGGTGGCGTAGGCCGCGCCCTGCATACGCAGCAGCGGTGAGACATCAGCCGGAGCTGCAATGACCACCGAACGTGCCCGGCCTTCGGCGCCGAGAATGTTTTCAATAAACTCTTTAACCTCACGGCCACGTTCACCAATCAGGCCAACCACAATCACATCGGCTTTGGTGTAACGTGCCATCATGCCGAGCAGCACGCTTTTGCCGACGCCGGAACCAGCGAACAGGCCCATACGCTGCCCGCGTCCGACGGTAAGCAGGGCGTTGATAGCGCGTACGCCGGTATCCAGTACATCCTCAATCGGGGTACGTTGTAACGGGTTGAAAGGGGCGGTGATCAACGGCGCGCGATAGCCGGTTTCCGGGGAGGGCAGGCCATCAAGTGGCTTACCGCTGCCATCAAGCACCCGACCCAGCAGTTGTGGACCGAGCAGCAGCTGTTTGCCGCTATGCGCGTTATCACCGGTGACGCGCGCATAAACGCGAGCACCGGGCAAAATCCCGTCCACTTCTTCCAGCGGCATCAGAAACAGTTTCTGGCCGTTAAAGCCGACCACTTCACTTTCTACTTCAGTGATATTCGCGCCGTCATGACGTTCAATAATACAGGTGGCACCCAGCGGCAGTTGCAGGCCGGTGGCCTCCAGAACCAGGCCAGTGGCACGAACCAGGCGGCCATAGCGACGTACGGTCTGCACCTGGGAAATACGATCTTCGAAGGCGTCCAGCGCCCCGAGCCAGCGATTGAGGCGCGTGCTCATCAGAACTCTCCCGGTGCCGCCAGGCGGCACAATTCCTGCCAGCGTGTTGCTACGCTGGCGTCGAGATCGCCATCCTCGGCGCTGAGTTTACAGCCGCCAGGGTGCAGGGTACTGTCGGCCAGCAGACGCCAACCGTGCAGATCCAGCGTCGGGCCGAGGGTTTGTTCAATTCGTTGCAGGTCATCCGGGTGCACGCGTAGCTGGGGTTTCCCGCTGAACATCGGTTCCTGTTGAATCAGCTGTTGAATCTGACGCAGCAGTGCGCTGCCATCGACCGTCGTTGCCTGACCGATAACGGTGCGTGCGGCTTCCAGCGCCAACTGCATCAAACGTGCGGCGATCACGCTATCGAGCGACTCCAGCGTGTGCTGAAACTCGGTCACCAGTTGCTGCATACGCGCTTGCAACGGCGCCTGCTGCTGTTGGGCGTCAGCCAGGCCCTGCTGGAAACCAGCGTCGTAGCCATGTTGCTGCGATTCAGCATGACCTTTCTGGTAGCCTTCGCTGTAGCCCTGCGTTTGCGCCTCTTTGCGCATCTGCTGTTGCAGACGCTCCAGTTGTTGTTGCTGTTCATCTTCGGCGCTCAGCACTTCGTCGCTGATGGACTCCAGCGGCAGCTCTTCGGGTTCAGAATCGAATGAACGCCCTAAATCATCAGGCTGCCAGCGTTGCCACGGACGGGCAGAAAAGGCATCAGACATAGGTTTCCTCGCCACCACCAATTACCATTTCGCCTGCCTCTGCCAAACGGCGTACCACCAGCAGGATGGCTTTCTGTTCGTTTTCCACCGCAGACATACGGACCGGGCCACGGTTGGCAAGGTCGTCGCGCAGGATATCCGCCGCACGGGCTGACATGTTTTTGAGGAACTTCTCGCGCAGCGGCTGTTCGGCACCCTTCAGGGCGATCAGCAACTGCTCGGATTCCACTTCCTGCAACAGACGCTGGATGCTGCGGTCGTCCACTTCCACCAGGTTTTCGAACAGGAACATCTCGTCGATGATCTTCTGAGCCAGTTCGCCGTCGAAGTCGCGAACCGCTTCGATAACCGCCTCTTCCTGCTGGGTTTTCATCAGGTTGATAATTTCCGCTGCGGTTCTCACGCCGCCCATCTTCGCGCGCTTGAGGTTGGTACCATCCAGCAGGCTGTTGAGCACTTCGGTCAGCTCGGCCAGCGCTGCTGGCTGCACGCCGCCGAAGGTGGCGATACGCAGCATCACATCGTGACGCAGACGTTCGTCGAACAGCGCCAGAATATCTGCCGCCTGACCACGTTTGAGGTGGACCAGGATGGTGGCGATAATCTGCGGATGCTCGTCGCGGATAAGGTCTGCCGCCGCCTGCGGTTCCATAAAGTTGAGCGTTTCCATACCGCTGGTGGTTTCGCGGGTTTCGAGAATATCTTCCAGCAGGCTGGAAGCACGCTCTTCGCCCAGCGCCTTAATCAACACGGTGCGCAGGTAGTCGTTGGAGTTAAGACTGAGCGCGGCAAACTGCTCGGCATTCATCTCAAACTCACGCAACACCTCGGTCAGCTGCTTGTGCGAAATCTGTTTCATGCTGGCCATGGCCGCACTCAGATGTTGCACTTCACGCTGGTTGAGGTGTTTAAACACCTCAGACGCACGATCCTCGCCAATGGTCATCATCAGAATGGCGCTTTTTTCAGTACCGGTCAGACTCATAGTTCGTTACTCATCCATTCACGGATCACCAGCGCAACTACGCGTGGATCGTTTTCAGACATATCGCGGATACGCTGGCTCATGACTTCCGCGCTCATGCGGTTAGTTGATTTGCGTTCCTGATCCAGCTCATCTTTACTGAGCTGCACGCTATAGGCTTCTTCCTCTTCCTGCGCAGCGGCACGGGCGGCAGCGGCTTCGGCGGCGGCCTGTTCCTGCTCACGCTTACGCATAATCTGCGGACGTACCAGTTTGCGATAGAGGATGAAGGCAACCAACGCCACCAGCAGCCAGCGACCGGCATTCATCAACTGATCAAAGAACGACTGCTGTTGCCAGAAGGGCAGGTCGCCACCGGCAGGCTCGGTCATATTGAACGGTGAGTTCACCACGTTGATGCTGTCGCCACGGTTCTGCGAATAGCCCATCGCTTCACGGGTCAGGTCTTCAATCTGCTTAATCTGCTGATCATTCAGGGCAACTTCTTTGCCTTTGTCGTCAGTGCGGTAGTTCACCACCACCGCGACCGACAGACGCTGCACATCCCCGACGTTCAGCTTGGTATGACGAATGGTGCGATCCAGTTCGTAGTTAACGGTGTCGTCACGGCGTGAACTGCTTGGGCCGCTCTTTTCGCTGGTACTGGTGCTGGTGCCATTGGCCGCATTGTTTTGTCCATTGGCATTGTTAGCGGGCGGATTGGTCACCGGCGCGGTATTCGCTGGGGCGGGCTGATTTGACAATGCACCAGGTACGCCACCCGGGTACGGGCTACCGTTCTGCTCGCTGGTGCTGGTCTGACGCGAACGAATCGCTGAATTATCAGGGCTACCGTTAGGCTGATACTTCTCATCCGTCTGTTCGCTACGGTCAAAGTTGAGCTGCGCTGTCACCTGCGCATGCACATTGCCCTGGCCAACAATAGGATTAAGAATCGCTTCGATGCGCTGCTGATAGCGGCCTTCCACTTCGGCGGTATATTTCAGCTGGGCATCGTTCAGATCACGGCCTTCGCTGTCAGAACGGGTCAGCAGGCGACCGGCCTGGTCTACCACTGTCACGTTACCCGGCGGCAGGCCAGGCACACTGCTCGAGACCATATGCACCACTGCCTGAATCTGACCTTCGTCCAGAGCGCGGCCTGGTTGCAGATTCAGCGTAACGGAAGCCGACGGCGCTTTCTGCTCACGCACGAACAGGGTCGGTTTCGGCATCGCCAGATGAATACGCGCGCTCTTGACCGGACCGAGTGTTTCGATAGTTCGTGCCAGTTCACCTTCCAGCGCGCGTTGATAGTTAACCTGCTCGCTGAACTGGCTGATGCCGAACTTTTCTTTATCCATCAGTTCAAACCCTACCGAGCCACCTTTCGGCAACCCTTGTTGGGCGAGACGCAGGCGCAGTTCATGCACCTTATCGGCCGGCACCATCAGTGCACCGCCGTTCTCGGCAAACTGGTAAGGAATGTTCATCTGGGTCAGTTGAGTGACAATCGCGCCGCCATCCTCATCAGAGAGGTTGCTATAAAGGACGCGATAGTCGGGGGCTTTTGCCCAGAGCACCAACGCAAAAACCACTGCGATAGCCGCAGCGGCAGCGATAATTAAGGGAATTCGCGGATTGGCGCGCAGGCGGGCGAGAAGGTCACTGAAGCCTTTCTTGGTTGTATCCTGTGTAGCGGCTGCGCTCGCATTCATGACCGATTCCTGCCTGACATAATTGACCGGGTGAGTTGTGGTGACAAAACGGACTCCCTGAAACGTCGAAAAATGAAATTCCACTCCAATGCTTTGCATTATTTTCTGAATCGCGAAATTTGATGGGCGAAAAAGCCGGGGTTTTTGCGGTCATTTAACGCCTTTGTCTTATTGACAGTGTGATAACTTTTCCAGCGTGAAAAAATGAATCATCTTCAACGAGGTAATGGCATGTCGATTCAGGCAATTGATGGTGTTCTGCAACAGCTTCAGCTGACGTCGTTGCAAGCCAGCGGCCAGCAGAGTGACGCCACTCAGCAGGTGGACTTTGGCGCAACCATGAAAGCGGCGCTGGATAAGATCAGTGAAACGCAAAACAATGCGCGCAGTCAGGCACAGGATTTTGAACTGGGTAAACCGGGCGTGGCGTTAAATGATGTGATGGTCGATCTGCAAAAATCGTCGATTTCTATGCAGATGGGGATTCAGGTCAGGAACAAGCTGGTGTCGGCTTATACCGATATTATGAATATGCAGGTGTAGTCAGCATCACGCATTGACACTGCAAACAAAACGGCGCGATTCCTCGCGCCGTTTTGATGAAAAATTTATGCCCCACCCGGCGCTTATCTCCGGCACTCACAATGGCTTAGCTCTTGAAGGGGCAAGGTCATTATCTCAGACTTATCCGAAAAATACAGCGTCACGCAGGCACATTTGCCAGGTATCGTGATGCCAATCACAAGCATTTTTAACCGTGCTAGTTCATGACCCCGGATTGCGCAAGTTTTTCGGGATTAGCGTATCTCCGGCCATGCCACAGCCGGGATGCCGTTCAATTGTGGTCGGGCAAACAAAAAGCCCTGAAATTTACTGATTCCTGCCGCCTCCAGCCACATCCACTCTTCGGGTTGCTCTACGCCCTCCGCTATCACGGAAATTTCCAGCGAAGCGCAACACTTGATCATGGCATGCACAATTGCCTGTTTAGGCCCGCTTTTGTGGACATCTTTGATAATGCTGCGGTCAATTTTGATTTTGTCCGGCTGGAACTTTGCCAACAGAGACAGGCCGGCAAAACCGGCACCAAAATCATCGAGGGCCACACTGATGCCCGCTGCTTTGAGTTGTTTAATGGCGGCGGTAAATTCGTCGGCGCGTGAGATGGCCTCATCTTCCGTCACCTCAACCACAATCTGCTCCGGGATCAGGCCATTGGCATGAATTTCTTCCAGCAGGTAGTCCACCGCATTTGGCACCATCACCAGCGACATCGGCAGCAGATTAATCGACAGCGTTAATTTCGGGATGTTGAACTGCTTTGCCAGCTTAAATGCCTGGCTTTTGCATTTGAGATCAACCTCATAAGCTTGCTTGCGACTGTATGGGGCAAAAAACTTTTGTGGTGAGCCGCCATCAGCACTGCGAATCAGCGCTTCCAGCGCCAGTACTTCGCGTGAAAAGGGGTCGATAATCGGCTGGAAAGCAAAATGACACTGGACAGAAGCGTCTTGCGGAACATCGATGATTAAATTTTCCTGCTCGTCGGCGATAAATTCCCAGGTGTTGCCGGGCGGGATTTCGAAATAGTTCTCTTTTTCTCCGGCCTCGACAAACGTTCGCAGAAATCGTAATGCCCGGTCTTCAAAGGTAAGCTGGTATTTTGATGTTCCTTTATTGAGCACCGCCTGTAAAACCGTGGCTTTATCGTGTTCGCGTAAATCAAACAGCTCCATCCCGGTATTGCCAAAACGGCGCGCCGGGGCATAGTCGTGCAATAGCTCTACCAGGTTTTGATGGCGGGCGTCTTTACAGATCCGGTCATAGATAGACTGTACAGCATCGGTTGGCCCTTCCAGCAACTGAAAAAAATGCAGCCCGTCAAATAATAAAATGCCCGTCACATCCAATAATTCATTATTTCTATTGGCTTTTTCAACCATGTCTTCCAGTCTTTTCACTGGAACATGGTCGCAGAGATGGCTGCGATAAAGGATGGTTGAGAGCATGGCAGGTTCCGGAACATTATTTTTGTGAGGTCTACATTAACAGAGCATCCAGGGAAAATGTCTCAGACAGCGATTATTTATCTTGAGAAGCGTCTGAAAGCGCTCGACAGGGTAAAAAGCGCTGTTCTGTTTACGTCAAATCGGATTCTTTCTGCATCCGACCGTGTTATGGTTAACGATAAAAATATTAGATTGAAACGACAAATAAAAAGCGTAGTGTGACCTTCGTTAACGGGAGGTGAGCACAATGTTGCGTGATTATTTGAAGATTGATGATAGCGATCGCTTAGTAGAACAGAGCATACAAAGGCTCAACAATCGCGGTCAGGAAGATATTACCGAATGGCGTATTGTCGGGAAGAATGGTGAACATAAGGGCCATGTCTCCCTGTTTGATAAACTGTGCATCCAGCGGTCCTGGAATGTCAGCTACCGTATTACGCAAACCGATGTAAACGGAAGGGTTGTCGTCGATCACTTGACCGACGTGTTGTAATTTTTGCCGTAGTTTTTGTGTTACTTGACCCGCCTGTGAGCGGGTTTTTTGCATTGATACTTTTCGGCGAGTCATTTGCATGGCCGGCACACGGCAGCGAGGGCATCAGCCTCAGTAGAAAAGTCAGATCCGATTATTCCTAATGCGTTATCGATATATTTAACTACCTTTAATCACTGAAGCGTTATTTAAATGGGTAATTTTCACAGAAAAGGAATATAGCATGAGTGATTCAGAGGCAATCAAAACCAAAACTGACTACCTGCGTGATGTCACCTCACAGCTAAAAGAGATGCGTCATTATGCGCAGACCAACACCGAAACTCTTTCCAGTCACTGGCTGGCCTTTGATGCCGGTGAGTATAAAGACAAAGAATATGCCGCACGATTCGATACGTTGATTAATAAGCAGGGAAAACTGCTGGACGATATTGATCAGGCGATTCAGGATATGGAAATCGCCGTCAATCATAACGAGCAGGAGCGCTAAGCCACCAACGCGGTGATTTAGTCGGCCACCAGCCACATATCGGCTTCATCGAACATCTCCTCGATGATGCGTGCCAGGGTGGCTTTATCATTTTTACTCATATCGGTCTCAATGGCGTTCCGTTCCATCGGTTTGACCCGTACCTCAAGCTCCGGAAATACCCGCTGCACGCGTTTTTCCAGTTCCTGCAAGATCATTTCGCGCGCACCGGGTAATCCTGCGACGTTGCGCTTGTCGTAAATCAGCTCCACAAACATTCAGGGCATTCCATTTAATCAATCAGAGCGTCATATTACTGTAAATAAAAACAGTATCAAGCGGCAGGAAGGGGAAAGCTGATAATTTTCTCGACCTGTCTCTCACCACGTCACTTTTTCACGCCAGGAGGGGAAGCATGCGCCAGTTGGTCGTCGATATTTTACTTAAGATGGCAAAGATGGATGTGGAAGCGAAAGAGCTGATGGCACAGGTCGAAGCGCAGTCGCTGTTGCTGGCCGCGTTATTGATTCAGGCAAAGCAGGATAATTCGCTGACCATCAGTGAAACGGTACAGGATGCGATTGTCACCGCGTCTCGCTCCTCTGAAGAGTTTTTGCAGTCTGATGTGGATCTGCTGCTGACCCATATCAATCGCCTGTTGGCAGTGGCGCGTTATGTCGAAGTGAAGGCGATAGAACGTGAAGAGTAAGTGAAAAAATAGAACCTCTGGAGGTGGAAATCCAGCAACACCTCCAGAGGCGGTGCAAAAGCACCATTCGTTCAAGGACAATCTACGACCGAAGTCGTAGAACTAACTTATACAAGTTTTTCGTCCTTGTACAACTTTATCCTGATCATTTTGAGTGGTAGGAGGTGTGAAATCGCGACCACGCAAAACTGAAGTGTTTAAAGTTCGTTCTTAATACAGAACTCTTCCCACGTCATACCTAACGCCGCCGCGTGAGATTTCAGGTAGGTTTCGATGGCCTCTGCGGCCACCGCTTTATCCGGTTCGGCAAGCTGAATAGAAAACAGCATGCCGTCGAGGTTCTTCTGGCGTAAGAACGCGGCATAGATACGTTCTGCGTGCCACTGGTGCAGCGCAGTCAGGGTCATGCCCGCTTGCTGCGCATCATTCTCTGTCAATTCATCCAGCGCCGCCTGGAAATCAGGATGGGCGGCAAAAAACATTTCTCGGGCCTGGGCGTAATATTGTTCTGGCGTTTTCATGCGGAGGTTCCTGCTAATAAACTCGGCGCGTAGTGTAGCGCGCATGCGTCAGCTTGTCAGGAACCAGCCAGATCCTGTGCAGATACCTTGCGCAACGCCCTGGAAAAATTATAACGTAGCCGCCATTGAAGCGAGTGTAGGGATCGAATGATGAAAAAGTGGATGGTATTGACCGCGCTGGCGCTGACGGGGTGTGCGCAAATCAACAATTATGAAGCGGCGGTGAAGACGCCCGCGCCAGCGGAATTGCAGGGCTACTGGCAAACGGTCGGTCCCCAACGCAAGCTGGTGAGCGATCAGGCAATGGGCAGTCTGATTATTGGCGCACAGGGCGATACGCTTGATTGCCGCCAGTGGCAGCGCGTTATTGCCAAACCCGGCAAGCTGACTCGTCTGGATGACCAATGGGTTAACGTGACACGCCAGGTACGTGTGATGCCGCTGAGATTAAATAATGGTGAGCTGCGTTACGATGGCTTGCGGATGCGTAAAGTGGACCGTCCAACCGTTGAATGTCAGCAGGCATTAAAAGAAGTCGCCGCACGACCAAATGACGATGTGATTCAGAATATTGAACCTGAGATTTTGCGTCCGACGCAGAGTGCCGCACAGAATTAATCGTTGAAAAAATAGCGGCAGAGAAAGAGGTTTCGCTGCCGCTACTTCAGGTAACACTCAGACTGACTGACGTGGTACCAATACGCTGCCTTGCTTGCCGTAGGCGCTCATCATGGTTTTCTGCCGTGATGATTGTCCAACCAGCTGTGCCAGTTCATCCAGACGTGCCTGTAACAGGCGTTTGACTTCACTCTCATTGTCAAGGATATGGCGTAGTACCGGGCGAAGTTGCTCCTGAGTTTGCAGCGAAGGTGCGTTATCTTGCGTCGATCGTGCCAACTGTTGCACCGCACTAACGTATTCCATCTCCTTGGTGATTAATTCATCCCATTCGCCGTCTGCGGCAAGGCGCAGCATTCCCTGGCTGAGATCGAGTAACTGCTGGTAAATGGCAATCAGATGCGGTGCGATAGTCATTAAACGGCGTCCTGAAGGTGTTGAGGTTGAGCGACTTCTTTCCAGGCATCAGCGATGTTACGTAGCAGCCCTTCAACTTCTTCGATGGCTTCTACGTCATTACGCAGATTGGCCTGTAACAGACGGCGAACCATGTAGGCGTACAGCCCTAACAGGTTATCGGTGAGTTCATCACCGCTGCCTTCTGCCAGACCCTGTTTGAGTCCGTTTTCGATAATATTGATCGCTTTAGAGAGCGACAGACCTTTGCCCTCCATATTTCCGTCCTGCAAAAACAGACGGGCGCGTACCAGTGCACTGAGCGCACCGTCAAACAGCATCACCACCAGTTGCTGCTGGCTGGCGCTCATGACGGCGCTTTCAACGCCGATTTTGGCATAGGCTTGGGTGCCATTTGCGCTATACATGAATCACTCCTTATGAGGATGAGCTACTGGTCGTCGTGCTGGAGCTGCTTGAAGAATCAAACTGCTGCGTCAGGTAGCTACTGGTACTGTTTAACTGACTCATCAAAACATCGAGGGCAGTAAACTGTGTTTTATAACGCGCGATCAGGTTATCGATACGCGTACTCATATCGTTGTACTGATCAGTCAGATCATTCAGGGTTTTACTCACGCCATCGGTGGCCGCCTGAACGATACCGGTGGTAGAAAGCCAGCTGGTCAGGTTGGTGGCGATGGTGGTGGTGATGCCAGTGGTGGTGCCATCGCCAACGATCATCTCTTTCACGCCATCCGGGTCGCTGGTCAGGGCGGTTTCCAGTTCATCGGAATCCAGCTCCAGCTGACCGGATGTCGGGTCAGTGGTAATACCGATCTGCGCCAGCGTTTTATAGGTTGAGCTGCTCTGCGCATTGGTCAGCATGCTTTTCAGCTGCGTCTGAATGGTACGCAGGGTGCTGTCACCGAGCAGCGCGCCGTTGCTGGAGTCCTGTGAATCTGAACCCACGTCCACTGCGGTATATTTGGTCAGGGTGTCGAACTGTGTCAGCAGGGTGTTGTAGGCATCAACCCAGCTCTCAATCGCGCTTTGCGCTTTCGACGAGTCTTTGGTGATGCTTAATGTCGCGTTACCGGTGGTGGTGTCATTGAGTTTGAGCGTAATGCCCTCCAGCGCATCACTGATGGTGTTGCTGCTGTTCTCAATTTCAACGTTGTTTACCGTCAGCTTGGCATTCTGAGCCGTGACGCTTTCCGTCATGGCGTTGCTGCTGGAGGTTGAGTCATATCCTACGATGCCTTGCAGGGTGTCATCGCCGGTCACGCTGATGCTGCTAACGGCATAATCGCTGCCGGTTTCTGACGACGTCAGTGACAGGCGATAGCTGCTATCACCGGTTTTAATAATGGTGGCGGTAACACCGGCATCGGCACTGTTGATGGCATCACGCATACCCGTCAATGACGTCTGATCGCTGGTCAGGGTGATGTCTTTACTGGTGCCATCCACCAGGGTAATGGTCATCGTACGGCTGCTGGCAGAGCTGTCGCCCAGCGCGGTGCTGTTGCTGGTCTGTGTTGCTGAAGTCAGGGTTTGTGCCTGCGCCAGCTGTGACACGCTAATGGTGTAGTTTCCGGCTACTGTGCTGCCAGATGTCGTGGCGCTAAAGGCACTGGAACTGCTGGTGGCAGATGTCGCAGTAAAAAGGTCTGCGTCATTCAAGGCGGTATTCGCGGTCTGGAACGTGGTCAATGCGCTTTTCAACGTACCGTAAGCGCTCAGCTTGGCGGTATAAGCTGTCTGCTGAGTAGAGATAGGATCTAATGACGCTTTTTCGGCGGTTTCCAGACTATCCAGAATGCTACTTAAATCGAGGCCTGAACCGACACCCAGGGTAGAGATACTTGCCATGTTGTTTCCTTTTTATGTCGACACGGAGAGTGAATACCGGGGTTATCGGCTTTCGATGGGGAAAGTTTAAAATTATTTACCTGCGAGTAATAAAGCGAATAGCGCATATAGAGAAGGGTATTTCTGACGCTAGAAAAGTGATCATTTATATCTAAAGAAGTCAGCGGGTCGGGCGATAAACATAAGCGTGACAGGCTGAAGACAAAAATTTTTGCCTGGTACTAAAAAAAATCTAAAGGTTGTTTAAGGGCAGACGATAACAACTTTGACGGCGCTGAAGCCGGCGGGTTGAAGCCCACACCTTAACCGAAAGACTTGATTAACAGGAATATTTATCATGGCCCAAGTCATTAATACCAACAGCCTCTCGCTGATCACTCAGAACAACATCAACAAGAACCAGTCTGCTCTGTCTACTTCTATTGAGCGTCTGTCTTCTGGTCTTCGTATTAACAGCGCTAAAGATGACGCAGCGGGCCAGGCAATTGCTAACCGCTTCACTTCTAACATCAACGGCCTGACTCAGGCAGCTCGTAACGCCAACGACGGTATCTCTGCTGCGCAGACTACTGAAGGCGCACTGTCTGAAATCAACAACAACTTACAGCGTATCCGTGAACTGACCGTACAGGCACAGAACGGTACCAACTCTGATTCCGACCTGTCTTCAATCCAGGACGAAATCAAATCACGTCTGGATGAAATCGACCGTGTGTCTGACCAGACCACTTTCAACGGCGTGAACGTGCTGTCTAAAAACGGCTCAATGAGCATTCAGGTTGGTTCTAACGATGGCGAAACCATCGACATCAACCTGGAGCAGATCGACTCTTCAACTCTGGGTCTGAGCGGCTTCTCTGTTTCTAAAAACTCTCTGGATGTGACCGACGCGGTTACTCAGGTTGCCGATACTGGCGGCGTGATGACTGATGTTGACATGTCAGACGTAGCAACCAAACTGGGCGTGAGCAGCGGTACTCTGTCTCTGCACCAGATCTCTGGCACCAACGAATATGTTGTTCAGTCTGGCAGCGATTACTACTCTGTATCTGTTGATAACAGCGGTGCAGATGCCGGTAAAGTTGAACTGAACACCACCGACGTTTCTTACGGTGACGAATCTAACGGTATCGCCACTAACGGCGCGGTACAGAGCGGTCAGCTGATTAAAGTTGGCACCGACAGCAGCGGCAACGCAACTGCCTACGTCACCATCCAGGACAAAAACTACAGCGTGTCTTCTGGCCTGCTGGCAAACAGCTCCGATGCAACTGCTGCGACTTCTGGCGCAACTTCAGGTATCGAACTGAGCTCTACCGGTGGCGTGACTGCAACCACAGAATTCTCTGGCGCAGCAACTGCTGACCCGCTGGCGCTGCTGGACAAAGCTATCGCTAAAGTTGATACCTACCGTTCAAGCCTGGGTGCGGTGCAGAACCGTCTGGACTCTGCTATCACCAACCTGAACAACACCACGACGAACCTGTCGGAAGCGCAGTCCCGTATCCAGGATGCGGACTACGCAACAGAAGTGTCGAACATGTCTAAAGCACAGATCATCCAGCAGGCAGGTAACTCCGTGTTGGCGAAAGCTAACGCCGTACCTCAGCAGGTTCTGTCTCTGCTGCAAGGCTAATCAGCGTAACAGGCGTTATCCAAACAGACTTGTCTGGCATAACGAGTTACTGAATCTGATTAACGTAAACGAAGGGTGTTTATACACCCTTCGTTTTTTGCTTTCTGCAAGCCAGAACACGCTCCCCAGGGTGAATATGTAGGCGGCAAATAGTCGTGAATTAGGCCTTTATCTCACGATTGAAAAGGTTTATCCGGTGTTAATTTTAATCTCATTTAACCGCCCGGATCCCTCCTGGCACTTTAGCAGAGTCATCCCATTCTGGCTTCGGTAAGAGCAGATAACTTGTCAAACCGGAGGGGATAAGCAGGAGAGTTTCAATGAACTATTTCGATCAGATCAGTTTCGGTTCAGACGAAAGCATTATGAATTTGTTAGATAATCGTCGCAGTGCGCTACTGACGGATATTCAGAAACAAATCATGTTTAAACGACACGTTGAAATCGTCAACCTTGAGCTCTCATACAGTTGTAACCGGAAGTGCGATTATTGCCCGGTAAGTTTTTCGAATCGTCAGTCAGTGCAACGCTTCATGGACCAGACTTTATTAGAAAAGATCTGTCATGAACTGGCGGCAGTTCGTTATGAGAATCGCATCTCGTTAAATCTTTATAACGAACCGTTAATGGACCTGGCACTGGAAAGCAAAATTGCTTTGATAAAACGCACGTTACCCTATACCCATGTGGCATTTAACAGTAATGGGGATTATCTGGACAGCGAACGCTTGGCTACCTTAGCTGAAAGTGGACTGGATGCCATATGTGTGACGTTACATCCCAATGCGAACGTCATACAAAGTGCATCCTCCATTTGTCGGCGAGTGCATAAAATTGTCGAGCGATTGGGTTGCGAACACTTGTTTGCCGATTTCAGTGTAGATGATGTGACGCAGTCAACGAACATTGAGTTCAGCCTGCGGGGCGTAAAAATTAAGGTTCAATGGCCAGACTGGCGCAAAAGCGGCACAAATCGCGCGGGATTATTAACAGAACATGTTGCGAGCAGTGCGATTCGTACGCAGCCCTGTGTGAAGCCATTTAGAGAATTCACTATTTTCTATGACGGTACGGTTCAACCTTGCTGCGAAAGTTTTCTTGATGACAAGACTAATCTTGCTTCAGCAGGGAGTTTACAGACGTTGTCAATCTATGACATCTATGCTGGGAAAATGCTAAGTAATTTCCGTAAAGGGTTATTTGATTTTGGCCTGAAAAAAGGAATTTGTGCTTCTTGTACTGTTGCGGACTATAGCCGTGAAGAAGATGATGCTGAACGCAAGCGTATATTACAGGCGTTATAAATCAAGGCATTTCCGGGCATTTTATCAAAGAGAAAAGACATGAGAGACATTGAAGATTTTATTACTGGTGAAAGTCGCTATTTCGAACCCATGCTGATGCGTGCAACTCAATCGACAGCAGCGCAGCGGGAACAATGGCGTACGGAGACGATTCGGGAACGCCAGGAGCGTATTTCACTTGAAGTCTTTGAACAGTTAGAGGGCCATGTTAAATACGGTCCTTTTACTGGCATGAAACTCGATCGTAATACCTGGTGGGGTAAGCTTGATCTTGCGTCACAATGTCTGGGTTTATATGAAAAAGAGATTCTTGATATTGTCGGAGAAATAAATCCCGATCAGTACAGCCGATTTATCGATATTGGTGCTGCTGATGGATATTATGCTATTGGGATGCTGCTTTCCGGTAAATTTAACAAGACATCTTGCTTTGAAATAACGGAAAAAGGGCGCGAAGTCATCGCCAAAAATTGGCAAAACAATGGTTCACCCGGTGAATTGCATATTTTTGGTGAGGCGACTGAGAAGAGTCTCGCCGCGCTATCTGCGGAGGAAAGGAACAACGCGTTTGTACTGGTGGATATTGAAGGGTTTGAGTTTGAATTGTTGAGCGAAAAAACACTTTCGTTGCTGCAATCCTGTACTGTTATCATTGAAATTCATCATTGGGTTGATGATTTTTTGCCACGTTATACAAGGTTATTGCGCACAGCAAGTCAGTTATTTGACCTCGAGCTGCTTAAACCTGTCGAGCGTGCCACACTCCATCTGGCTGAGCTGCGTGATTTAACCGACGACAACCGTTTACTACTGACTTCCGAGCGACGTCCGGGTGTTATGCGTTTCTTAAAACTTTCGCCAAAATCACCGGCCATGTGACATTCAGCAGCGCCTGATTGCTGACCAAAACGGTATGAATAGGCGGCGATTCACGGTGTTGCTCGACGGATTGAATCCAGAGAGGCTCTTTATCATGAGGAATACTCGTCTTTCTGCGCCTGACAAAGAGTGCTGGCGCAACGTATTCCAGCGAAGGGCCTCTGATGAATCACTCTCCACTTGTCAGCATTATTATCACTGCACACGTTCCCGTCTGGCTGGAGGGATCGCTTAAAAGCGCCCTGGCACAGGACTATCCGCATTGTGAGATTCTGGTCTCCGATACCAGTGGCAAACAGTTTATTGGTCAACGGTTACAACCTTATCTCAATCAGCCAGGACATACCGTCAGGCACTTAATCTTTCCAGCTGGGTACTCAACAGCACTGGCTGAAGCGATCCATTCGGCACAAGGCAAATACATTAAGTTGCTGAGTTTTGCCGATCAATTGGCACCTCAATGTGTTTCAACGATGGTCCAGGTGTTAGAAAGCCTGCCTCAGGCGGTGTTGGCTGTCTCCAAACGTAAGCGACTTGATGCAGGCGGTGAGGATGTGGCGGATACGTTATCCACAGCGGCATTTTTGCCACAACCGGGGCTGGTAAAGGGTACCGACCTGCTGCGTTATCAATGTCGTCTCAGCTACAACCTGATCGGTGACCTCAGTGCGACCTTAATCAGGCGGGAGTGCCTGTTGGCACTGATGCCAGAACCAGAGGCGCTGTTCACCCTTGAGAATGAAACATTAGCACCAGCAGGTGCACTGGTTTTGTATAGCAAATTGTTAGCACAAGGTGATGCGGTTTGGTTCCCGACCCCACTCTGTGCAGTACGCGTTTCTGATGTCCATCCTCAACCTCATCAGATCGAGGATGACGAGCCGGCTCGGACGTCGCGAGAGAGAGTGATTCAGTTTTTGCGGCAAGCATCCTGGCAGAGCAGCGCAAAAGGGCCATCAGAGCTCATCTCTGTTGCGCCCTTATCACAGCCAGCGGCATTTACGCAGCATAATGTCAGGCAGTTGCAATATCATGCACTCAGTCTCAGTACGCTTTTTCACTGGAATGCGGTTCGGAGTCTGAAGCCAGTTCACCAGGCGGCGCTGCAACAGTTGAGCGATCGTTCACCACAGCCTGCGAGCCTTGCGATCATCATTATCGTCACGCCTGAAAATGTAGAGCAGCTGAATGACACGTTAACATCCCTGAGTGATTTTTCTTCGCCATTATTGGTACTTACCCCTTTATTGGTCGGTGAGGTAACTGACAATACGCAGGGAGCCCCAGCCTGGCCTGCATCAGCTGAATCCCGACTTGCGATAATTAACCAGCTTATTGCTGAACAGACGTACACTTGGTTGATGTGTGTTGAGGCCGGAACACGTTTTAATCTCTCCGGGCTAATGGCGTTGTCTACCACTTTGCCATCACGGGATGACGTGTTGGCGCTGTATGCAGATGAGTATTTCTATATTGAACAGCAACCCGCAGGTCTGGCATTCCGCCCGGATTTCAATCTGGATATGTTGCTCAGTTCACCGAAGTCCATGGCACGACACTGGCTATTTCGTCGTGAACTGTTACTCGCAGCAGAGGGGTTTGACATCAATTTTAACCAGTCAGCTGAACTGGATCTGATCGTCAAACTGATTGAATCGCAGGGGTTGAATGTTGTCGGTCACCTCGCGGAACCACTTCTGACAGCTCATCTTCGACCACGAGATATTGCGCAGGATGCACAGATTATCCAGCGTCATCTGCACAACCGTGGTTATGCAGAGGCGGAAATTGCGCTTGATGGCTACTACAACTATCGGCTGCGCTATAACCATGCTGATCAACCCAAGGTTTCCATAATCATTCTGGCCGGGGAAAGCCTGGCGGCGTTGATCACCTGTGTCACAACATTGATGGAGAAGACACGTTATCAGCATTACGAGTTGATGATCGTGGCTGACAATCAGCGTAGCCAGGAGCGCGATAACTGGCTTGAGGCGATTGCAACCGTTGATGTAGAGCGTATCCGCGTCGTGCGTTACGACGGTGAATGGCATCAGGGCGCAATGGCGAATCTGGCAGCAGAACATGCACAGGGCGAATACCTGATGTTTCTGCACAGTGAGCTAGCCATTACGGATGGCGAGTGGCTGGCGAATTTGCTCAATCACGCGCAACGCCCGGAAGTGGCGATTGTGGGAGGCAAGCAACTGTCGGCGGATAATAAAGTGCGCCATGCGGGCTTTGTCCTTGGTGTTAATGGCATCGCTGGCGATGTATTTCGCGGCCAGGACGATAAGGCTCCGTCTGCGCTTGGACGCCTACATCTCGATCAAAACTACAGTGCCGTATCAGGCGACTTTATGCTGGTTCGTTTTACGGTGTTTGCCGCTCTGAATGGTTTCGATGAAACCCTGACGCTATTCACTGACGTTGATCTTTGCCTGCGCGCCCGAAATCAAGGCTACCTGACAGTGTGGACGCCCTATGCCCGTGTATTGCGGGCGGCAGATCGAAAACGTCCGTTTGCGGGCGTGTCGATCCAGGCTGCGGCGCGACTCAAGCAACAGGAAGAGGATTTGCTGTTGCAGCGCTGGTTACCGTTAGTTGGACGCGACCCAGCGTATAACACCAACCTGTCGCAACGTGGTCGACATTTTGATATCAGCAATGACAGTGAAATGTGCTGGCAGCCAGTGAGAAGTGCGGGTTTACCACAGCTGTTACTCCATCACTCAGATACGGCGGGTTGCGGTCACTATCGTATGCTGCAACCCTTGCACGCGATGCAAATGGAAGGCAAGGCACAGGGTAATGCCTCTCTCTCATTGCTTAACCTGAGTGAGGTGGCACAGTATCGTCCAGACAGTTTGATTATCCAGCGCCGGTATGCACCTGCCTTTCATACCTGGATTGAGCGTGCCGGTAAGATTCCCGAAATGTTCAAAGTGTTTGAGCTGGATGACTATATTCTTAATTTGCCCATGAAACACTACAACCGCGCCAATTTCCGGCAGGAAGTATCGGGGCATTTACGTAAAAGCCTGAGCTATTTTGACCGCTTCGTGGTGTCGACACAGCCACTAGCAGAGGCCCTGTCGTCTTTCCACCCTGATATTCAGGTGGTGCTTAACCGTTTGCCGGTTAACTGGTGGGGAGGGCTACACAGTCTACGTGGGCAAGGGCGTAAACCCCGTGTCGGCTGGGCTGGTGGCTCCAGTCATCAGGGGGACCTGGAAATGATAGCGGATGTGGTCAAAGCGCTTGCCAACGAAGTGGAATGGGTGTTCATGGGGATGTGCCCGGAGAAACTGCGCCCTTACGTGCATGAACATCATTCAGGCGTGGACATCAGCCTTTATCCGGCCACGCTGGCTGCACTGAATCTGGATCTGGCTCTGGCACCGGTAGAGGATAATATCTTCAACGATTGCAAAAGCAATCTGCGCTTGATGGAGTATGGCGCTTGTGGCATCCCGGTGGTGTGCAGCGATGTCCAATGTTATCGCCACACTAACTTACCGGTGACTCGCGTGAAAAATCGCTTCAAAGATTGGGTCGATGCGATCCGTATGCATCTTAATGACCTGAATGAAAGTGAACGAACCGGTCTCGCCCTCCAGCGGCAGGTGCGTGAAGAGTGGATGCTCAAAGGCACCCATGTTGATAACTGGCTCAAAGCCTGGAGCGCCTGATTACTGTGGCACGCAGGCTGGGTATCCCATCCAGCCTGTTTCCTTTGATATGAAAAATGCCGCGTTTTTGCCCTCTGTTTTGGGGATTGGTTGTCACCTGTCATGGCTACTATAGAGAAAATTTGCCCGGCAACACTTGCCGCTCAATATACGCGTAACCATGATGACGACTATTCAGGACGAAAATTTCCCTTATTTCATTATCGCGCCAGATTACCGCGACTCTTCTGCTGGCGTGCAGGTTATGCATCGCTTGTGCCATCTGTTAAATGAAAGTGGCAGACGCGCATGGATGGTGAATTGTAAGGTCAATCCAGAATGGAATACCCCGGCGGTGACCGGGAAAGAGTTGCGTGACTACCGTTTGCGCGGCGGCCTGTTTATTGCTGTTTATCCAGAAGTTGTCAGCGGGAATCCACATCAGGCTCCGGTCGTGGTGCGATATATGTTGAACCGTGAGTCGGCAATTAATGGCAATACATTACAAGACAAGGTGGGCGACCTCTTTTATTGGTATCGACCGGAGTTCGCTGCAAAGCACCACCACGCCAATATTCTCAATATTGAGTGTTATGACCTTGACCTGTTTTGTGATGAGCAGCGTAAACGTAATCGTGATGTGCTGTACCTGAATCGAGTTCCAGAATCTGCCGTTGACTTCGCGTCATTGCCTGCGGATATACAGATTCTCTCCATGCGTAATCCGTTATCGTTGCCACAACTCGCCGAAATACTCAAAACTACCCGTACGTTATACACCTATGAATCCTCGGGAACAGGATTGCTAGCCGTACTCTGTGGTTGTCCGGTGGTGGCGTTGACGGCCAGGGGCTATGAACAGCATGCGGTAACACCCGCAACGATCAATGATCTAAATGGATTAGGCTATTGTTGGGATGACAAACCTGGGACCCTGGAGAGGGTGCGCAGTAACATCGGAGAAATGCATGATGTGTTACTTGAGCGCCGTAAACAGACTGCGTCACAGCTTGACCATCTGGTGAGCTCTTCACAGCAGGCAGCCAGAGAATTTCAGCAAACGGTTTGGGAAGGACGCCTGGAAAATTGGTTGGTGAACCGAAGTTTGACACCTGCGCTGAAAAGCAAACTGCAATTTACGCAGATGCCTCGTTTGCTTATCACGATTTTTGATGATGCTGAACATCCCGATCGCTTGTCGTTAACGCTTGATACGCTGGCTGAACGTCCTGCTTACGTGGCTGTTGTCATTGTTTCATCGCGTCAGGATGCCGCAAGGCAAGGTGTTGAGGTTGTTGCACTGACGCATTGGCGAGGGTGGTTGGCACGGCAGGTTGCTGAGGATACTTTTGATTGGTTGCAGTGTATTCCTGCTGGTGGTTTTTATAGCGCTGAGTGCTGGCCGGGCCTGGCACATTTCCTTGCGAGTCAGACGCAAGTGCAGGCGGTGTATGCCGACGAGTTATGGCTTGATGCTAACGGTGAGCCGGTTCCACATCTCAAACCGCAATGGGATTGGGATCTGTTCAGTAACGCACCCGAAATCTATCTCAAACGCTGCCTGCTGGCGCGAAGTGCATTCGCTCAATGGCTGGATACAGCCCATTTAACGCAGGCACTGGACGTTAGCGTGCTGCAACAACTTTATCTCCATGCCGGTGTTATGGCTATTCGGCATTATCCCGACCTGATCTGTATTTTGCCGCAGCCGCAAGTGCACACCGAGGAGAGTGATGAGGCTGCTCAGGCGCTAAACGCGTTGACAATCCAACGAGGTTATCCGACGGCCTCCGTAGAGGTACAACCCGGTTTGCCGATGCGTGTTGTGTACCATCATCGAGCGCAACCCTTGGTTTCTTTAATACTGCTGGCGGGCAACAAACTGGCGGCTCTTGAACGTGCAATCACCAGTTTGCTGCAATATAACGCATGGGCAAATACCGAATTGCTGGTGATCAATCATCAACATAGTGATAGCACGATCAATACATGGCTGGAGGGACTTGCAAGCATTGATCCTGCGCGTATCCGGGTGATTAATCTTACTGTCGGCTGGCAGCCTGTAATATTACGCAATCGTGCTTCGCAACACGCCAAAGGCGAGTTTCTTTGCTTTATCGAACCTCACCTGATTTTCTTTAGTGATAACTGGCTTTCTGCGCTGATGAATCACGCTCAACGTCAGGAAGTGGCTGTGGTTGGTCCAAAACTGATCCATACGGAGCAGCATATCCTGTCGGCTGGCATCATTGGTGGTTATCGTGGCCTTGCCGGGCACATTGGTAAGGGCGAACGTTGGGATTCGATGATCGCCGCCGGTTTCCTGCAAAGTGACCGTTATTCTCGCCTGTTAGATGGGCAATGCCTGGTGGTTCGCCAAACATGCTGGCATGAGATGAAGGGACTGGACGAGAGTTATGGCGACATTGCTCTGGCGGAAATCGATTTTTTCCTCAAGGTCGCGCAAGCCGGTTACCTGTCCATCTGGACGCCCCACAGTGTGGTCGCAACTGATGCTGATGCGCGTGGATTTAATCCATCTTCTGTCGAGGCTTCGCATCTTCAGCAGCAATGGGGCAGAAGTCTATTCTGTGACCCTGGCTATCACCCCAGTCATTCTCTGTATGGCGAACCCTTCACGGTTGATGAAAGCGTCAAGCAAATGTGGCCAGCATTCACCCAGGCAAACATCCCACGCGTCGTTTGGGTACAGGGAGATAAAGGCATGCCCGCCAGCGCTTACCTGGGTGAGATACTGAGCGCGATGGCGCAGCAACAACAGATTGCGTTGCTCACATATGATGCCCTCGCGCCTTGGGTGTTGGTGCGCTTACAGCCAGACATGCTGATCATATCGGCGGAGGTAGGCGAACGCCAACTGGGGCATCTTAAGTCGATTACCACCATGACCGGTTGCCAGACGTATTGCTTACCTGAGGCTGGCATCAATCAGCAAGCAGTCCAGGGACTGTTGCATGCCGATTGGCTCGCTGGCTGGCTGGTACGCAACGAAGAATTAAAACTCTGGCTGCAAAAACGTAAGCAAACGGTCTATTCCCTGCCATCGTTGGTGGTCATGCCAAAACTTCAGTTAGGAGTCGCCCCACGCGGCACGAAACTGCGGGTGTTATGTGACACTCTGCAATTAAGTGATGCTGATAAGCGCTTCTTTGCCCCTGTCATCAACGAAACCGCGGGATTTATCGATTGGGTCATTCGTGGCGATGTTCCCGCCGGTTGGTTTGCCGGTGTGAGTGAAATACATCGAACGCACTCTGTGCTAGTGAACGCTGATGACATCATATCCCTGCAAGTCAATCTGGCGGTGCTGTTTCGTCTCAACAATGATGAAAACCGCTTCAAAGATAATTTGCCCCTGCTGCATTACCAGGCGGCTTCGCTTCCGGTGTTGTGCAGTGAGCATATCGCGTTGGCACACGGCGGGTCAGTAGCAGCGGTAAGGAATAAAGACAATGTTTGGATTACTCGCTTACGTGAATGGCATCAGAACGTTGAGTCGGCAGTTGTGTCGCCAGTAACCCGCGAAAACCAGTCAACGACAAACACGCTTGCGACCTTTTGGCAGCAGGCCGGTGTAGATCTCCATTAACCGTGACACATTACTTTGCCCGCAGGGGGCCACGATGAAAAAAATCGCGCCACATTACGACAACAAAAATATTCTGGTGACCAGCCCCTTACTGCCGCCACTGGAGGAGTTTATTCCTTACCTCGAAAATATCTGGCAGAGCAAATACCTGACCAACGGGGGCCCGTATCACCAGGCCCTGGAAGCTGCGCTGGCAGAATACCTGGGTGTGAAACATATCTGCTTGTTTTCTAATGGCACGCTGGCATTGATGACCGCGTTACAGGCGCTGCGTATTGATGGTGAGGTGATCACCACACCATACTCCTTTGTGGCAACCTCACATTCGTTGTTGTGGAACGGCATCAAGCCGGTGTTTGTCGATATTGATCCTCAAACCTGTAACCTCGACCCGGCCAAAATTGAGGCGGCAATTACGCCTAAAACCAGCGCCATCATGCCTGTGCATTGTTACGGCCTGCCGTGTGACACCGATGCGATTCAGCGCATTGCCGATACTTATGGCTTACGCGTGATTTATGACGCGGCACACGCTTTTGCCGTGAAACGTGAAGGGGTCAGCATCCTGAATCATGGTGATTTATCGGTGCTGAGTTTCCATGCCACGAAGGTGTTTAATACCTTCGAAGGCGGTGCGATTATTTGCCCGGATGAGAAGATTAAACGTCGCATTGATTATCTGAAGAACTTCGGTTTTGCTGATGAAACAACGGTCGTAGCGGCGGGCATCAATGGCAAAATGAGCGAATTCCAGGCGGCATTTGGTATGTTGCAGCTAAAGCATGTGGATGCCGCGTTTGGTGTGCGTCAACGAATTTATCAACGCTATGCTGAGGCGTTAGCCGTGGTGCCAGGGGTATCGTTGTTGCAGGCGGATGCGCAAACCGAATGGAATTACGCCTACTGCCCGCTGTTTATCCACCCGGAACACTTTCCGCTGACGCGCGACCAGCTTTATCAACAGATGAAGGACGCAGGGATTTACGCCCGTCGCTACTTCTATCCACTGATTTCGCAGTTCCCGATGTATAAAGGTTATGAGTCGTCTCATCCTGACAATCTGCCGGTTGCCAGTGCCACTTCCCAGCAGGTGCTGTGCCTGCCGATCCATCCCACGCTGACTGAGACAGAGCAAGTGCGCATTATTGATATTGTGTTGGCAGCCAGTCAGACCGCGGCGGCCTGAGAACGGCTCCCCCCGAAAGGGGGGAGCAAAGTGTTAGCGCATTAACCGGTCGCAGTGGCGGGATGGGAAAGCAAGTCCAGCAGCGTTACTGGCTGGTGTAACGTGGCACTGCGTTGGGCTTTTTCGAGAAAATTCAGCCCGCTCAGTGCCGTATCAATACCCTGACTGTAGTCGTTGTGTTCGCCACGTAAACTCTGGGCGATATCCGCATAGTAGTTAGCAAAGGCTTCGATAAATCCAGCCGGATGACCTGCCTTGAAGCGGCAGTAGCGTGGCAGGTTAGCGATGCGGTTGGCATTATCGGTACGGTCAATCAAAGTGACCTGGCCGTGCACATTGCTGAGTTTCAGGGTTTCCGGTTCCACCTGTAACCACTCCGCGCTACCTTTATCGCCCATTACCCGGATACGTAAGCCATTGCGGTAACCCAGCGCCGCCTTGCCGTACCAATACTGGCATACCAGACCATCTTCATAGCGGGAAACAGCATGGACGGTGTCGATAATGTTGGGTAACGTCGTGAAGTGGCTATTGATCGCATAGACATCGGTCGCCCGACGTTGCGCAATAAAATCCACTAACTGATGCACATGAACACCGAGATCGAGCGATACCGTGGGGATCACTCCGTCGGACTGACGCCAGCTTTGTGGCCGTGCTACATCCCCGGCCATATTGCGACGGCTAAAGCCCTCCTGCGGCATCTCTACCAGGATCTGCTGGATATTCCCCAGCTCGCCATCGGCAATGCGCTGGCGCAGCTCGCGCACCATTGGGTAACCGCTGTAGTTATAGGTAACAAACAGACGACCACCAGTACGTTGCAGGGTGTGGCTGACCACCAGCGCGCTGGCGACTGACTCCACCAATGCCTTTTCACATATCACCGCGACACCATATTCAAGGCAGCGCACGATGACGTCGAGATGATGCGGCGTAGGCAGTAAAATCACCACCGCATCCAGTTGTGAATGTTCTGCTGCCAGCAGCGCTTCATAATGGTCGTACAGACGATCGGTGGCGATGCCCCAGATCTGCGCTGTTTGTTGATTTATCTGTGCATCGCGGCTGAAACAGCCAGCGACCAGATGAAATTCACCATCCATCTGGGCGGCAATTTTGTGAGTCTGGCCGATGGCGGAATTGATGCCGCCACCAAGGAAGGCAATCCTGAGTGGTTGGGTCATGACTTTCTCTCCTGTTGCATCGGGGGATTAAGATACTGGTTCAGATGCGGCGTCAGTTGCGCCAGCCTGGTCAGGCTGTCGCACTCGGCAAACACCAGTCCTGCGCGGTCGCGCGGCGCGGCTTCCAGTGCATCGCCCGGTAACTTGAGGGGGATGACATCGAGTATTTTTGCCGGTAATGCGGCAAAGTGAAAACCCGCGAAACGGGTTGCTTCGGCGACGGAGACGGTATGACGGGCGATAAAACGCTGGCGTACCGGGCGGCGTTGGTCAAAGTGGTCATCAATATTGATAAAGGGGGCGACAAAATGGCTGCTGTAAGGCACACCGGTCGACAGGCTGATCAGGCGGCTGTAGAGATCACCTGGACAACGTCGTGTCAGTTCAATCAACCAAAAATCGTTGCCGTCGGTCATAAACTGGGTGTGTAGCAGGCCATCACACAGATTGAGCTGTGACGTCAACGTCGCCAGACAATCGCTGACGCGATCCTGTAATGTGCGGCTCAGTTGCGTGGTGAGAGAACTGCTGTTGACTTGCCACGGATAAACGGTGCAAAACTCATCGACATAAAATTCGCAGACGATTTCACCTTTACGAATAAAGGCGGAGTGACTGTGCAGCGTGCCATTAATAAACTGCTCAATCAACGCTTCACCGCTACGTGAAGCCTGTTGAGCAGCGAGGAAAGCAGCAGCTAACTGTTCGCGTTCAGAGATATGGGTAATCCCTAACCCGCTGTAGGCGTCAACTGGCTTAACGATCAGCGGTAAAGACAATCCATTGCTTTCGCTTAACTGCTGTACCGCTGCTGGCACCGGGAAATGGTTAGCCTGTGCCCATTGGCGAAACTGGTCCTTCTGGAACAACGTATCGGCAACATCCGGAGTGTCGAATCCGGAAAAACCAAGTTGTTCTGCGACGCGTGAACCGGTGAGATACGAGACATCCGTGACGCCGGGCAGCAGGGCCGAGATGCCCCATTCGCGACACAGGTCAATGACTTGCTGCACATCACCATAGTTAACAGGACTGCTGTCATCTGCAAAACGATGGCCAGGGTCTTGGGTTTTGCTGCCGCACACCGCCGTGCGGTAACCGTGCTGGCGTAATACATCCAGAAAGGGCAGTGAGGCGAATCCCGCATCAAGCAGCAGCGCCCGGGAGGGTGAAGACATGGCGTCCAACCTTAGCCTGAGTAAATTTAACCGCCTTATTTTATTCAGGCTTGGGTCAGTGCAATGGCAGAAACAGACAGGGTTTTTGGCTCAATTTGCCTTTTTCAACACGTTTGCTGCCAGCAGTTGAGGGACCACCTCGCTTAAACGGGCGCGCCAATCCGAAGAAGGGAAACCTAACTCGGCCAGGCGTAAGCTGCACAGGACTGAATTCCGTGGGCGCTTTGCCGGTGATGGCCACTGTTCACTACTAATGGGGGTGAGTTGCATGCTGGCGTAGGCCGGACAGATAGCCGTTGCTGCCTGGAAAATCGCCTGCGCAAAGCCAAACCAACTGATGGTTTCATTGCCGGCAAAATGCAAAACTCCTTTAACCTGCGGTTTCTGCGCCAAAAAGATGAGAAAATCGGCTAAATCACCGGCGTAGGTGGGATTACCAATCTGATCTTCGATAACACTGAGTTGCCGACGCTGCAATCCGATGTCGAGCATGGTACGTACAAAGTTTTGACCATATTCACTAAACACCCAGGATGAACGCACAATTAAGGCATCAGGTAAGGTGTTAATCAGCCGCACCTCCCCGGCAAATTTACTTAAGCCGTAAACATTGATCGGGGAGGGCGTGTCACCTTCCACCCAAGGCGTCGATTTATTGCCATCAAAAACATAGTCCGTAGACACATGAATTAGACGAGCGCCCGTTTGATTCGCCGCTTCAGCCAGCAAAGCCGGACCTTCTGCATTGACCGCTATTGCATGTTCGGGTTCGCTTTCCGCCTTGTCCACTGCGGTGTAAGCAGCAGCATTAATGACAACATCCGGGCGCAGATTCAGGAACCTGTGTTTTACGGATGGATAGTGCGTAATATTCAGTTCACCAGACGTGAAAGGATGAATATCCCATTCTGTCGGTAAGCGATCAATCAGGGTGCGCCCGAGTTGGCCGCCCGCGCCTGTCAGCAGGATACGCATGGGGTCAACTCCACCACATCGGACGGCCGTAACACCACGGCGTGCACACAGGATGTAATCGGGAGCTTGTGCCCGCCAACACCATTCCTTTCATAATTTGCTCTCATCTTGGTCCATTCACTGCGCGTGAAGAGTCATGACAGCAGCATACGAGTGAGTCAGGGTAATTAATGGCGCAAATAAACACTAAAAAAGCCGGTAATGCAGGGGATAAGGGGCAGAAAAATGACCTTTGTATGGATACCATAAAAAAGTAACCAACCTGTTACAGAACCCTGCAAATCTGCCGATAACTCCCTTCAGAATCACACGAATTTTTGCCGTACTTTTTCCATTTTCTGGGGTGTCTATGCGCTTCAATTATGACTTGTTACCCGGTGAGCTACTGACTTTCGAAGAGATCGCGTTGCGCTACATGCAGCAAAATCCTGATGATAAAGAGCTTACCGCCCGTGGGTTGCTGAGCCCGTCAACCAGCTATCGCAATTTGGTGATACGCGCGGTGTTCGCTCAGCAGGAGATTAATAGCCCGATTGAGGATCTGCTGTTTGTCTCGGACGACAACGAACGCAAAAACTATCTGCGTCGCTTTGAGCATTACCTGAAGAACCAGCAGGCTTTCCTCTATTTCCGCCGCACTGACGAAATAAAGAAAGAAAATCGCTGGAAGGTCGTCGGGGAAACCCGCGTCTACGCGATGCTCGATCCCCATTCGGCAGAGGCGCAGAACCTGCTGGCAAGCCGTGGCTTTAAGCTGGTGCTGATGCGCCAGAATGAAGACGACGAATATTGGCAGTTGTTCGACCCGCAGGCTCATCCCTGTTTTCCATTATCGCGCAAGGTGCAATTCCTGGTGGTGCTGAGTACACCGCAACATAAAGTCCCGATTGCGGTGATGCCCGGTACTGAAGTCGGCAGGCGGGTTAAAGCGCGAGTATTCCAGCGTGCCAGTCAGGCCGAGTTTAGCGCGGCGGTTAAAGCGCGCTACGGCGCTTGCGTGATCACTGGCACGCGATTGACTGAACGACACAGCTGGCCGTGGGTCGAAGCCTGTCATATCGATACTCAGGAAAATGAAGAAGGATTTCTCGCCGATAATAGCGTGGATAACGGTTTGTTCCTGCGCAGTGACTTACAGCGGCTATTTATTAACCGCATGTTAAGCATCGATGCGGAAACCGGTCAGGTGGTGTTCAACGCGCAACTTGAAAGCGATGGCAACATTAGCCCTTTCTATCAGTCGCTTGAGGGGAAAACCTGCGTGTTATGGGACAACGTACCGCCCGGCACGCGCCAGCGCCTGCGTAATCTGCGTTAGGGAAGTCTTGGGTGGCGGCCTGCTGTGCCGCCATCAATTACAAATTGAAATAACCGCGCTTTGCCCGCCTATTCCTCCAATCAAAACGCCCTACAGAATTAGATAATCATGCCGATAACTTTATTAACGCAGGGTAGTCAACGTGAACGATCTCTATACCGCCGATGGCGTGATGGATAAACATTCGCTCTGGCAGCGCTACGTTCCTCTGGTGCGGCACGAAGCGCTTCGCCTACAGGTACGGTTGCCCGCCAGCGTTGAGCTTGACGATCTGTTGCAGGCCGGTGGCATTGGCTTACTGAATGCCGTGGAACGCTACGACGCGTTACAGGGCACCGCCTTTACCACCTACGCCGTGCAGCGTATCCGGGGAGCAATGCTGGATGAATTGCGCAGTCGCGACTGGGCACCTCGTAGCGTACGCCGTAATGCGCGCGAAGTGGCTGGCGCCATGCATCAGGTAGAGCAAGCGATGGGGCGCGCGGCTACCGAGCAGGAAGTGGCTGATCAATTGAATGTTTCGCTGGAGGAGTATCGGCAGATTCTGCTCGATACCAACAACAGCCAACTCTTCTCCTACGACGAGTATCGGGAAGAACACGGTGACAGCGCAGAGCTGGTGACGGAAGGGCATGAAGAAGCCAACCCGCTTCATCAACTGATGGAAGGGAATCTGCGTGAGCGCGTAATTGAAGCGATCGAGGCATTGCCCGAGCGTGAAAAATTAGTGCTGACACTGTACTACCAGGAAGAACTGAACCTGAAGGAGATTGGCGCGGTGCTGGAAGTGGGCGAATCCCGCGTCAGCCAACTGCACAGTCAGGCGATCAAACGCCTGCGTGCCCGTTTAACGGGAGCGCGCTGACAGAATCAGTTCCTGGGGATCCAAAAAAAAATAAAACCGGGGACTCAGCAATGGGAGCCAAATCCAAAGCCAGACCTTTAAGTCGCTACCTTAAAGACTACAAGCACAGCCAAAGCAATTGTTCACATTGTGGCAAGGTTCTTGACCGTATGGCGTTAGTGTTCCGCGGCCAGATCATCAATAAAGAGGCCATTGCTCGCATGGACCAAATGATTGACGATCAGGTGTGGATGAAACTCCAGCCGGAATTGACTGCGTTGTGCCGTTTTTGCAGCGATATTTTTTGTAATACTCATCCGAATTACTTCGATATCATGGCGTTCAAGCAATACCTCTTTGAACAGACTGAGATGAGTCACAGCACCATCCGCGAATACGTGGTGCGTTTACGTCGACTCGATGACATGCTCAAGGCGAAAAATTTCCCGGCAGAACGTTTGCGGGGCAACAGCTGGCATGAGTGTCTGGAGAACGATTTACCTGATGCCGGTAATAATAATTACCGCATCGCTTTGCGTAAATATGACCAGTTTTTAGGCTGGCAGCGCAGCTAACTGTGATCCTCCCCCTGTTGTTGTCGAAGACGCCAGCAACAGGGGCTGCACCCGGTGAATTCCGGGTGCGACTTTTCTCATCTTCTGCAACACTGTAAGAATAATTGCAATTTGCCCGAATGGAGGCTGCATTGTCCTTACATCTTTTGCACCAATTCCCTCGTCTTGAGCTGCTGGGTGCTCCCACGCCGCTAGAGCATTTGCCCCGTCTTTCTGACTATCTTGGGCGTGATATTTTCATTAAACGTGATGATTTCACCCCGGTGGCGCTCGGTGGTAACAAGCTACGCAAACTCGAATTCCTCGCGGCCGATGCGCTGCGCGAAGGCGCGGATGTGCTGCTGACGGCGGGTGCAATACAATCTAACCACGTACGTCAGACAGCGGCAGTGGCGGCACGTCTTGGTCTGAAGTGCGTGGCGTTGCTGGAAAACCCGATTGGCACCACGGCACAAAACTACCTGAGTAACGGCAACCGACTGCTGTTGGACCTGATGGACGTCGAGGTGGTGATGGTCGATGCGTTGCATAATCCGACGGCACAGTTGGCGGAGCAGGCTGAACGTCTCGAAGCACAGGGTTTTCGTCCTTATGTGGTGCCGGTGGGCGGTTCCAATGCACTGGGTGCACTCGGTTATGTGGAATGTGCCCAGGAAATTGCGCATCAAAGCGAAGGCGTGGTGGATTTTGCCGCCGTGGTGGTGGCATCCGGCAGTGCCGGTACCCATGCTGGCCTGGCGGTTGGTCTGGAGCAACTGCTGCCGGACAGCGAGCTGGTGGGTGTGACGGTGTCGCGCAAAGTGGCAGATCAACTGCCCGTGGTTGAGCGCATCCGCACGGCACTGGCGCAGCAGCTGGAGGTTGCAGCGCGCGCGCCCATTACGCTGTGGGATGAATATTATGCTCCGCGCTACGGCGAACCGAACGAAGAGGGGATGGAGGCGGTGAAGCTGCTGGCGCGGCTGGAAGGCATCATGCTTGACCCGGTGTATACCGGAAAAGCGATGGCCGGTTTGATTGACGGCATCAGCCAGAACCGTTTCCGTCGTGAAGGCCCGTTGTTATTTGTCCATACCGGCGGATCACCCGCGTTATTTGCTTATCATCCTTCGGTCTGAGACGCAGGTAAAAAAAGGTTTATAATCCGGCTGTTATTTGCCTGACCCGGTGAAATAACGCACACAACACACACAACTCACAAATAATAAATGGGGTATTTATGGCTTTCTCACAGGTTCGTCGCCAACTGGTGATGGGAGTGATGGCGGTGGCGCTGGTCGCCGGTTTCAATGTGAAAACCTTCGCGGCAGAAAATCTGCTGAATAAAGTGAAAGAACGCGGCACGCTGCTGGTGGGGCTGGAAGGAACCTATCCGCCGTTCAGCTTCCAGGATGAAAACGGCAAACTGACCGGTTTCGAAGTGGAATTCGCCCAGCAACTGGCGCAGCATCTTGGCGTGAAAGCCAGCCTGAAACCAACCAAATGGGACGGTATGCTGGCCGCGCTGGATTCAAAACGTATCGATGTGGTCATCAACCAGGTCACCATTTCGGATGAGCGTAAAAAGAAATATGACTTCTCCACGCCGTACACCATTTCCGGTGTGCAGGCGCTGACGCTGAAGAAAAACGCGGGCAGCATTACTAAGCCGGACGATCTCTCCGGTAAGAAAGTCGGTGTGGGTCTCGGCTCCAACTATGAACAGTGGCTGCGTGATAACGTGAAGGGCGTGGATATCCGCACCTATGATGATGACCCAACCAAATATCAGGACCTGCGTTCAGGCCGCCTTGATGCCATCCTGGTGGATCGTCTGGCCGCGCTGGATCTGGTGAAGAAAACTGGCGATACCATGGCAGTGGCAGGCCCGGCCTTCTCGCGTCTGGAATCTGGCGTGGCACTGCGTAAAGGTAATGATGATCTGCTGAAAGCGATTGATGCGGCGATTGCTGATATGCAGAAAGATGGCTCCCTGAGCAAACTTTCCGAGAAATGGTTCGGCGCGGACGTTACTAAATAATGCAGGAAAGCCTACAACTGGTGCTGGATTCAGCACCATTTTTACTCAAAGGCGCGGTGTTCACACTGCAACTGAGTATCGGCGGCATGTTCTTCGGGCTGATACTTGGCTTTGTGCTGGCATTGATGCGCCTGTCGCACTTCTGGCCGATTAACTGGCTGGCGCGATGTTATGTGTCGATCTTTCGTGGCACGCCGCTTATCGCCCAGCTGTTTATGATCTACTACGGCCTGCCGCAGTTTGGTATCGAGTTGGATCCCATTCCTTCCGCCATGATTGGTCTGTCGTTAAACACCGCCGCTTACGCCTCGGAATCGCTACGTGGCGCGATTGCTGCGATTGAGCGTGGTCAGTGGGAAGCGGCGGCCAGTATCGGTATGACGCCGTGGCAAACGCTGCGTCGCGTGATCCTGCCGCAAGCGGCACGTACCGCGCTACCGCCATTGGGCAACAGCTTTATCAGCCTGGTGAAAGATACCTCGCTGGCGGCCACGATTCAGGTGCCGGAGTTGTTCCGTCAGGCGCAGTTGATCACCTCGCGTACCCTGGAGGTGTTTACCATGTACCTGGCGGCGTCGGTGATTTATTGGGTGATGGCGACGGTACTCTCCGCCTTGCAGAATCGACTGGAAGCGCATGTTAATCGTCAGGATCGGGAGGTGAAATGAGTGCCATTGAAGTACGTCAGCTGGTGAAACAGTTTCACGGCCAGACGGTGCTGCACGGTATCGATCTGGACGTGGCTTCTGGCGAAGTGGTTGCGATTATCGGGCCGAGCGGTTCGGGTAAAACTACCTTATTGCGCAGCATCAACCTGCTGGAAGTGCCGGATAGTGGCACCATCCGGGTGGGCGAGATTGCCGTCGATGCTGCTCTCGGCATCAACAAACAGAAGGAACTGGTGCGCCGTCTGCGTCAGCAGGTGGGATTCGTGTTCCAGAATTTCAATCTGTTCCCCCATCGTTCGGTACTGGAAAACATTATCGAAGGGCCGGTGATCGTCAAAGGTGAACCGAAAGCGGAGGCCATTGCGCGTGCACGTTCATTGCTGGAGAAAGTGGGGCTGCACGGTAAGGAAGAGAGCTTCCCGCGACGCTTGTCCGGTGGACAGCAGCAGCGTGTGGCGATAGCGCGCGCACTGGCAATGCGCCCACAGGTGATTCTGTTCGACGAACCCACCTCAGCGCTTGATCCTGAGCTGGTGGGGGAGGTACTGAATACCATCCGTGCGCTGGCGGAAGAGAAGCGTACGATGGTGATTGTCACCCATGAGATGAGCTTTGCCCGCGACGTTGCTGACCGTGCCATCTTTATGGATCAGGGCCGTATCGTTGAGCAGGGGGTGGCGAAGGCGCTGTTCAGCAATCCGCAACATGCCCGTACCCGACAGTTCCTCGATAAATTCCTTAATCAATAATCTTAAGCGCCGTGGATGATTCACGGCGTTTTCCTCATTTTTCCACATCAGTTTCTTCCGAAAAAAATCAGCCTGATTTTCTCATTGTACTGATTTTTAAGTATTTATTTTACGTTCATTTACTCTGCTGGGTTCTTGCGGTCTTTTTAAGAGTGGTACTGATTGTGATGAATTAATAAATAAAAATAATTATTTACAAATTCATGACACAATCAGGACTTAACAATGACGTCTGCCAGGCAAGAGATACTCTGGATCAATACGCTAAAAGGCGGCTGTATTTTGCTGGTGGTTCTGCACCACGCTATCATCACCACTTTTGCCCCATCGTTGCAGTATCTGACCGCCGGGATCATCCCTGCTGAAGGCTGGGTGACCTTTAATAAATACCTCTCCCCGTTACGTATGCCCGCTTTCTTCTTCGTCTCTGGCCTGCTGGCGGCGAGCGCCATCAGTAAAAAAAGCTGGCAGGAAGTGTTTACGAAGAAATTCAGCAACATACTGTATCTTTATTTGCTGTGGGGCGTGATTCAGTGGCTGTGCATCCACTACATTTCAACGCATATGATGGGTGACCGCTTATCGACGGCGAAAAACGCCGCCTACGCGGATTCTCCACTTCAGTTCATCAAGTTGCTGCTGCTGTCGATGACCAGCCTTTGGTATCTTTATGCGCTGGCAGGCTTTTTCCTGTTCACCAAGCTGTTTCACCGCCAGAAGGTGGCGCTGGTGCTGCTGGCAATTGTGGCTAACTATGCTGCTCAGCTCAGTCTGATCCCCGGTTGGGGCCCCGCCAGCGTGGCTCAGAACTATCTTTACTTTCTGCTTGGCGTTTTCTTTAGCGAGAGATTGATCGTCATCAGCCACCTTGAGCGGCAACACTGGCTGCTCCTGGCCGGTATCGCGTTAATCGGTGTGGCGCATCATGTCGGCGGTAGTTACAAGAATCCCTTCTATAGCCTGCTGACCATCGTGTTTGGCATTGTGCTGTGCCGCTTCCTCAATCAACGTTGCAATATGGCGTGGCTTAACTGGATTGGCCGGAACACGCTACAGATTTATGTGCTGCACCGCATCTTTATTGAACTGCTGGGATTAAGTGCGCTAACGCTCGCTTTGCACTATGGCTGGTTTGGTAACACCACCTTTAGCTGGGCATGGGCATTACTGATGCCGTTGGCAGGGGTAGCCGTCTGTACTTCGCTGTCATTAGTGGTCTGGACGCTATTAAATCATGGTCCGGGGCGGATGCTGTTTCTCTACCCACGTTTACTGCGTAAGCAAGCCACTGAAGCAAAATCATCGCCGTTATCCTGATGAAATACAGGCCAGTGAAAACTGGCCATTTCGCCATTTACAAGCAGCACAGGCAGAATTTTTTTTCTTAACTCTCTGCCACATGCTGTTTATTTTTACTTTTATTTGATTATCGTGTGGATTGAAAGCAGGTGAGTAAATCTTAATTATTGACCGCGTTTATTTGCGATTGATGTGTATCAATATTCACTTTAACGTTTAAATAAATGGAGAAAATTATTAGCCTGCTTAGTTATGCTGGTCGGTGTTATGACGTAACGCATTGTTATATAGGGCCAGTAAAAATTTTTTAAGACTTTCGCTACAGTCAGATTGCCTCGCCTGTTTGATAATCCCTCTCACTATTAAAAATGTCATACCTCATTTCTCGGCGTCAAATTTCGCGTTCAAGACTGACACAGCGGGAGTTAATCATATGAATAACACCAGGACCGATGAGATATTATGGGTGAACACCCTTAAAGGCACCTGCATTTTGTTAGTGGTGCTCTACCATACGGTTTTACCCGGATTCGAAAATACCGTGCATTATCTGTCGGCAGGCTGGCTGCCAGCGGAAATTTGGGTGAAGTTTAATACGATTCTGTCGCCACTGCGTATGCCTGCCTTCTTCTTTGTGTCGGGACTGCTGGCGGCGAATGGCATCATGAATCGCCCGTGGAAGCAGGTTTTCACCAGCCGCATTACCAATCTGTTCTATCTCTATATTTTATGGGGATTTATTCAGTGGTGGTCCATCGATGGCATTTCATCGGAAATCACCGGGCAACGTATTTCTGACAATACCAATGCGGCCTATGCCGGATCGCTGTTGGAGTTTCTGAAGCTCACCTTTATGGCGATGAGCACGTCATGGTATCTCTACGGTCTGGGCATTTATTTCCTGTTAGCCAAGATCTTTCGCGAGCAGAGAATGGCGTTGCTGGCGGTGGCGGTGGTGTTGAATTATCTGGCGGTAGTGAAAATTATCCCGTACTGGGGACCGCAGAGTCTGGCGCAATATCTTCTGTTTTTCCTGCTGGGGGCGTTCTGGAGTCCACTGATGCTGCGGCTCAGTAGCTGGAAGCGGGAAAATATGGTCCCCTGGGCACTGCTGGCCGCCTTTGCGGGGGTAAACATTATCTTTGGTGTCGGCAGGAACCTGTTTCTGTGCATCATCGCGGTGCTGTTAAGCGTGGCGATTTGCCGCTGGCTGAATGCGCATTTCCGCATGACCTATCTGAACTGGATTGGCCGCAATACCCTGCAAATTTATGTTATTCATCGCATATTTATTGAATATTTTGGCATGTCAGCCATTTTATTTGCGCAGCGCCATCATCTGTACGAGCAGGCGTGGTTCTCGATACTTTGGGCGTGCTTGTATCCGATTGCCATCGTAGCCATCTGTTCGTTGTGTTCGGTGTTGGTGTGGTCACTGACCAATCGCGGGTTGGGGCAGTCGCTGTTTGTGTTCCCGACATTAATTGGTATGAAGCGAAGAAAGACAGCCGCATAACGAAAAGCAAGCACATTCCGTAGCTACCGTCTTGAACGTCAAGCGGTAGCTGCGTAATTTTCATCCCACTTCATCCGCGTTTTCAGCACCCCGAAGCACTGATGAACCAGCTTGCGCATCACCGCTCCAAGCGCGGCCTTGCTGGCTTTGCCCTTCGCGATTAGCCTCTGGTACAGCGCCTTCGCCGGGGCATTCCACCTGATCGCTACGATCGCCGCCATATACAGTTTCGCCCTTACGTCTGCCGGGCCTGTTTTTGACATCCGCGCACGCCCCCTGACTGAGCTCCCGGACGTTTTTTCCACCGGTACCA